>NZ_JACOGB010000009.1:0-146889 GCF_014284215.1 Undibacterium sp. FT79W | reverse complement strand
GATTTCGATGAGCTTGGTACCCAAGCCATTGAGCAGTGCATACACCAGCACTACGTGAAACGCTATGACCAGCCCTATGCCCAGGAACTTCTTGCCCGGCTCTTGCTGGCGATCTGAAAAATCCATTCCGACTGTCTCCTTAAGCTAAGAATACGAAGGCGCTAATAATAACCTCTGTTGAATAAAAAATTTCGTCTGCTGCCTGAAAAGTTTTCATATTTTTTGTAGCAAAGACAGATTTTTTTTGCATATAGTCCCTTTTTTTGTTGTTAATACCTCTTTATTGCCAGTGCTGACCAGCGTTGGATTCGCCAGTCAGTCCACTTTGTTGCCTTTTTTGCTTTTGTTTGATGACTGAAAAAATATAGGCCTTAATATCGGTAGCACGATCATGATTTTGTGATGATGGCAATTTCAGTTGAGCTCGACAAAACAAACCACGCTAAGCGCCGGGAGAATGAAGCTGCCACTCTCGCTGACAAAGTGCGCTTCACTGGCAATGCGCTGATCGCCAGCACCATGCATCAGGTGTACCGGATGCAGTTGAAAGTGGCGACCTTGTTGTTCCGGAATGACTAAGCGCTGTTCCTGCTTGCTGACATTAAAAAAATACATCACTGCTTTAAAGTGAGCTGGGCTCAGATGTTCGCCATTCAGATGGGCGGCGATGACGGACGGATTTTGTTCCGGGCCTGTATTAAAGAAGCGCAGCCGCTGCTGTATATCTGCGCTGCTGGACAGGCGAAATAATGCAGAGCTGCTGCGTATTCTCAGCAGATCGCGAAACGCATCGCGGCTCATGGCAATATCCTGCGGCCGTGGCTTGATCCGCTGATCGGCCAGCAGTGGGCGCATGATGGAGTAAAAACGTGCGTTATCTTTTTCTGGTGGCAGCCCGGTGCCGAAATAATTTTGTTGATACGTCCAGTCCAGCCGGTTGAACCAATCACCGGAATTGTAGCTGTTGCCATCCAGCGATTTGGAACGCAGGATGTCTGATCCTGCATGAAAATACGCAATGCCTTGGCTGAATGCCGTCAACCCTAAGCCAAGTATCTGTACTCTGGCGCGGTCTTCGTGACTCGTTGTGAGGGGGAGCCGGAATGCATTGATGTCAAACAGAGTATGGTTATCGTGATTCTCAACATAATTAACGACTTCTGCAGGTGAACTGACGTAACCGGCAGGCTGATCGTTGTATGCAATCTCGCTGAGTTTTTTCGTCTGACCATCTGCGGTCTGCATGACATAGTTCGCAATTGAGCCAGCCAAGCCTACCCGCACCATGTCTGCACTACGCTGCACTGTATTGTTTAATAGTGCTGGCGATGCGCCAGCGGCTTCCAGTAAGCCATTGATATACCCCTTGTTTTGTACGATGGCAGCGGCATTGTCGCCATGCCCGCCACCGCGAATGGCATCGCGGGCACGATCGCTGAAGGTGCCGATCTGACTGCCATTCAATGCTAACTGAGATGCCTGAATAAAGCGCGCGCCGTTCGCTACTTCACCAAAATTCCAGCCTTCGCCTATCAGTTGTATCTCTCTGCCATTATCAGTCTGCAATGCTGCTTTTATTTCATCCATGGCCGCGCGAGGCTGATGCCCCATCAGATCAAAACGAAACGAATCCATCTTATATTCACGCGCCCATAGCCTGACGGAATCACTCATCAGCTTTGCCATCATGCGGTTTTCGGTCGCCGTGTTGCCGCAGGGCTGGCAAGTGGAATCTTCAACTTCTCCTTGCGCGTTCAGTCTGTGGTAATAGCCGGGAACGATACGATCAAGGACGGATTGTGGATGTTGCCCCGCAAACGCCGTATGGTTATAGACAACATCCATACCGACCCGCAGACCAGCCTGATGCAGCGCCATGACCATTTTTCTCAGTTCAAGAATACGCGTCGCACCATCGTCAGCATTGCTGGCATAACTGCCTTCGGGCGCATTGTAGTGGTAGGGATCGTAGCCCCAGTTGAAGCAGTCTTTACCGGCCTGCGCATTGATGGTCGCTTGCTGACGCAAGCTGTCTGCGCCTCCGCTGACGTTAGGGCTGATGCAGTGACGCTCGGGAATGGTGGCAATATCGAAAATCGGTAATAAGTGGATATCGGTGATACCCGCTTCGCTGAGTGCTCGCAGATGACGCATGCCAGCCGATGCCGGTTCGGTAAAGGCCAGATATTTGCCACGGTAGGCGGGGCGTACGGTTTTATCGTTGATGGAAAAATCGCGCACATGCAGTTCATAAATTGCCATGTCTGTCGGATTTTTTACCCGCTCGGGTATTTTGTGCTGATCCCAACCCGCCGGTTTCAGCGCAGAATTTTGCAGGTCGGCGATATAACTGCGGCGCGAATCGCTGCTCAGGCTGATGGAATAAGGATCTGTGACGCGATTGCGTATCAGCCCTGCGCCTGGAACGAAGACATCGACCAGATAGCGGTAATAGCTGCCGCTCACATCCTTATTTATTGCGCTTACCCAGATGCCTGTACGTTTATCCAGAGTCATTGGTAGCAGTGCGTTGGCATGGCTAGATCCCGTCTTATATATGCAGGCACTGACGTGTTGTGCCGTTGGCGCCCATAAACGGAAGTTGGTACTTGCCCGCGCGCTGCCATCAGCAGACGAGGCGGTCACAGTGACACCAAGTTTTGTCTCTTCAGTAGCTGTCTGATACAGATCATCGATCACACCGGCGATTTGTACAGAGGTGAAATCAATGACTTCGCCACGCTCGTTTTCCTGAACCAGAATCAACTGTTGCGCGAGTATATTTGCCAGTGTCTGCGCGGACAGCGAATGCCTGAGCAAAGCACCTTCGCCGATGAACTTGTATCGTTGCCGGATGTCTGTTGGCAGAGCCGTAGTTGTGGCAGTTGGAGTAGTCGTGCTGATTCTCAGATCGGCATCGCTGACAGGCAAGCCTTTTTGTATGCGCAGTTTTCCACTGGCTGATGCATAGAGGGCGAATGTCCCTTTTGGGTCTTTCCCTGGCCATTGGATAAAGTCGCGCTTGAGCCAGTAGGCGCGGGCGTCTGACCGGATAGATGTCTTATTCAGGATGGTCTGATGCGATGGGTGATCGCAATCGCGTACGTCAGGTGTGCTGGTAAGCGGAGTTGTCTTTGCGTTGATTTGTGCAGAATCTGCCGTATCTGCCAATGTTGCAGAGCAAGTGGCATTCGAAAAGAATAAGGCTAAGGCGCTGACACAGGCGATCAGTCCGGCTCTTGTTCTGATTGGTACAGGCGAAGGCAACACGATGTGCTTGCTTATCTGCACTTTTGTCTCCAAATAAGTAGTTCAACTACATTTAGTATTTTTTGAATATCGCCAGAAAATCTTTGTTTTCTATAGGTTTGCGTTATTAATCAACAAATTTTGTCTGGTAAGTTAAAAAATATTAGACAGGTATATTTGATGAATGTAGTATTGTTACATAAATTTATCTGAACTTGTTCAGAAATTTTTTCAATTTGAGCTTATTCATACTAATGGTGAGAAGTCAGTGCAAGATTTAAAAAAACAAAACTACACATCGCCACGTTTGCTTGCCGATATCGGTGGGACGAATGCGCGTTTTGCGCTGGAAACTGAGCCGCATCGCTTTGAGGCTGTGGCTGTACTGGCGTGTAATGATTACGCTACATTGCATCTGGCGATCTCTGCCTACCTGCAAAGCGATGCAGTACAAAGAATCTGTCAGCAGCCTGTTCAGCATGCAGCGATAGCGATTGCGAATCCGGTTAATGGCGATCAGATCAGCATGACAAATCATCACTGGGCGTTCTCTATTCAGGCCTTGCGCGATGCCTTGCATTTGCAGACATTATTAGTCGTGAATGATTTTACGGCCTTGGCGATGGCTTTGCCTTACCTGGAAAATCATCAGCGCGTA
Organism: Undibacterium sp. FT79W; assembly: GCF_014284215.1. Lineage (NCBI taxonomy): Bacteria > Pseudomonadati > Pseudomonadota > Betaproteobacteria > Burkholderiales > Oxalobacteraceae > Undibacterium > Undibacterium sp. FT79W. The sequence goes on along the minus strand of NZ_JACOGB010000009.1, from coordinate 142,982 downwards.
CAGATCGGTGGTGGGCGGGCGCAGCCAGAGCGGGTAATAGGCTTAATCGGACCTGGTACCGGTCTCGGCGTCTCCGGTATCGTCCCCGCTGGCAAGCAATGGATTCCTCTTAGCAGCGAAGGCGGGCATGCCAGCTTTTCTCCGGCCGATGCGGCAGAGGTCGATTTATTGAAAGTGATCTGGCGGGAATTTCCGCATGTTTCCGCTGAACGCTTAATCTCGGGTATGGGCTTGGAAATTATTTATCGCGCGCTGGGTGAATTACATGCAGACGGTGCGGATGCCAGTTTGTCTGCCGCCGATATCAGTCGTCGGGCATTGGACGGCAGTTGCGCCAGATGTCGCCAGACCGTTGCCCATTTCTGTGGCATGCTGGGAACAGCGGCTGGCAATCTTGCCATCACTTTAGGTGCGACCGGCGGCGTTTATATTGGTGGCGGCATTGTGCCGCGTCTTGGTGACTTATTTATGCAATCGTCTTTCCGTCAGCGTTTTGAGGCGAAAGGGCGGTTTGCAAATTATCTGGCGGCTATTCCGACCTTCCTTATCACTGCGGAATACCCTGCGTTTCTGGGCGTGTCTGCGATATTGGCGGAAAAATTATCGCTCGCTGATCACGCTACGCACTGATGCCGTATTGTTCTTTATTCTTGCTTACTATGTCTCCTACATCGATCTCAGGTAATTCCGTTCAGCAATCTGATTCCCATTCGCAGTGGTGGCGCGAAGCGGTGATTTATCAGGTGTATCCGCGCAGTTTTTTGGATACCAATGATGATGGTGTCGGCGATTTGCCAGGCATTACTGCAAAACTGGATTACATCGCACAGCTAGGCGTGGACATCGTCTGGATTTCACCATTCTTTACTTCACCGATGAAAGACTTTGGTTACGACGTGGCAGATTACTGTGATGTTGATCCTTTGTTCGGGACGCTGAGTGATTTTGACCGTTTGCTCGAACGGGCGCATGCATTGGGTTTGAAAGTCATGATTGATCAGGTGCTGTCGCATTGTTCGGATCAGCATCCATGGTTCGTGGAAAGCCGTCAAAGCCGGGATAATCCCAAGGCGGAATGGTATGTGTGGGCAGATCCGCAGGCAGATGGATCGCCGCCGAATAACTGGCTCTCTGTTTTTGGCGGTTCTTCCTGGCAATGGGATGCGCGCCGCCGTCAATATTATTTGCATAATTTTCTGACGAGTCAGCCAGATCTGAATTTTCATCACCCTGATGTACAGCAGGCGCATTTGGACAACATGCGTTTCTGGCTGGAACGTGGCGTTGATGGTTTCCGCCTCGATGCCTGTAACTTTCATTTTCACGACCGTTCTTTGCGTAGTAATCCTCCGGCCACTAAGCGCGATACCAAGACGGTGCAAGACAATAATCCTTACGGTATGCAGTCGCATATTTATGACAAGACGCAGCCCGAGAATATCGCTTTTCTGGAAAAAATGCGCAGTCTGCTGAATGAATACGGCGCGATCGCGATCGGTGAGGTCGGTGCCGATGACTCGCTCGGCGTCATGGCTGAATACACCGCCGACGACAATAAACTGCATATGGCGTACAGCTTCAATTTACTGACGCCTGACGTGTCTGCGGCATATATCCGCACTCAGGTAGAGGAGTTTGAAGCGCGGGTGAAAGGTGGCTGGGTTTCGTGGTCGGTAGGTAATCACGACGTGGTGCGCGTGATGTCACGTTGGGGCGGCGATGCAGCTACACCGCAGTTTGCAAAAATGATGATGGCACTGCAGGCAGCGCTGAAGGGCACCCCATGTCTGTATCAGGGGGATGAGCTGGCGCTGACCGAGGCTGATATTGCGTATGAGGATATACAGGATCCTTATGGAATTACCTTCTGGCCGGAATTCAAAGGGCGCGACGGCTGTCGCACTCCTATGCCATGGCGCACCGATCAGCCGCATGGCGGATTTACCAGCGGTAAGCCGTGGTTGCCAGTGCCAGCTGAACATATCGCTGTTGCGGTATCGCAGCAGGAACAAGATCCGGATTCTGCTTTGACGTATGCGCGTCACATATGGCGCTGGCGCAAGCAGCATCGACAACTGATGCTCGGCGAGATTCATTTTTTTGACGCGCCGGAACCTGTATTAGCGTTTTGTCGTCAGCTTGATGGCGAGCCGACAATTTTTGCCGCATTTAATTTAGGCGATCAGGCTGTTAATTTTGTATGGCCGGAAGTGGCAGGAGCAATGCTGCTCACGGGCTACAATTTGCCCGGAACACTGAACAGCAAGACCTTGGAATTACCAGCGTTTGGCACCTGGTTCGGTACGCGTTAAGAATGTCTACAGGTGTGGCAGATCACACAATTTGTGTCGGTTCTGTCGTGCCTGAGCATCCGAGGCAATCTGAGACAATGCTGGGAAATGAGGAAATTATTTCCCGGTCAGATAAATTTTGTCATCAAAAGTGAATAGCCATTCAGGGCGATAAACTGCAAAAATTGTAGTCAGAAAACCAACTAAAAAAGCTTCACCCCACGTCAGTAACAGCATGTAGGCAATTGCGTCGCCAGGGATGATTTTCACTGGTGCGAGCAGCATGTGCGCTGTCAGAGCGAGTAGGCCCGCACTGGCGTTGACGACTAGTGAGCCAAAGAAGCCGTTACCAAACAAATACACAAACATGTGATGAGGTAAATACTGGCGGGTTTTGTTCAGTATCAGTTCACTCAGATAACTGGGGAAAACCGCCAGTACAAGAATATTCGCACCGAGATTCAGCCATATACCATCGTATTCTGCGGTGTATGCCAGCGTGGCAACTGCAATTCCTAAGATCGCCAGTGATCTGCCAAACATCAGTGCAAATAAGGCGACCCCCATCAGATGAAGATGCAGATCGTTATGAACGGGAACGCGCATACGCCATAGCAGTATCAGCACAATGATGCTGGCACACCAGGCGGAAAAAACGGTAGGTTCCTGCAAGCGCTGCCAGGGGATTTTGCGAATTTCCACTCCCAGCAGAACCAGTGCGACCAGCATTGCAAAAATGCATAAGCCGATATCAACAGGAGTATAAAAAATGCCCATGGGAGATGCGCGACAGTTGTCTGGGAGACTATCATAATCCTGATTGGCTGACGATGCACTGCGTGATATCAAGAAAAAAGACAAACAAAGGAGTCTCTTGTTTGTCTTTTTAGTTTAAGCGCAGCATAAATCAGGGATCGACCAGGGTCACCGTCGCCGTTGCCGTTTTTCCTTTGCCATCGCTGATGGTGTACTGAAAACTGTCGCGTATAAAGCTGCCGAACGGCGAGAAAATCACCTTGTTACCTGAGATGCGGAGTGTGCCCGTATTTCCTGCCATCGGTGTGACCGACACGAGTGTCAAAGGATCGCCATCGGGGTCGCTGTCGTTGGCGAGTGGATCGATCGTTGTTTCAGTGGTACCGGGAACGATGAAGGAATCATTTCTGGCGATAGGTGCGTTATTTACCGGAGGAGCAATGACGTTGAGAGTGACTTGTGCACTTGCTTTTCCACCGCGACCATCGCTGATCGTATATTGGAAACTACCGGGTAAAGAATTGCTGCCCGGAGTGAAAACGACCTTGTTACCGGAAATACGGACGCTGCCGTTGTTTCCGGATAAAGCGGTAATTGCAGAAATGGTTAATGGATCGCCATCAGGGTCACGGTCGTTCGCGAGCAAATCAAGAACGATGTCCGAACTACCCGGGACGGTGAATGTATCGTCATTCGCGACTGGTGCCTTATTCGCAGCGGCAACGCTGACATTGACTTGCGCGGTGGATTGTCCGCCACGACCATCGTTGATGGTGTACGTGAAGCTGTCATTACCGCTGTAATCGGGATGCGGAACATAGAGAATTTTTTGCGATTGTATCGTCGCCGTTCCGTGCGCAGCATTGCCGACCGTGCTGATAGTGATTGCATCCGAATCCGGGTCAGCGTCGTTACTTAAAACGTCGATCACGACGGATTGATTTTGCTGTGTGCTGGCGCTGTCGCTTGCCGCTTGTGGCGCGCGATTCAGGTAATTTCTGGTTTTAGTTTCGGTTTGAGTTTTTTCCTGATAGCGATACGTATCGACTGTGCGCTTATGCTCTACCGAGTTACGCAGTGCCCTGCGTATCCATGCCGGCTCCTGAGAAATATCCTCGCGTTTGTAAGTGACTTCCACCGCAGGCGCAGGCAGAACCTGTTCTGGTATTTCTATGACTTCAGTTTTATCGATGCGGCTGACAAACTCGAGATCCACCCGGCGATTTTTTTCGCGCGTTTCTTTGGTTGCTGGGTACTTAGGCTCCAGCTTGCCTTTGCCTTCAACCACAACTTCATCGGTATTTACCACACCCAAAGAGATCAGGTAATCCCGCACCGCCACCGCACGTGATAACGACAGTTTTTGGTTGTAGCTGACAGAGCCAATATCGCAGGTATGTCCGGTAATTCTGACATTGCCTTCATGCGGATATTTTTTCAAGGTTTCAGCGATTTTCGCTAATTCCTGTTTTGCAAAATCCGTCAACCCGGCGCTATCGATTTTAAAGAACGCATCACCAGTCATGGTGGTCGTTGTTTTGACCAGGCGCTGCTCGGTTCTGGCAGGAATAATAGTCGGAGCTGTTGGTGCGGCGGGTACTTCAACCATCCTATATTTTTGCTCAAAGCGACTACTGGAACCGCCAAAACTATAGCGATACATCAGATTAATCCGGCGATCATTTTGTTGGCTGTCGAAATCACCCGATTTGCGATACTGACCAACTTGCAGTGCCAGACTGTGCGGCGTACCAACAAAGAACTTTTCCGCAGTGAAGCTCACGCCGATTTGTTTGCTGCTGGCTTTACCCCATTCGTAATCAAGCCCGGCGCTGACACGCACGGCATTTTCCGTATAGTAGTGTCCCGCGCGGGCGCCAACGCCATAATCATAGGCGCGCTCATACAGACGCGTGTTTGTGATTGTGGTGATGGTATCAATATATCCGCGCCCGGCGTCATTGCCGTTTTGTTCTGTAATCGTTGTTGTCAGCGTGTTTTGCAACAGCCGTTTGTTACCGGGGCTGTAACTGGCATAGACATGACCAAACCAGTCCTGATTTTCCTGGCCAATACCGATGCTGAGTTTTTTATCCTTCAGCTCATTCTGGTCGATTGCCGCAAAATATTTAACGACAGAATTTTGTTGTTGCGAGTGGTAACTCAGTTTGCCGCCACCCGATTTATTGCTCAGCCATACTTCACCCAGCCAGACATTTGTCCCTGAGTCTGATAACACACCAAACAGTTCGCCCGTAAATGCGCCACCATTTTGATAGCCGATGCCGATGCGCGAATTTTCGCCGATGAATTGTAAATTGCCGCCGTTCTGAATGCCCGGATCTGTGGACTGTTGTGCCGAAGCCTGATTCAACTGGGCGAGCAAAGCGAGAAATAGAAGGGAGAGCTTAGGTTGAGTGTATCGGGCAGACATAACAAGCGAAGTAGTGATTGAAACGAAACCATGCGCGCGGGCTGGCGACCCATAACGGCTGTTGCATAAGTTGAAAATATCACATTTTTTATTGACATAAAAAAACCGCATCAGCTAAAGCGTGATGCGGATATTTTCCGTGTCTCAAAAACGAGTCAGACCTACTTAATTGCAAACTCCATCATGATGAGTGCCCGATACTATATTTTGCTTGCCGGGGTGTCAAGCTTCCTCGATTCATGGCGTACTTCAGAGCATGGAACGCAGGCTCGTTTTTTAGACAGCCTATTTGATGCGCATATCATTTTTGACAGATTTAACACAATTAACATTGCGGGTAATTTTAATTGCTTTATCAACGTCATGTTGTGAGGTTATAGGTTATCTTAGGAATTAATAAATAACTAAATCCTATCAGCGTAAGGCAATGCTTTTATGTAACTTTCCATAAAGCTCCAATCAGGTTCTCCCGATGGATTAACTGGTAAAACTATTTTATGTTTTATAAGATTTTTTTGTCTGTATTGCCTCCCGTATTGATAGCGATATTTATCTTTTTGTATTACGGTATTTATAAATAGCATCGCATATTTGCTCATATCAGATTTTGCTTTCAATGCAATTACGTTATCATCACAGCAAAATTCGCTTACGTGCGTAAACGTATTACAGAACATATCAACTGTAATTGCCTCTTTAAAGATTTTTTGATCTTCATTTAAGATGAAATCTTTAACTCCTAAGTCAGACTCTCCTGCAGTTACTAAAGGTAATTTTCCAGCTATTCTGTCTTCCTTAGTAAGTCTTGAGCCTCTTGAGAAAGTAAAAAGATCCGTTAGACTAAATTCTCTCCAGTTTTCTATGTTTAATGGGATACTAATATTATCTTTTTCAAAATTAGACGATAAATTGGTTGATCCAAATTTAACCAGATAAGATAAATATTCGCGAACTGTTTTTTCAAAATCACATTGTGACAATCTAGAATAATCTGTGTTCATGTAAGCTTCAGCTAGCCACTCATCAGAATGAGTTACTTCCTTTTTTGCTGATAAGCCGTCAGTTACTTCTGAGTTTTTATAAAGCTTAAGCCATTTTGACTTTATTTCTTCCCAAGTTGCAAACGCATCAACTCTACCTAGTTTTTTTCGCTTAACAAATCCGTCATCATTGCAGTAGCCAAAAAATGTTTTTACTGAGGAATCATGGGGTTTATGAGCCTCCCATACCATAACGCACACATTTGTACCTGTAGGATAAAAGATATCATCAGGCATAGAGAAAACAGCTTTTAATGTGTGTTTGTCAAACAATCTTTTTCTAACATCTTTGAATTTAGTACCTATTGCGCAAGACATTGGTACAACTACAGCCGCCTTTGAACCTTTAACAAGTATTTTTAACAGTCTCTCAACAAATTCAAGTTCGACGTGGTCTTTTTGTGAGTATGGAGGATTCAGTAATCCAGCTGTTAAACCAATATTGTCATTTTGAACCTTGCCATCTCTATCTATTCTTAATTTTGCCGATTCAAGTAACGTCTTGGTCGTAGTGTCGGAAAAACAATCTCCATGAATAATATTGGATTTTCCATCCTTTCGGATAATCATGTTGGCAATTGCGAGTACATATAAGTCTGGGTCTAACTCTATGCCATGAAGTTGATGTTTTCTGATGTTTTCGTACTTATGAGGGTCCGAAGTTTTCTTGAACATGTGATTCATGGCAGAAACCAAGAATGACGAGCTACCACAGCATATGTCTGCTACATAGCTATCTTCATTAATTTCGGCAAGCTCACACATAAACTCCGTTAGATGTTGAGGTGTCAACACAATTCCTAAACCACTTCCGTCCCCACCACTATACTTAACAAATTCATGATAAAAAACCCCAAGAGCATCTAATGATGAATCTGCACTATTCATCATTGGTTTGATTTTCATTTCAAGTTGTTCTATATACCAAGCTATTGAATTGTCCGACCCAATAGGGATTTGTTTTAGTTTCTCATTTTGGCCAATAGATTTGAAGGAGGCTTTAATATTGTCTCGTTTGGATTTTGATATATCACTGTTATCTAAGACATTATCAATAGCATTTCCCAACGCATTTATTAATGAGCTAAAGCTGGAAAGATTAATATAATCCCTAGCAAAGTCCGGGTCTTCGAGCGCTATTAAAATTCCGGCAATGAATATAGGCTTTTGCTTTTCCGTAACTTTAATGGTGCGCAAGCGATTATGGAAATCAATAGCAGTTTCACGAATTTCATTAAGGGAATAACTTTTAGCAATTTTTTCTCCATTAATTGCTTTTAGATAGTTTTCCGGTGTTAGAAAAATACCATGAAGTTTCTTTTGATAGATTGGCTTTTCTTGACTTTTTGGCCAATAGTATACATCTAGTGCTGCTTTCTCTTTTTCAGTTCCACTTATGCCAATTGCAATAATGTTATATTCTTGCTTAAGAAATTTCGCGTAGTAGAGTGCGCCGTCAACAGCAAAGCTATTCGGTTTGTTTAAATCTTTGGTTGCATGTTTTTTAGCTTGCTTTTTACATTCAATAACAATGATAGTGTTTGGATCATGTTTGTATGTAATAACGTATTCCGGTTTAGCACTACCTAATCCACCTTTGGAATAATCATCAAGTTCACATTCAGAAGGCTTGCCTCCAGCTTTGGATAAGAGTTTTTTTATCTTAGTAATGTCATGAATGTTGCCCTGTGGATAGACATAGCCAAAGTTATTATCTCCTAAAGAGAAATGCATCTCATCTCTAGTTAGCTGTTCTGTGTAGCTTTCTATTTTAGTCACGCAACTTACTCCATTTATCTTTGAATATTATTCTTCATTGTTAGATTAATTAAATTCAATCACATAACATGCTTAACTATACACTGCAATGAATGAGGCGAAGATCATGAAATACCGAATAAGTGTATAGCTATTATTAGCTGTGGATGGTGTTAAAAGTTAAGCCAAGAACTATTCCATGATAAAGCAAAGTGTATTCTTATATATGAGGCTTGGCTGTAAATTCTTCCAGAGCAAGGTATAGCGAAGAATTGAAAATTTGAGAAAACTATTTGTAGCAAATATTGTCTAGAAATGAAAAAGGACTTACGTTTTAAGCGTAAGTCCTTGAATTCATTGGTGGTGATAGGTGGACTTGAACCACCGACCCCAGCATTATGAGTGCTGTGCTCTAACCAGCTGAGCTATATCACCAAGAAGCCTTAGATTATGTCAGTTGGCTGTTCTGGTGTCAATACCAGGCATCTGTTTTTTATGGAATCGATCGGGTATTTTGCAAAAAAACAAGCGGTTTTTCATGAAATAAGCGTTGAATTGCTGCTTCTTGACTACTTTCTTGCCATTTCCTGCTGTACCAGATGCAGGATTTGTTTTGATGGATTCTGGCTCAGGCAGTCTATCAATATGCGCTCTGGCATGGAGCGTAACCAGGTGAGTTGGCGTTTAGCTAACTGGCGGGTGGCGATAATGCCGCGTTCCCGCATCTCTTCGTAAGTGCAGAGATGATCAAGGTAATCCCATGCCTGACGATAGCCGACACAGCGTATCGATGGCAGATTTGCGTGTAAATCCTGCCGTTGTTTTAACTGTTTTACTTCATCTAAAAAGCCGTTTTGCAGCATCAGATCGAAGCGGCTTGCAATACGTTCATGCAGAACGCTGCGATCGGAGGGTTCCAGTGAAATTGGCAGTATGTCGAACGCTGGCCCGGTTTTAGTTTGGCGGGCGAGTAGTGCAGACATCGACTGTCCGCTCAGTGTGATGATTTCCAGTGCTCTCTGGATACGCTGACTGTCATTGGGATTCAGCCGTGCGGCCGTTTCAGGGTCGAGGGTCGCCAGACGCGCATGCAAACCCGGTACGCCTATGCGTTCTGCTTCCGCATCCAGTTCGGCACGTAACGCGGGATCGGCACCGGGCAGATCGTCGAGTCCGTGTTTCAGCGCATTGAAATACATCATGGTGCCGCCAACGAGGATGGGCAATTTACCTCTCGCCTGAATATCAGCGACCAGTCTTTCTGCATCTTTACGGAATTGCGCGACGGAATACGATTCCACCGGATCAATAATATCGATCAGATGGTGTGGCGCGCTGGCGAGTTCCTCGGCAGAGGGTTTGGCCGTGCCGATATCCATGCCGCGATAAATCAGTGCTGAATCAACAGAGATAATTTCGGAAGGAATGTGTTTGGCGATTTCCAGCGCGGCAGCCGTTTTGCCGGATGCGGTCGGTCCCATGATCGCGATGACGTTGGCGGCATTCGAGGTGTTCATGCTAATTCCGTTTTTATAATTAATGTCGTTGGTAACGGTGTTGATAGTTCACGATGGTTAGAATTTACTGGCCACGCAAGAACATTTTATCGAGATCGTTCAGACCAAGTTGCACCCATGTTGGTCGCCCATGATTGCACTGATCAGCTCGCTCCGTTTGCTCCATCTGACGCAACAGCGCATTCATTTCCGGAACGGTGAGGCTGCGATTGGCACGCACCGCTGTATGACAGGCGAGGGTGCCGAGCAATTCATTGCGTCTGTCAATCAAGACGCGTGAACCGCCGAATTCGCGCACTTCACGCAATACGTCTCGTGCGAGTGATTGTGCATCGGCATTTTTAAGCAATGCTGGAACGGCGCGCACCGCCAGCGTGGTGGGCGATATCGCCGCCATGTCAAACCCCAGTGCTTTTAATGTGTCCTGATGTTCTTCGACAGTGCCGACTTCAATTGCGTCAGCATAAAAGGTCACCGGTATCAGCATCGGTTGCACAGGCATGGCGTTTTCATCGAGCGCATTCTTGAGCTGTTCATACAAGATGCGTTCATGCGCTGCATGCATATCTACCAGTACCAGACCTTTGCTGTTTTGTGCGAGTACATACACACCGTGTAGTTGTGCCAGCGCAAAGCCTAAAGGATGCTCATCCTCTGGTAGTGCTTGTGCTGGCACGGTATTTTCTGCGCGGGAACTGTCGCTGAACATGGCGCCATAACTTTGCAGCGTCTGCGCGACACCGTTACCGCTACCTGTCTGATTGCGACCCCATTGATCGTAAGCATTCGGCGTGCTGCTGCCGGCATTCGTATAGGGGGACGGCGTTGCAAATTGTGCCGCAAACGTTGTTTGTTCACCGGCAATCCAAGGCATTGCTTTTTCTGCTAATACGGACGACGCCGATGCTGCGGTGGCGGGGGCCGGAACGGTGCCGAAAGCGGTGGCAGATGTCTGCGCCAGTGCACGGCTGACGGCATGAAATACAAATTGATGAACGGCGCGGCTATCGCGAAACCGCACTTCAATTTTTGATGGATGAACGTTCACATCAACGAGTGCCGGATCAAGATCAAGCGCCAGGACATAAGATGGATAACGATCGCCATGCAACACATCCTGATAGGCAGCGCGCACCGCATGGGTCAATAATTTGTCACGGACAAAGCGACCGTTCACATAAAAAAATTGTGCATCGGCACGCGCTTTAGAGGCCGTCGGCAAACCGACAAAACCATGCAGGCGCAATGGCCCCGCGCTTTCATCGAGTGGCAGACGCGCGCTGGAAAATGCATCACCAAGTATCTGCGCGCTGCGCTTATCAATTGCGCTGACATTCCAGTGATCAACCGCTTTGCCATTATGTGTGAGGGAAAACGAGACGTCGGGGCGCGCCAGCGCAATACGGCGAACGACTTCAGCGCAATGACCAAACTCGGTTTGTTCTGATTTTAAAAATTTCCGGCGGGCCGGGGTGTTGTAATACAAATCCTGCACATCAACGGTGGTACCCGGTGCGCCGGATGCAGGGCTTACCTTGCCATTTTCAATTTGCCACGCATGCGGCGCATCGGCGGTGCGTGTCGTTAGCGTAAGCAAGGAAACCGAGGCGATGGAGGCGAGCGCTTCGCCGCGAAATCCCAGGGTCGCGACATTTTCCAGCTCCGTCAGCGAGGCGATTTTCGACGTTGCATGACGTGCCACGGCGAGTGGCAATTGCTCTTGCGGTATGCCGCGTCCGTTATCGCTGATCGCTATCCGTTTGACGCCGCCTTCTTCGAGCCGGATGGTGATGCTGCTGGCTCCCGCGTCCAGCGCGTTTTCAAGCACTTCCTTGACGACGGCAGACGGCCGTTCGACGACTTCGCCGGCAGCAATTTGAGAGATCAGGTTATCAGGCAGCGCCTGAATCGGACGGTAAGGAGAGGAATTCGGATTCATCGCGAGATTATACCTGCGCTGTCTTGCGTGTAATGCGGCTTAGTGTATGATTGCCGCGATTTCTTTGACTGGAACAATAATGGATTTCATGCAACTGTTAGACATGATTTTGCATGTCGATAAGATGTTGGGGATGGTGATTGCTGAATACGGAACGCTGGTTTATGTCGTTTTATTTGCGATTGTTTTTTGTGAGACTGCCTTTGTGATTTTTCCATTTTTACCCGGCGATTCATTATTGTTTATTGCTGGCGCTTTTTGCGCGACGGGAGCGATGAACCCCTGGCTGCTGGTTGGTTTATTGCTGCTTGCATCGATCTCCGGCAACACGATTAACTACTGGATCGGCAGCCTGATTGGTCACAAAGTCATGGCGCACGACTATCGCTGGATAGATAAGGCGGCGCTGAAAAAGACCCATGAATTTTACGAAAAGCATGGCGGTAAAACCGTTGTACTGGCGCGCTTTGTGCCTATCGTGCGCACCTTTGCGCCTTTCGTGGCAGGTATCTCCGATATGACGCACCGTACTTTCCAGTTCTTCAATGTGCTTGGTGCGTTGTTATGGATATTATCTCTGGTCATGAGCGGTTACTTCTTCGGTAACATTCCTTTCATACAGAAAAATCTGAATGCCATCGTACTGGTGGGGGTGGGGGCCGCGATTGTGCCTCTGTTGCTGGGGGCATTGTGGAAAATGCTGAAACGCTTGCGTAAAGCGGCCTGACGATTGTGAAAAAGCCGACTTCATCGACGCTGATCTGGCTACGCCAGCAAGCGCCGTTGAAACCAGAAGTCGGCCTGGCCTGTAATGGCTGTGGTGTTTGCTGCGCTGCCGAGCCTTGCCCGGTGGCGCTTGTTTTTTTGTGGCAGCGGCATGGAAGTTGCCGTGCCTTATTATGGGATCAGGCTTCAATGTCCTACCGCTGCGGCATGCTGACTCAGCCTGCACAGTACCTGCGCTGGCTTCCGCTACGCTGGCAGGCCTGGTTTGCGCGCAGAGTCCGTCGCTGGATCGCCGCTGGCGTTGGCTGCGATTCCAGCGCACAGGCAGAATAAAAAATGCCCGGCGAAATCGTCGGGCATGATTTCGTTAACTCTGTTGCGGATGATGGCTCAGGTCAGTCGGCTTTTTGCCAGTGGCGGATTTTTCGAAAAATATTTCTTAATCCCTTTCATCACCGCATCCGCCATCTGATCCTGATAGGCGTCATCGGTCAGTTTTGCTTCCTCTTCCGGATTCGAAATAAACGCCGTTTCTATCAATATGCTGGGAATATCCGGAGCTTTCAGTACCGCAAATCCGGCTTGTTCCACTGAGCCTTTGTGCAATTTATTGATACCGCTGATTTCTGTCAGCACAACTTTGCCGAGTTTTAAACTATCGTTGATCTGCGCCGTTGTGGATAAATCGAGTAATACGCTGGCGAGCTGTTTGTCGTGATTTTTGATGTTCACGCCGCCGATCAGATCGGCCGCATTTTCTTTATCCGCCAGCCAGCGTGCGGCGGTTGAACTCGCACCTTTATCGGATAAAACAAACACCGACGAACCACGCGCAGATGAATTCACAAACGCGTCGGCATGCACCGACATGAATAAATCGGCCTGCACCGCGCGGGCTTTTTGTACCCGGACGTTCAATGGCACAAAATAATCTGCATCCCGCGTCAGCATCACGCGCATATTCGGTTGTTGTTCTATTTTGGCTTTCAGTCGTTTGGCGATAGACAAGACTACATCTTTTTCGCGGCTGCCACCACGCCCGGTGGCGCCGGGATCTTCACCGCCATGACCCGGATCAATCGCAATTGTGATCATGCGGGTCATCGCCGGTGCAGCTGATTTGTCTGGTGATTTTTCACTCAGATGCGGTTCAGTTTTTTCGCTGTGTTTCAGCGCCGACTTATCGTCAGGCTTAGCCTCCGCCATGAGTTCCGGTTTAGATGCTTTTTGATCAGATTTGCCATCGGCTTTGACTTCACCCGCCATAGTCGGTGTGGTCGGGGCGACGCTTCTGGTCTGGGTGTCTTTGTGCCACTCGCCTTTTTCTATCAGCGCGGCAATTGGGTCGGCCGGATTGGCTGGATACAGATCGAAGACCAGCCTGTGTTTATAGTTACCAACGGGTTGCAGGGTAAATACCTGTGGGCTGATTTCTTCTTTTAAATCGAACACCAGGCGCACAACGTTCGGTTTATTCTGACCAACCCGCACCTGCTTGATGTAAGGGTCATTCGGCTGTATCTTCGCCACCAGTTCTTTCAGGGTGGGATTTAATTCCAGACCTTCGATATCAACCACCAGGCGCTCAGGATTTTTTACTGTAAAAAAATTGGTATTGAGCTCAATATCATTTTCCAGCGTGACGCGGGTGTAATCTTCGGCAGGCCAGACCCGGACAGCAAGAATTTTCGCCGCATTTGCTGCTTGCGGCACACAAACGGACAGCAGCAGGGTGCCGCCAGCTTTAATGAAAGCGCGTCGCTTTCCTGATGGGGATTTCTGGCTTACAGATTGGGGGCGAATTGGAGTGATGCGAGACATGCGATACCTTTGGCAGACAACGCCTGCAATTCTACCTCACGACCATCACCTGCAACGCTTAAAAATACATTCAGATCAGGTTCTGGCAGCACGCCATCTGCTTTTTCTGGCCATTCGACGATACAGATATTCGATGCGTTAAACTCTTCGCGGAATCCGGCGTCCAGAAATTCTTCGGCGCTCAGCATACGATACAGATCAAAATGCATGATCGTTGTTGTTTGCGATTGGATTCTTACCTGATACGGTTCTGCCAGCGTATAAGTCGGGCTTTTTACATTACCCGTAAAACCAGCGGCGTGAATCATGGCGCGGGTGAGGGCGGTTTTACCAGCACCCAGATCGCCGTGCAGAAAAATAACCAGCCCCGGCACTAATGTGTGGGCGAGACTTTTTCCTAATGCCTGCGTTGCTGCTTCATCCGGCAGTGTGGTTTTATAATGTGACATTTCCTGCAAAGTCCGTATTCATGAATTCGCTAAACATAGCATATTGCCCCGCCCTTGTGTATTTACCGGAGTTTGTCGCGTGAATCTGGATGACGACAGCTTATCTGCTTTATCCGCACAGATCAAAAGCTGGGGCAAAGAACTCGGCTTTGCAGAAATCCGTATTGCCGATGTTGATCTCAGCCACACCGAAACCGGTTTTCAGAAATGGCTGGACGCCGGTTTTCATGGCGATATGGCGTATATGGCGGCGCATGGCACCAAGCGCAGTCGCCCGGATGAATTAGTGCCTGGAACGGTCAGGGTGATTTCGGCACGCATGAATTACTTGCCAGCCGATCCGCACTGGCGCGCTGCGGAAGCACAGCATACTGCAGATACTGCGGTGATTTCTATCTATGCGCGCGGTCGCGATTATCACAAAGTTTTACGCAGTCGCCTGCAGCAGCTTGCAGAAAAAATCAGTCAGCAGATCGGTGAGTTTGGTTTCCGTGTCTTCACTGATTCTGCGCCGGTAATGGAAGTGGCGCTGGCAGAAAAATCGGGTCTCGGCTGGCGTGGCAAACATACCTTGCTATTGAGCCGTGAAGCAGGTTCTATGTTTTTTCTGGGCGAGATACTGGTCGATCTGCCGTTGCCGCTTGACCCGCCAGTTGGCAATCACTGCGGTCAGTGTTCATCGTGTATCGATGTCTGCCCGACCAAGGCGATAGTCGCACCATACACCGTCGATGCGCGGCGCTGTGTGTCGTATCTGACGATAGAACTGCATGGCAGTATCCCAATCGAATTCCGGTCGTTGATCGGTAACCGGGTGTATGGTTGCGACGATTGCCAGTTGCATTGTCCGTGGAATAAATTTGCGCAAGTTGCCGCAGTCGATGATTTTGCGGTCAGAAATGGTTTGGATCATGCGCGCATGGTGCATTTGTTTGCGTGGACGGAAGAGCAGTTTTTGCGCATGCTGGAAGGCAGCCCTATCCGTCGTATCGGGCATGAACGCTGGTTGCGCAATATCGCGGTTGGTCTTGGTAATGCGGCGACCACGATGTGCGGCGATGCGGGCATCGTGGCGGCCTTACGCGCGCGTCTTGATCATCCGTCAGAGATGGTGCGTGAGCATGTGATCTGGGCGCTAGCCTGCCATGGCCTGAGCGCGTAGTGAAAATGTGGTGCTGCTATCGCACCAACGCCAGCCAGATCGGCAGGGTCAGTACTGACAATACGGTGCTGGCAGAAATCAGAAATGCGACGAACGGGCCATTGCCACCCATGCGCGCCGCCAGCACGTAGGCGCTCGATGCAGTCGGCAGCGCACAGAAAATGACGGCGATCTGCAATTGCAGAGCTGGCAATTCCAACCAGCGGCCAAGTACCAGCGCTATCGCCGGTAACGCCAGCAATTTCACCGAGAGAAAATAGGCGGCGATACCTTTTGCTTCGTGTATCGCCGACACCTTCATCCCGGCACCCACGGCAAGCAAGCCGAGAGCGATGGCGGCATTGCCCAGCCGCGACAGCGTTGCTGCTATTCCTTCCGGCAATGGGATGTCCAGCAGACTGACGATCACACCGCTGGCGGTGCCCACCACCAGTGGGTTACTGGCGATTTCTTTCAGCAAGCGGCCACTGTTATGAGCCAGCGCATAGACCGCTGCCATATTGCAGAGTGGAACCAGAAAGCCTATCAGTAATGCCATCAGCGCGGTGCCCTGATCTCCCGCGAGGCGGGACGCGATCGCCAGCGCAATATAAGAATTGAAGCGGAATGCCGTCTGCACGCCGGATTCAAAAATACGCGGTGCTGTTTTAAACAGATACTTAGCCAGCCAGCCGAGCAACATGCCAGCTATCGTGGCAATGATGGCGACCTGCAACAGATGTCCGGTCGCATGAAAATCAAAACGTGTGCGTGCGGTGGTGTAAAACAGCAGGGCAGGAAACAGCAGGAAGTAAACGAGCTTTTCGACGCCAGCCCAGAAATGGCCTCCCCAATGGGAATGGCGGGCGAGCAGGAAACCGATCAGAATTAAACTAAAATCAGGAAAGAGTAAGGTGAAGATAGACATACTGGGTGGAGTATATTTCAACCCCTAATGTTTACAAGGAGAATAGGGTGAAAATCAAGGATACTCCCCCATTTTTACTAAAAACTACTTCAGGATTCCCGCCAGTTCGACGGCAGTTTTGACTTGCATTTTGTCGAACACATGCGCGCGGTGCACTTCCACGGTACGCATGCTGATGCCGAGTTCGTCTGCGATGACCTTGTTCATTTTGCCGAGCAAAATCAGCTCCAGCACTTCTTTTTCGCGCGCAGACAAGGTCGCCAGACGTTCATGCACGGCAGCAGAAACACCCGCTGCACGCGATTGCGCCAGCGCTTCCTGCACTCTGTCCATGAGCTTGTTATCGTTAAACGGCTTTTCAAAGAAATCAAAAGCACCGCGTTTGAGCGTATCGACCGCCATCGGCACGTCGCCATGCCCGGTCAGAAAAATCACCGGCAGACGTTTGGTCAGTTTTTTGCCGGATAAAATATCAAACAGATGAATGCCGCTCAGCCCTTCCATGCGCACATCCAGCAAAATGCAGTCGCCCTCGGCATCAAAGCGCAAAGGTTGATCGAGCGAGGCCAGAAACTGTTCTGCGCTGCTATAGCCAATCGCGGCAATCTGGCGCGAACGGGCGAGCCAGGAAAGTGAATCGCGGATCACGTCCTCGTCGTCAATGATGTGTAGCATGTCGTCTCCAATTGCGATATCAGAATGTCACGGGCAGAAGCGGTCACGCTGTATCGGTATGACCGCACGTTGACCGTCTCATTATTCTTTTTGTGACGCTGCAGTCGGCAGGTCAGCGGGATTATTTTCTTCTTGCACTGCCGGCAGAATGAAGCGGAAGATACTACCACCGACCGGGTTATCGCGGTGAGTAAGTTTGCCGCCGTGAAACTCAATCGCCGTCCTGCAGATATTCAACCCCATTCCCATGCCGGTTGTTTTGGTGGAAAAAAACGGTGAAAACAATCGGTCAGCCACGCTGGCAGGAATGCCGTGTCCACGGTCGATGACTTCGACGACGATATCGCCATCGTTGTCGAGGCTGGCTTGTATGCGTAAATTTCTATGTTCCGGCGGTGTGTCTTCCATCGCTTCAATCGCGTTGCGGGTCAGATTCAGCAATACCTGTTCGATCAGTACCTGATCCGCCAGTACCTGTGGTGTGCCGGGCAGCGGCAGCCATTGCAGGCTGATGTGCGCAGCCTGCGCTTGCAATTCGACCAGAGGCAGCGCATTTTTAATCAATACGTTGATGTCGACCAGCTCCCTGGTTGGTTCCCGTTTTTTGACGAACTCATGCACGCTGCGGATAATTTGTCCGGCACGCTGCGCCTGGGTTTTCACTTTTTCCATCGCTGATAACAATAAGGCTTTATCGGTATCGCCCGCTTCCAGCAGATTCATGGCACCAGTGGTGTAACTGGAAATAGCGGCCAGCGGCTGATTCAGTTCATGCGCGAGCATTGAGGCAATTTCGCCCATGGTGGCGAGCCGCGCACTGGAATGCAGTTTGGCTTCTTGTTGACGAGTCAGTTCCTGTGCCCGTTTGAGTTCGGAAATATCCAGTATCGAGCTCATCCAGCCAGTTTGTTTACCGCTTTCATCGATCAGCGGCGATTCATAAATTAATACCGGAATCCGTTCGCCACTCGCATGCTGATAAATGGTTTCAAAACCGTCTTGCGGCACCGAGCCTGCCAGCAGTTTAGAAAAGCGTTGCTGATATTCTTCGACGACTTCAGGAGCCCAATACGGCATGGGTGGCAGACGGCCGATGATTTGCTCTGCCGGGTAGCCGACCATTTTGCAGAATGCCGGATTCACATAGGTCATGCGGCCATGCATATCGCGCGCGCGCAAGCCGGTGATCAGTGAGTTTTCCATCGCAGTACGGAAGATGACTTGCTGGCGCAGGGCACCTTCGG
The DNA here is from genome assembly GCF_014284215.1 of Undibacterium sp. FT79W. Taxonomy (NCBI): domain Bacteria; kingdom Pseudomonadati; phylum Pseudomonadota; class Betaproteobacteria; order Burkholderiales; family Oxalobacteraceae; genus Undibacterium; species Undibacterium sp. FT79W. The sequence continues at coordinate 124,263 of NZ_JACOGB010000009.1, read as the reverse complement.
CAGCCAGGCGGCGATTGATGTCGCGCCACAAAGCAACCAGACTCCAGATCAAGCCCATTGACAGCAGAATGACCATCACCACCAGCAAATTGGACAGTAGCTTGGGTTCGCTCTTATTGCTATTGGTGTGCAGCGCGAGTGTGACGCCGGGCAGTTCCAGATTGCGGTTGTGGGTATACACATTTTTACCCGGCCCGCCGGCAGCCCGCGTTGCAATCACTTTGTCATCGTTGTCCAGCAGAGAAATCTGGTTTTCCTGCGCAAACCACCATGGGACTAATTCTTCCAGTATGCCATTGGCATGGTAGGTGATGAGGATGCTGCCAAAATAGTGGTTTTCTTTCTTTAAGGGGATCTGACAACTGATGGCGTAATTGTATTTCTGTGATTTGGTTTCCTGTCTGGGAGCAAAACAGCGGGTTTTGTTATCCAGTTCTGCCTGAGCAGATTTGATGTCATCGGGTATCAGAATATTGGATGAATTGAACGCTGTGTCATGTGACGACGTGACAATAGCATTGTGCTGGTCGAGTAAGACCAGGCGGGAAATCTCATGATTGTTTTGCAGTAAATTACGGAAGCGCAGCAAAATGGCATCCGGCTTCAGGCCAATATTCATCATATCGGCGCCGATCTGACGCAACATTTCATCGTTGCGGTCGATCTGAAATTGTATCGCCTGCTCCACCCAAAGAGTGTCGGCAATCAGTTGCTCCTGCCTTTCATTCGCTTCCATGCGCTGTGCCTGCCACGGCAACCAGATCAGCGTGGTCAGAAACAAGGCAATCAGCAAAATAGGAATGATCCAGCGCCACTTGTCGTTAGGCCATCGCTGCGATTTATATAGACGTTTCATGCTGTTAGTTTACTGCAGGTGTTGTTTATATGGGCAATCGAATGCGGTATGTGGTTTTCCACAATTGTTCAGCGGGTGACTATTTCAAATAATCGTAGAATAATAACTTTGATAATTAATAAACTGGAGACTCTCATGAAAATCAAATCCGTTCTGTTTTCGCTTCTGGCGGCATCACTGGTTAGTGGCGCGGCATTTGCTCAATCCCCTATCGTCATTAAATTCAGCCACGTTGTCGCCAGCGATACACCAAAAGGCAAAGCTGCAGAGCGCTTTAAAGAACTCGCAGAAAAAGCGACCAAAGGACGCGTGAAAGTCGAACTCTATCCCAACAGCACACTGTATAAAGATAAAGAAGAATTAGAAGCATTACAGTTAGGTGCAGTACAAATGCTGGCGCCATCACTGGCTAAATTCGGCCCTTTAGGCGTCAAAGAGTTTGAGGTGTTTGATCTACCATACATTTTCCCGACCAAAGATGTGTTGTATGCAGTCACAGAAGGACCTATCGGTAAAGATCTGCTGAAGAAACTGGAAAGCAAAGGCATCACCGGTCTGGGTTACTGGGATAACGGTTTTAAAGTCATGTCGTCGAATAAACCTATCCATTTACCATCCGACATGAAGGGACAAAAATTACGCATACAATCGTCCAAAGTGCTGGATGCGCAAATGCGTGCATTGAATGCGAACCCACAAGTGCTGGCATTCTCCGAGGTGTATCAGGCGTTGCAGACTGGCGTGGTGGATGGCACAGAAAACCCGCCATCAAATCTGTACACACAAAAAATGCATGAGGTACAAAAGCATGTGACGATGACAAATCATGGCTACCTTGGCTATGCGGTGATCGTGAACAAAAAATTCTGGGATGGCTTGCCCGCAGATATCCGCAATGAGTTAGATGGCGCGATGAAAACGGCGACCAAGTATGCGAATGCGATTGCCCAGCAAGAGAACGATAATGCGCTGGAAGCAGTGAAAAAATCCGGCAAGACCACGGTCTATGTACCAACTGATAAAGAAAAAGCAGAATGGCGCAAAGCCTTGCTGCCAGTGCAAAAGCAGATGGAATCACGGATCGGTAAAGATCTGATTGCAAACGTCAACAAAGAAGCCGTTAAACTCGGTATCAAGTAAGTTCTTTCCGTCAGATGAGAACCGGTAAGCTCAGGTTTGCCGGTTCTCATCTCTCATTCTTATCCTTCACAGGAGAACACAATGAAGTTCCTTGATCACCTAGAGGAATGGTTGATTGCGACCCTGATGGGCGCTGCGACCCTGGTCACTTTTATGGCGGTGGTACACCGTTATCTTTCGGGATTTGAAATCCCTTATCTGCAAGACGAGCTGTTAAAAATAAATACCAGTTGGGCACAAGAGCTGACCATTTACATGTTTGTGTGGATGGCAAAGTTTGGCGCTGCCTATGGCGTGCGTACCGGTATTCACGTTGGCGTCGATGTGCTGATCAACAAACTGAGCCCTGCGAATCGCTATAAGTTTGTGATTCTGGGATTAGCTGCCGGCGCTTTATTTACCGGCATTGTCGGCACACTGGGCGGTAGTTTTGTATGGGAAATTGCCCATACTGATCAGACCTCCGCTGATCTGGAAATACCGATGTGGTGGGTCTATCTGGCGATACCGCTGGGTTCTTATCTGATGTGTTTCCGTTTTCTGCAAGTTATCTGGAATTTCGTTAAAACAGGTGAATTGCCTAAACACGATCACACCCATGTTGATGGTCTCGAAGATGAGGTGAAAGCATGAACGCCACCATTATTTTTGTCTTGTTATTGCTGTTGATGCTGACCGGCATGCCGATTTCGATTTCGCTCGGCCTGACAGTACTGACGTTCCTCTTCACGATGACACAGGTACCGATTGAGTCGGTTGCCTTGAAGTTATTTACCGGAATAGAAAAGTTCGAAATCATGGCGATTCCGTTCTTTATTCTGGCCGGTAACTTTCTGACGCATGGTGGTGTCGCCCGCCGGATGATTAATTTTGCGGCCGCGATGGTCGGGCATTGGCATGGCGGTCTGGCTCTGGCTGGCGTTCTTGCCTGTGCTTTGTTTGCGGCTGTTTCGGGTTCGTCGCCAGCGACCGTGGTGGCCATTGGCTCAATTATTCTTCCTGCCATGGTCAAGCAGGGTTATCCAAAAGGCTTTGGTGCTGGGGTGATTACGACATCCGGTGCATTGGGTATTCTGATCCCACCTTCGATTGTGATGGTGATGTATTCCGTTTCGACCAATACCTCGGTTGGGCAATTATTCATGGCGGGCGTTATCCCCGGCCTGATGCTGGCATTTTTTCTCGGTCTGACGACATGGTTTCTGGCGCGTAAGCACAACTATCCTCGCATGCCGAAAGCAAGCTGGGGCGAGCGTTTTACTGCGTTCAGAAAAAGCGCCTGGGGCTTGTTGCTGATCGTGATTGTGATGGGCGGCATTTACAGCGGTATGTTCACGCCGACGGAAGCCGCCGCAGTTGCAGCAGTCTATGCGTTCGTGATCGCCGTGTTTGTCTATAAAGACATGACTTTGAAAAAAGTACCTAAGGTCTTGCTGGATTCCGCTTCGATGTCGGCGATGCTGCTCTACATTATCACTAACGCAGTACTGTTCTCATTCCTGATGACCAGCGAAAATATCCCGCAAGCGATGGCAAGCTGGATTATGGACAAAGGTTTCGGCATGATCAGTTTCCTGCTGGTGGTGAATATCCTGCTGTTGTTAGCGGGTAATGTGATGGAGCCGTCGTCTATCGTGCTGATCATGGCACCGATTTTGTTCCCGGTCGCGATGAAACTTGGTATCGACCCCGTCCACTTTGGTATCATTATGGTGGTGAATATGGAAGTCGGGATGTGTCATCCACCCGTCGGTCTGAATCTGTATGTTGCCTCTGGTATTACGAAAATGGGTATTACCGAGCTGACAGTTGCCGTTTTACCGTGGCTGATGACGATGATCGCGTTCTTATTGCTGATTACGTATATTCCAGAGATTTCTACCTGGCTGCCGAATTTAATTTATAAATAATTGATTTTTATAATAAATAAATTGGATTAGCACATTTTTCGGATATGTACATGTCTTTTACATATCCGCAACAATTAAGTATTTTTGCGTAGTTTTTTTTTGTCACTGGTATTCGGTCGTGCTATATTCTGCGCAGTCGAACTTTTAGCAGTTCAGAAGATTAAAAGGCGGTAGTGCAAGAAAACGGTACCCAATGCCGTACACTGAGGAGACGCGCGTTTTTATTACAAGCTGAGTATTGTGGAAACACAATAACTAAACAGCCGAAAACGCGAAACATGCTTTCAAGGCGCATCATTGATGCGCCTTTTTTCTTTTCCGGATGATATTTATCGCGGTAAGCATTCTGGAATCAGCACATCTGGCGGATAAATTTGTCAGTATCTGTTTGCTATTTTTTTATGCTGACGACAAGTGCGCTGACGTTTAAAATCCACAGAGATTTGATTGATGAGCAGGCTGATCTGGCGATGGGCATGTTCTCGTCGTACATACTGAAGCAAGCTTTTCCCTTTTTGAGGAACACTCATGTCAGACAAAGAGAGCGGTATTTTTTCTGCCATCGTTGCTGCACCATTTGGCGCAGTCGGAATCCGCGTCGCTGATTCCTTACTGACTGAGCTGGTTTATTTGCCACCAAGGTTCCATGAGAAAGACCCAGGTGATTCCCTCTCAGAGAAGGTGGCGACACAAATACTGCACTACTTCGACGACCCTGATTTTCAGTTTGATCTTCCTTTGCGGGCTGTTGGTACGACATTTCAAAATTCGGTCTGGCGTGGAATTTCAGCTATTCCACGAGGTCAGGTGCTGACTTACGGGCAGATTGCCAAGCAAATCCGCTCTGCACCGCGCGCGGTTGGTCAGGCTTGTGGCGCGAACTGGTATCCGCTGGTGATTCCCTGTCATCGCGTCACCGCAGCGGGTGGTTTGGGCGGGTTTGCTCATCATGATGATGAAACGGGTTTTCATCTGGGCGTAAAGCGCTGGTTGCTGGCGCATGAAGGTGTAGCTGATTATGCATGAGGATGTTGTCAGTTTAAAAAAGACCGGTTTAATGCCGAAAGATAATTCGGTGCCATTTTTATTACCTGCAGAATTGATGGCGCAGATAGACCAGTTCTGTGATGTTTTGTGGCTTGAAGACGGGTTGGCAAAAAATACCGTAGAAGCTTACCGGCGCGATATGCGCCTGTTTGCCGAATGGTTGTCCGAAGCGACTGGCAAAGACTTATATCAGGCAGATTACGGCGATATCAGCGCCTATATCGCGCTGAAACACACATCATCCAAGGCAACTTCTGCCAATCGTCGTCTTAGCGTATTGAAACGTTTTTATTTGCTGGCTGTCCGGCAGAATCTGGTCAGACAAAATCCGTGCAGCAAACTCAAATCGGCAAAACAACCCGTCCGCTTACCCAAAACCCTGAGCGAAACACAGGTAGAGTCTTTGCTGCAGGCTCCCGATGATTCTCCTCTCGGGCTACGGGATCGCACCATGCTGGAATTGCTCTATGCATGCGGGTTGCGCGTCAGCGAACTGGTGCAACTCAAATCTTTGGAAGTTGGTTTAAACGAGGGAGTTCTGCGTGTAACCGGTAAAGGGGATAAAACACGCTTGGTACCATTTGGTGAGCACGCCAGATTATGGCTGGAACGTTATTTGAAACAAGCACGTCCGGTGATATTAAACGGCCAGATCGACGACGCTTTATTCGTGACAGCGCGCGGCGGTGCGATGACACGGCAGATGTTCTGGATCCTGCTCAAGAAATATGCAGCACAGGCCGGGATTACGATTCATCTCTCCCCCCACACCTTACGCCACGCATTTGCCACGCATTTACTCAATCACGGGGCGGACTTGAGAGTCGTGCAGCTGTTGCTGGGACATGCTGACATCTCCACGACACAAATTTACACTCACGTTGCCAGAGAGCGATTAAAAAAACTGCACGCATTGCATCATCCGCGAGGGTGATTATTTGTATTGTATAACGCGGTATATCCGCCGTAAGAAATAAAAAAACCTGCGGGGCTCTGAGCGACGCAGGTCTGGTAATTTTGTTGAACGACTTATTTCACTGCGGTATTTTCGTTTAAGAATTTTTCAGCGCGGGTCCAAAAGTCAACATTGTTTTTCAGGGTGCGCCATCCGTGGCCTTCATTCGGATAAGTGATCCATTCAATTTTTGCGTCTTTAGGTGCTGCTTTTTTGAATTGTTCACCGTGTACCAATGGCACTCTTCGATCTGCTGCGCCATAAGCAAGAATCAATGGTTTTGTTAAACGATGTGCTTGCGTGACAGGCGAGGTCGCTTTCAGTTGTTCTGCATCCTTGGTCTGATCACCGATCATCAATGGCATACCGTAACGTGTCCACGCCGAACCAGAGGTATCACTCCAGGTGACATCAAATAAGTAATTGATGTCAGTCACACCAACCCAACTGATACCGCAACGATACAAATCCGGCTCTTTGATTAAGCCCATCAGTGTTGCGTAACCACCATAGCTGGCGCCTGCGATGCAGATACGTTTGGGGTCAGCATAACCCTGAGCAATCGCCCATTTTGTCGCATCTGTTACGTCATCCTGCATTGCCAGTCCCCATTGTTTCCAGCCCGCCCGGAACAACTTGATTCCATAACCTGTACTACCGCGGAAGTCAGGTTCAAGTACAGCATAGCCGCGAGATGCAAGAAACTGTGTTTCGCGGTTCCATTCCCAATGTCCACCCCGGACATAAGGGCCGCCATGTACCATCACCACCATGGGTAAATTTTTACCACTACCGTTTTTTGGCAGCGTGATATAGGCCGGAATTTCCATACCATCCCGCACTTTAATGCGGACAAAGTCTTTATAGGACATGGTCTTAGAATTGATTTCAGGATGGACGTCACCAATCGGAACAAATTTCTTTGTCTCGGTGTTAAAGAGCAAATAGGATCCAGGATGAACGTCAGAGAACGAGTGAACAAGGATAGTATCGTTGTTCGTAGTTTCCGGGCCCCAAATCAGATTTGCCGTATTTGGCAGTGCGGCATCGACTGCTTTTTGCAAACTATTCCATTTTTCATCCAGCCATAAAGTAGAAAAAGCATCGCTCTCGTAATGAATCCCTAGAAGCTTATTTTCTTCTTTGTTAAAAACGAAATTACCATGGAAATCAAATCCTTTTGTGGCGACGATAGGCGTGTCATCCAGTTTATTTTTTTCCAGATCAAAACGGAACACGGAAACCGTGTCACTTTTCTTCGCCGTTGTGACATAAAACTGGCCATCCGGTGCAATAAATGCTGGAGAGAAACCATGCCCTTTTACGTTGTCGTACTCAATCAATTTTCGCCATTGCTGTGTTTTTGGGTCTTTATAATGAACAGCAGAGAGGTTGTCCTCAGAGGTTTCTGCAACCCTTACGTCGCCGAATTTATCAATCATGAAACTAACGGAGTTCGTAGGAGTCTGTACGGTTTCGTTGTAGCCGTTCAGGGTATTCAGTTTCATTAAAGTGTAAGACGGTGTTTTACGCGTTCCAGTGCTGCGCGTTATATACACGTCATTGGAGTCTGGCACGTGAGTGACATCAAGAAAATCGTGATAGCCATTGAGCACTCTGAATTTGCCACCGGTGTCACCGGTCGCAATCAATTCTCGTAACTCACTGCCATCTATATTAATTGCAAATAAACCATTGCCTCTATCGCGGTCACCATCGCCAATGGCGCGATCTCCGACGCCAAAAACAAGTCGTTGGTTATTTACCCAGCTAAAAAATACCACGTCAGTCTTTTCGTAACCAGCCACAATTTTTGGCTTTAACTTATCCACTTCCATGATCGCCAGAACCAAACGATCATTTGCTCCTGCAGCCAACATCGCGATGTTTTTGCCGTCAGGTGAAAACATGACATTCGAGATCTGTTCGCTTTTGAAAAAATTTTCTACTGGTATCAGTTTGTTTTGTGCATGAGCTGACAATGGCATTGCGGCAGTGCTGGTAATCAATACTCCAATAGCGAGCGCCCTACAAAATTTGTGAAGCAATGTTTGCATAAATTCCTCAAAGAGAAAGTGATTCAGGCGATAGAAAAAATAAACGCCCCGTTGAACGAGGCGTTTATTGTCCAGCTAACTACACAATATTAACGGAAAGTATATTTCGCAGATACGCGGAAATAACGGCCAGTATTGTTATGCAGTGTCGAGTTGTAACCCTGAGCGATGGACGCAGCAGTAATTGTTGGATAGTAAGGTGCTTTGGTATCCAAAATATTGCTGATGTTGATACCCAGTGTCAGATCTTTGAAACCGGTGTAAGTATAGCCAAGGTCAACTGTTGTCCAGCTTGGAACTGTGCAATCTGGATAGTAGTCGAGGTACTTAGGAATGCCTCCCAACTGCGGCGTACCTGCAGGCTGACCAGAACCCCAATGACAAACTCCACCATTTGCATAGGTAACATCATTGTTGTAACGACGATATTGCGTGATGCTATCAACAAAGCGGATTGCTCCATTAACGCTATGAGGACCTTTTTCCCAACGACCACTCAATGTTGCTCTCAAACGAGGAATAGGTCCAACCGAGGTTGCAAAGTCGTTCAGATCACCAGCTGTACCAACAGCATTACGCTCTACGTCACCTGGTTGTTCTGCACGACGGTAGGAGATCAGGTAGGTCGTTTGCAGACCGGTAGTCAGTTTGCCGTATTCACCCAGATTTGTACGTAATTTCATATCAACGTCAATACCGCTGACTTCAGTGCTACCTTGGTTGGTCCATGGCGTTTTTATCGCCAGAAGTGGACCCGTACCTGAGATAGGATTACCATTCGCATCTTTCAACTGATTCAATGGATTCGTATCACGAGTGATGTAATCTGCCGGGAAATTAGCAGGATGTGTGAGCAAGAAAGTGGAATCAGCAAGAGCAACAACACCCTCTTGGCGCAGTTTATAAGCATCCACGGTCATGTCAAAGTCTTTTGTTGGCGAGAAAATCAAGCCCAGCGCCAGACTCTTGGATGTTTCTGGCTTCAGATCAGGATTTGCGCCGCCGACCCCTGACATACTCTTAGCGCAATCGGTTTGATCTGCACCGGCAACAGGTGTTGTACCACTCGGGCAGCGAACAGGATCAACAACGTTACTGAGGAAGTACTGTGCACCACCTGGCGCAACTTGTGATAATGCCGGAGCACGGAAACCCTCTGAATAGCTACCACGGAAAGCAAGGCTATCAGTTGCAGTCCATTTTGCGCCGACCTTAGGAACGAAGTTGGCCTTCAGGTTCGGATATTTATCCACACGACCTGCAAAATCCATCTCGAAGTTTTTCATGAATGGAGTACGGACTTCAAAGAAAGCCGAAGAAACATTACGTTTTGCTTCAATTGCAGTTGTCGCCAGACCCAGAATGTCACCGCGAGCATTTGCCGCATCAGGACTAATAGACAGTTTTTCCTGGCGGAGTTCTGCACCGACCGCGAAACCGATTGCACCACCCGGCAAGCTACCAAATTCAGTGCTGGCTTTACCATCCCATTGGGCGATTTGCGAAGTTCCGTTATTTGTCAGGTCTTTAGTGATCGTAGGATCCGCTGCCAAAGAAGCCAGTGAGCGGTTTTCTGTAATCAACTTACGCAAAGTTGGCAGATACAGGAAACCGTACGATGTCTCAATGCGTTTAGAACGGTTCCACAAAAGAGCAGATTCCCAATCCCAGCTACCGAGGCTGCCACGCAAACCAGCCAGCAGACGAGCATTTTGGTTTTCCAGATCAGTACCTGTTTTCAGGTTCTCGAAGCGATAAACGACTGCTGAGCGCGCATCTGGGTTTGGATTGTCTGGATGACCGATTGGCAGAATAGCTTGGAATGGGTCTCCAAGGCCACCAACAACATAGTTAGTCGTTGGAGATCTGCCGTCAATGGTTCTGGCCGCCGAACGATAAACCCGTTTCGAATCAGTGAAAGCAACTTCACTGAATGCAGACAGATTTTCATTAATTTTCAGGTTGCCGACTGCCATGAAGTTGATGTCGTCGGATTTACCCTGAACATCGGTAAATTGATCTGCATCGTAGTTACAGAAAGTACGGCCATACAATACACTGCTTGTCGCGATGCCATTTGCTGCAGAACCAGTTATTTTACGGGACGCGTCGCAATTAGTTTGATTGATAACCGTAGGGCCAGTCGTAATGAATGACTTAGTGTTAGGTGATCTTTCTTTATAGAAAAAACCTTGATTAGAAGCAAAACTGGAATATGGATTCAGACGATAGTTCATGGCTGCATATTGTTCAGCCTGGATATCGTTGGAACCATTGCGTTCGCTGGTAGCTTGTTTCTTCGTCGCATCCAATGACACTAAAACGTTATAGCCTTGGCTTGCGAAATCGCCAAAACCAATGGTGCCGTTCACATTTTGGCGACCAAATTCGCGATCATCATTCGCGCCTGCGGATACACTGACTTCGCCGCCTTTGTAATCGCGTTTGGTAATGAAGTTGATAACGCCTGCAATCGCGTCTGAGCCATACACAGCAGATGCGCCGTCTTTGAAAATTTCGACGCGTTCCAGAGCAGACAGTGGAATACTGTTCAGATCATACAACGCAGACTGACCGTTATTTGGATTGGCGTAGGCAGATGGAGCCATACGACGGCCATTCAACAGAATCAGTGTGGAAGTAGAGCTAAGACCACGCAAGGACGCCGTTGCTACACCGCGGGAAAAGCTATTTTGATCAGGAGTATCGTTATAACCGCCAGTACCCATCGATGGGACTTGTTTCAACAAATCGAGAACTGTGGTTGCGCCACTTTCTTTGATTTCTTTTGCAGTAATAGTCTGAATCGGAGATGTGCCTTCTTTATCAGCACGTTTAATATTAGAACCAGTGATTTCGACTTTCTGAACACTTTTCTCTTCTTGAGCTTGAGCCATGCCGGATAACATGACCGTGCCAGCTAAAACTCCGATTGCCAAGCGTACTGACTGTACGCCTATCTTTTCTTTAAAAATCATAATGATCCCCAAACGGTTAACGAACGCAACGCTGATGCTTAAAAAAACTGAGTAGATAAAGACTCAAAGCGATATAGAAAACGATCCTGAAGATGCTTCCGCGCAAATGGTATTTGTCTTTTGACCTAATCAGACTTTGAAAGAAAATGAAAGTTAATAAATCAGACGTACTTCGATTATGTAAATAAAATGGGTATATGTGAAAGTGTTTGTTACATTAATATGACTATTTGTTGCGTATTGGATACAGGAATGAAAATTTTTTTTCTTTTTCCCATGAAATGGGATTTGTCTGTTCAATTGAACTCGCTATGAATGTCCCATTTGCTTCAACTAAGTTGTACTAAGTAATTGAAATTTAAAATTTATTTCGGCCCATAGGTAGATGAATGGCCAACGGTTTACTGATTATGGCTTTTCTATGACTGCGTATTTTTCTTGAAAATTTTTGTCGGAAAGGGATACTTTTTGTTACGGTCAGCCATCATTTTTTGCATAAGTACCCTACAAATTTGCACTTAATTAGTGCGTAGAATGGAAAATAAAAACTTTTTATTCCTATCTTCATTCAATTTTCCATTTCCTTGAATTATTTCTGTGCATTAAAAGCAATTCGGATGACCCGGTTTTGAGTATCAGATACATTTCCAGTTTGTACGCAACGGCTATAATCGCTTGAATATATTAATAGCAATACGAGGTTAAATTTTGGCTAAGAAAGAACACGTATCTGAAACGCCTGCGACGCAGTTTTTGCGTAAAAACAAGGCGGAGTTTTCTGAGCATCCTTACGCCTACGAAGAACATGGCGGTACTGCGGTTTCTGCGCGTGAGCTGGGGGTGGATGAGCATCATGTGATCAAGACGCTGGTCATGCAGGACGAGGCGGCGAAACCTTTAATCGTGTTGATGCACGGTGATCGTAAGGTATCAACTAAAAATCTGGCGCGACAGATCGGCTGTAAATCTATCGAGCCCTGCAAACCGGAAATTGCGCAAAAGCATTCGGGTTATATGGTCGGCGGCACCTCGCCGTTCGGCACTAAAAAAGTGATGCCGATTTATGTCGAGCAGGCGATTCTTGATTTACCGAAAATTTATATTAACGGTGGCCGTCGCGGTTATCTCGTCGGAATTTCCCCCGCGCTGTTGCAGAGTTTATTGCAGGCGCGCGCTGTTGAATGCGCTCTGGAAGAGTAATTCTGAGGGAGTATGTTATAAAATGCCCTTATTGTCTGCGTAAATAAAGCGCTTTTAAAAATACTGGGGGGAGTATATTTTTCGCCCCGTAGCTTCTTTAGGAAACACATGAATACTATTCTGGCCGGTGTGCTGGCTTACCTGATTGGTTCTGTCTCGTTTGCCGTGGTGGTGAGCAAATTATTTGGTTTATCTGATCCGCGTACTTATGGTTCTAAAAATCCCGGTGCAACGAATGTTTTGCGTAGTGGTAATAAGGCGGCCGCAGTATTGACGCTGCTGGGGGACGCGGTCAAAGGCTGGTTTGCGGTCTGGCTGGCGACGCACTATGCGGAGCAGTTTAATCTTGATGATGGCAGCATTGCGCTGGTCGCTATTGCGGTTTTCCTCGGGCATCTGTGGCCGGTATTCTTTAAGTTTGTTGGCGGCAAAGGCGTGGCCACTGCGGCTGGCGTATTGATTGGTATTAATGCCTGGCTCGGTGTTGCGACGTTGGTGACCTGGCTGGTGATTGCCTTTGCATTTCGTTATTCCTCACTGGCGGCACTGATCGCCGCGATTTTTGCGCCACTCTATTACGGCATGTTATTTGGCCCGGATGTGAAGTTACTGGCCGTATTTGTTATGAGTGGTCTGCTGGTTTACCGTCATAGTCAGAACATTGTGAATCTGATGAAGGGTAAAGAAAGCAAAATTGGCAGCAAGAAAAAGTAAGAATTCCTGTGTGCCGCGCATTGAGTGCTGCGCGCTGACTTCGTGTCCATAGCACGTCACTCTCCGTAACAAAAAAGGCGCGTTGCGATAACGGCCTTTTTGCTTACGAACGGTGAATAAGCGATTCAGGCCTTGGCTGGCGTAGTAATCAGGCGACGCTTAATTCATGCAAAGGCCAGCGTGGCCGCACATTGAAACCATAATCCCGTGTCGCTGCCGCGGGATTTTTTTTGAGTCGCATTGCGCCTGCGAATGCGATCATTGCACCATTGTCAGTGCAGAATTCCAGTTCCGGGTAATACACCTGAAAGCGACGTTTGGCGGCAGCCGCATTCAACGCCGCACGTAATTGCCGATTTGCACCGACGCCACCAGCGATGACTAAGCGTTTGAGGCCACTTTCTTTCATGGCAGTGACGCACTTGGCAACCAGCACGTCGACCAGCGCATCGACGAAACCGCGCGCGATATCTGCCTTGCTTTGTTCGCAGATATTGGCGGTCTGATTTTTGACGACAGTCAGTACTGCCGTTTTGAGACCAGAAAAACTGAAATTCAAGTCTTTGGAGTGCAGCATAGGGCGCGGAAATGTAAAGACGCCAGGATTGCCGAATTCTGCCAGCCGGGAAATTTCGGGGCCGCCCGGATAAGGCAGCCCGAGTAGTTTTGCAGATTTGTCGAATGCTTCGCCCGCAGCGTCATCAAGGGTTTCACCGAGTAACTGATATGCACCGATGCCATCTACCCGCATTAATTGGGTGTGGCCGCCTGAAACTAATAAGGCGATAAACGGAAACTCCGGCGGCTGACTGGCCAGCAGCGGTGACAGCAAATGGCCTTCGAGATGATGCACGCCGAGTACCGGTTTATTCAGTGCCATTCCAAGTCCGCAGGCAAAAGAGGCACCAACCAATAAGGCACCAGCCAGCCCGGGCCCCTGTGTGTAGGCAATCGCATCGATATCCGGTTTCTGTATCGTTGCTTTCTGCATGACTTCATTTAATAAAGGCAGAGTGCGGCGGACATGATCGCGCGAAGCCAGTTCCGGTACGACACCGCCATATTCTCTGTGCATGGCGATTTGGGAATGTAAGGCATGCGCGAGCAAACCGCGTTGCGTGTCATACAAAGCCAGCCCTGTTTCGTCACAGGAAGATTCAACACCGAGCACTATCATGAAGTTATTTTTGAAATTTTTGAAGTATAAAAAAGCTGCGTTTTAGCAAAAAACGCATCTGCATCAACCGCTGCGGGAATAAAAATCCAACGAGGACATTTACATGGGGAATTTTCGCACCAACGAGATTATAGCCGCCTCAGCGTCTTTTTACTGTGATACAGGCATCGGTGGGCGCGGTGTAGCGATGGGCAGATCGATATAGAAATGTGCCCCTTTGTGTAAGTCGGAATCAAAACCGATATTGCCGCCCATGTGTTCAACCAGCTCTCTGGAAATTGCGAGCCCCAGGCCGGTACCACCTTTTTCCCTGGTGTTCGATGAATCTGCCTGGGCAAATTTCTGAAAAATACGCGAATGAAAATCGGCTGGAATACCTTCACCATGATCTCGCACGGAAATGCGCACGGTATTTGTCCTGATGGCTGCGCTGATTTCCACCGTTTCATTCTCAGGCGAATATTTGATCGCATTCGATAGCAGGTTGGACAATATCTGCATCAGCCGCTGGCTATCGACGGCCACAGTGACATCCGGAACCGGTGCCTGTAATTGCAGATGAATTTTTCTTTGCATACCGAACGTCAGATTGCTTTCCAGTGCCTGCGTGAGTAGATAATTCAGAGGGTAATTTTGTATATTGAAATGCATCTGCCCGGCACTGAGTTTTTCCATGTCGAGCAAATCATTAATCAGGAACGTCAGGCGCTGGCTGTTTTTGCTGGCAATTGTCAGTAACGGCGCCAGATTTTTTGGTAAGGCACCGGTTGCGCCGCCGAGAACCAGACCGAGCGCACCCGAAATCGAGGTGAGCGGTGTCCGCAATTCATGACTGACGGTAGAAATAAATTCGTTTTTAATTCTTTCTAGTCGCTTGCGTTCGGTAATATCGCGCACCAGCCCGATATACAACGGGTGTCCGCGTCGCCGCACAGTTGAGACGGATAAATCCAGCGGAAAAATACTGCCGTCTTTGCGTCTGGCTTCGACTTCCTGCGTGACGCCGATACCCTCTTCAAATGCATTTTGGCGGATTTTCTGATTCCGGCTGCCATCATCCCAGACTGGGAGCAGCATATTGAAATTCTGACCGATCACTTCCTCTTTGTTATAACCAAATATTTTCGCCGCGGCGGCGTTATACGCGTCAACTTTACCGGTGTGATCGATCGTGACGATGCCATCAAGCACATTGTCGAGAATGGCTTCGGTGTGAGCGGCCTGATCACGCAAGGCTTCGGCGTTTGCCTTGCTGTCACTGATGTCCTGAAAAATTCCGTAGATGCGAACGATCTGATCATCCTGATAGTATGGCAAGCCGATTGCACGAACCCAGCATTGTTTTTGTTTCGCAGTAATGATTTCAAATTCTTCGTCAAATTTTTTCCCGTCTGCAATCGCTTCACGCATCAGTTGCAAAATCCGGTCACGGTTTTTTCCTGGCTTGTAAAATAACAAAGCATGGTCTGCATCACACTCATAATCGTCGCTGACTTCGTGGATTTGTCTGGTGACCTGGCTCCAGAAAACTTTACGGCTCTGAATGTCGAATTCCCATGTGCCTATGCGTGCTGCCGTGTTCGATTGCTCCAAGAGTGCATAAGCATGCGCCAGTTTTTCTTCCGCCAGTCGCTCTTGCGTGACATCCTGATGGCTACCAGACATAACAAGTGGTTTTCCATCTTCGCTCCAACTGACCACGCACCCTCGGTCTCTGATCCATATCCAGTGCCCGTCCTTATGACGCATACGGCTGACCAGATCGAAGTAGGGCAATTCTCCCTTGAAATGCTTCTCCAGCATTGCGGTAGAGCGTTTCAAGTCTTCGGGATGACACATATCCAGCCAGGTTTGAACCGTCGTAGGCTGAAGCTCAGCCAGCGTGTAACCGAGCATTTCAGCCCACCGTTCGTTGTAGACGGTTTCTCCACTGGCGATATCGCATTCCCAGGTGCCAATGTTGGTGCCCTCGATAATGTTTGCCAGGCGTCTTTCACCTTCTTCATGCTGGCGCTGGACTTTGGCCGCATTGATTAACTGACCTATCGTGATCAGCACGGGTTGCAGAAAATCTATCGTTTGCTGATCGTAATCATCGCTGCTGTTCGCCAGCCCTATGGTGGCGACGATATCGCCATTGTAATAAACCGGAACACACAAGAATCGATGCAGCGCGCCGCTGAGGGCATTACCGGATATCGCTTGCCCCGTGCTAATAGCCTGAGCAAACTGCGCATCCAGATAATGTGTGGCCGCCTCCATCGTGAAATCATTTTTATCATCTTCGGAAGTCGTACGATCAGCGTTGTCGCTAACCTCTGCGCTGACATAATTTTTCAGGATATAGTCGCCCGTTTTACCCTGCTGCACTTTACAGACCTGACCGTATCGGCTGCCAGTAAGCAGAACTATGTCGTTCAGTAAGGTCCTGATACCTTCGCGCTTATCCCTGCCTTTGATAAATTGCGATTGCGCCCGGGCGACGGCGTCATTCAATTTTTGCTGCAGTTCCAGCGCATGATCCAGCGCCAGTCGTTTCAGAGTGCTGTTGACCCAGTCGCCTAATACGTTGATGAATTCAATTTCGACTTCGCTATAAGCAGTCGCGCGGGGATGGTCATCTGAAAACCCCAGCGTTCCATACCGATGACCTTCCAGAAAAAGAGGAATGCCGATGTAGGTTTCCTGCCGGAAGCGTTGGTAACTCGGGTGATTGCTGTATTTGCTCTGAGCTATATGTTCGATGCAGACAACGCCTTCATCGACTTTCAGCAAATCAGAATAGGTCTGATTTTTGGGAAACAGCTGCCCTTCGTGTAAAGTTTCCAGCGCTGATTGCAGTACGCTGACGTAAATATTATCGCCTTCATTTTTTGAAATGATGCCGGTACTCAGCTTCAGATATTCACAACCAAGCGCAAGCGTCTCCCGCAATAAGGTTTGCGGATCATCGAAGGTAAGCGAAGTGATGCGGGCCAGAGTCAGTAAAGCATCGTGCTGACGGTGTGCCTGTTCGTTGGCAATTTCGTGTTCGACGCAGTCGGCCAGGTCGCGCAGCGATGCCAGTTCCTGCGTGGTCAGAATTCTGGCTTCGCTATCGATAATGCACAGTGTACCTATGCGCTGCCCATTTTTTGTATGCAAAGGCGCGCCAGCATAAAAACGTATGTAGGGTGCGTCCAGAACCAAAGGATTATCGCTGAACCGTATATCTTTGCTGGCATCTTCCACAACGTAGACATCACTCGACAAAATGGCGTGACCGCAAAATGAAATATCGCGATGTGTTTCCTGCGCTTCCAGACCTTGTCTGGATTTAAACCATTGTCGCTCCTCGTCAATTAAAGAAATCAGAGCGATATCGGTGTGAAAAATCTGGCGGGCAAGGCGTGTGATGCGATCAAACCTCTCCTCGGGCTGGCTGTCGAGCAGACGGCATTCCCTGAGCGTACTGAGACGCAGCGCTTCATTTTCAGGATATTCCGGTGGCAACATAGGTGAAATTCGGTACAGGCATCAATTCGAAGTAACTGGCATTCATATCATGAAAGCCGGCTGGGTAACATGTTTCACTGGTACAACTAATAATGTTTAACAAAAAACACCATTATTTATTGTTGAAACGTCTATTTTTATCGCATTGCTTTCATATTTTTTCTGCGTAGCGTGCGCTCAGGAAGCGCGCAGTCTGTGCAAAACCATGCTGACGATGAATTCTTCCGCGTCATCGAAATCCTGTTCTGATAACGACTCCTGCGCAAGAACCAGATTCATCTGCGTTGCAAAGTCCGCATACGACTGTGTCATCGCCCAGATGGAAAATAATAAATGGGTCGCGTTGACGGCCTTGATTTTGCCCGCTGCTATCCATTTTTCAAAAGTCGCTATATCTTTTTTAAATAGAGGCAGAATTTTTTCGCGCATCTGCTGAGAGTACACCGCCGCACCGCCGATGACTTCCATCGCGTAGACGCGTGAGGCCTGCGGTTGCTCTTTTGAAAAACGTAATTTTGCGTGAATGTATTGCCGTAATAATTGCTCAGGTTCTTCATCTGAAGTGGCGAGAAAATCCATGCGTTCCAGCCATTGATCCAGGATCTGATCCAGTACTTTCTGGTACAACACTTGTTTATTGGCGAAGTAATACAGTAAATTTTGTTTAGAGATACCTGCACATTCAGCGATCCCGGCCAATGAGCTGCCATGAAATCCGGATTCTGCAAATACCTGCGTCGCGCTGTCTAAGATACGAATCTCAATGGCATCACGCGCGCTGGAGATTTTTTCCACACGTTTATCCATGAGCAGACTCATCGCTGATGCTGTGTAAAAATGTAAGAAGTTGTGCCGAGTTGCAATACGCAATATTGAAACGGAACCAGGGATAAGTGGTTTCGTGAAGACTGAAAAAATCTGCCGGTGCCAGTAAGATACCGGCGTTTAGTGCCAGTGTCGTTATCTCGTGAGCTGTTCTTGTCGAATCACGCCATCCGGCGCTGATAAACATGCCGCCACGTGGTTCAGTCAGCAGGGTCAGGCCTGCATCCTGCAACAGTCTTATTGCCTCGGTGCGCGAGGTATCAAGTTGTCGTTTAAGTTTTTCCAGCATGCGCCGGTAGAGTCTGGAACTGATTGCGTGCAACACCGCACGTTCATTGATTTCCGATGTCGTTAGTCCGGTCAGCATTTTGATGCGCAGTAACTCATCGATCAGTGAGTGCGAGGCGCAGAGTGAACCGACTCTCAGGGTGGGGGAGAGTACTTTGGAAAAACTGCCTACCCGTATCACACGTCTGAGCCCGTCCATCGCAGCTAAAGAGGGTTCTGGGCGTGTACATAGTTCGCGATAGATATCATCTTCGACCAGCCAGAAATCGAATTGCTCTGCCAGTGCCAGCAGACGGTGTGCCTGTGCCTGCGAAAGGCTGGTGCCAAGCGGATTTTGCAGTACCGTATTCACAAACATGATTTTTGGCTGATGCAGTATGGCTTTTTCCATCAGTGCATCCAGATCCAATCCATGCGCATCCCTTTGTATGCCGACCGGAATGCAACCATGATGGCGTATCAGCGACAGCAAATTGCTGTAGCCGGGATTTTCCACCAGCACTGTGTCGCCGGGCTTGCATAGTGTCCGCAATATCAGGTCGAACGCATGTGTCGCACCGTTGGTGAGCAGGATCTGTTCAGCATCAAGTTGAAACAGTTCTTGTGACAACTGCTGAGCCAGATGCTGGCGCAGACTGGGAAGGCCGGCCGGATGACCGTAGCCGCGCAGACGTTGGGTTGGGATGCGCATCGCCTGCCTGAGTGCGTCGAGCAGGACATCGTCACCATACCATTCTGGTGGCAGCCAGCCTGAGCCTACCGGTAAAGCGGATGACACACCGGAATACAAATCAGGGCTTAACGCATCAAGCATGGTTGGTGTTGTCGCATGTAGCAGAGGCGATGGCGCACTGGCAGGTTTGCTCACAAAATAGCCGGAACCACGGCGTGAACTCAGCATGCCGAGCGTGATCAGCCTCTCGTAAGATTCGACGACGGTGAAGGTACTGACGGCATTGCATTTGGCAAACTGACGTACCGATGGCATCTTGCTGCCGAGCGCTAAGCGATTTTGCCGGATCAACTGGCTTACTTCCTGCACGATCTGCTCAACCAGGCTGGCTTGACGGCTTCGTTCCAGAGCCAGTTGAGGCCACAGGGGTGATCCGGACGCCTGTTGTATTTCTTTAGTCAACTCCATTTTATCCCCTGATATTGCAACGGTCATCCTGCCATCTGACGTGGAACTGTGATCTGGACACTTATTGGTATGTCATTTGCTTTTACCAGCGCCTATCAGCTTGTCTGTCAGGATGTCTGTATCGTTCGAATGAAACTGTGCAGTTCAGAAAGCCAATACGGTTGGGTGAAATTCCACTGGCTGTATATGTCTTCTGCGCATATGCTTGGTTAGGATTTCATCATACTTTTACCAATCGGTAAATTATTTCAGGAGAGCCACATGCTTAGCAAACAACAACTCAATGCGTATTGGATGCCGTTTACGGCAAACCGGGATTACAAGGAAGCGCCGCGCGTCGTAGCTTCGGCTGCCGGAATGTATTACCGCGATCAGGATGGCCGCGAGATTCTCGACGGTACCGCTGGGTTGTGGTGTGTACCTTTGGGACATTCTCATCCGACGATAGTCAAAGCGGTGCAGGAAGCGATTGCGACGCTGGATTACGCACCGGCATTTCAGATGGGGCATCCGGCGGCTTTTGAACTCGCCGAACAGTTGATTGATTACAGCGATAATAAATTCGGTCAGGTGTTTTATACCAATTCCGGTTCTGAATCTGTTGATACGGCGATGAAGATGGTCTTGGCCTATCACCGTGCACGCGGCGAGGCACAACGCACCCGTTTCATCAGTCGTGAGCGCGGTTATCACGGTGTCGGCTTTGGTGGTATGTCGCTCGGTGGCCTGCCCGCCAATCGCAAACAATTTGCGAATTTGTTGGGCGGTGTCGATTATTTGCCGCATACCTATAATCTCGAAAAAAATGCATATAGCCGTGGCATCCCGGAATACGGCACCCATCTTGCCGATGAGCTCGATCGCATTGTCGCGTTACATGACGTATCAACGATAGCGGCAGTAATTGTGGAACCGTTGTCGGGTTCCGCCGGCGTGATTCTGCCGCCAAAAGGTTACCTGAAGCGCTTGCGTGAATTGTGCGATAAGCACGGTATTCTGCTGATTTTTGATGAGGTGATTACCGGCTTCGGACGCATGGCAACACCGTTTGCCAGTGATTTTTTCGATGTCACACCTGATCTGATGACGACCGCTAAAGGGCTCACCAATGGCGTCGTACCTATGGGGGCCGTATTCAGTAAAGCGATGATTTATGAAACCCTGCTGCAGAGCCCTGCTGGCATCGAGTTTTTCCACGGCTATACCTATTCTGGTCATCCATTGGCTTGTGCTGCCGGGTTGGCTTCGCTCAAAGTATTTAAAGAAGAAAAAGTGCTGGAGCATGCGCAAAGCATGACTGAGTATTGGGAAGATGCGTTGCATTCACTTAAGGGCTTACCGCATGTGATCGACCTGCGCAATGTTGGCCTGATTGGTGCGATCGAGCTGGCATCGATTCCGGGGAAAGTCGGTGCGCGTGCGATGGCCGTGTACAAGCAGGCATTTGCCGAAGGCGTGTTGATTCGCACCACTGGCGACATCATTGCATTATCGCCACCCTTAGTACTGGAGAAAAAACATATCGACGATCTGTTTGGAAAACTCGCCGATATCCTGAAAAAAACGGTCTGATCTGTTGCACCGGATGCTGAAGTCGCTTTGCCACTGTCAGCGATTTGTTGCGACACTTCTTAACGAAAAAGAGTTTTGTGCTGCCGATGACGGCGACACCATTTTGATGTTTAGTTACTTTAGCTGAGCATCACCGGTGTCGCCGTTCCTCTTATTGCTGCGCCCTGTCACGAAAATTGCTAACAGAAACAGACGAAGTTATTGCCATCAGAAATAAACAATCACCAACGATATTGCTGAATTGGAGCCACCTATGTTGGAAGCACTCAAGCATGTTGCATCAGCGACTAGTAGCGATGAACAGCTGCAGGAAAAATTCACCGATCTGCAACCGGGTTTAAACAGCCGTCAGGCAGCGATAGAAAGCGAACGTTGTTTGTATTGTTATGACGCGCCTTGCACACGCGTCTGTCCTACCGAAATTGACGTTCCCGGTTTTATTCAGAACATCGCGACCGGCAATATTAATGGGGCGGCAAAAAGTATTTTGGATCAGAACATTCTCGGGGCCAGTTGCGCACGTGTTTGCCCGACTGAGATTTTATGTGAGCATGCCTGCGTCAGAAATCACGATGCGGAAGGTGCGCCAGTCAGGATAGGTTTGCTGCAGCGCTATGCGTTGGATCATATGTATTTTCCAGAGCATCCATTTACGCGTGCTGCTGTGACAGGAAAAAAAGTCGCGATTGTCGGCGCTGGTCCGGCAGGTCTTTCTTGTGCACATCAACTGGCGCGGGCAGGGCATGACGTCGTGATATTTGAAGCGCAGCCGCAGTCAGGTGGATTGAACGAATATGGTATTGCAAAATACAAACTGGTCGGCGAAACGGCGCAGCGCGAAGTCGATTTTCTGTTGCAGATCGGTGGTATCAGTGTGCGGCATGGTCAGGTATTAGGTAAAAACTTGCAGCTGTCTGATTTGCAGCGTGACTACGATGCCGTGTTTCTGGCATTGGGTTTAGGTGCCAGCCGTCGGCTTGGTCTCGATCATGAAGATGCGCCGGGTATGGTCGCGGCAGTCGATTACATCGCAGAATTGCGTCAGGCCGATGATCTGAGTCGCTTGCCAGTTCCGCGTCAGTGCATCGTCATTGGTGCGGGTAATACGGCTGTCGATATGGCGGTTCAGATTGCCCGTCTTGGTGCAGAAGACGTGACGCTGGTGTATCGCCGCGGTGCAGAAGATATGTCTGCGACTGCGCACGAGCAATCGATTGCGAAAGAAAATCAGGTTCGTATTCTGACCTGGGCACAGCCACAGGAAGTGTTGTTGGATGCAGCAGGAAACGTCGGTGGAATGCGATTTGAAAAGACTGTTGTCGTTGATGGAAAGCTGAAAACAACGGGGGAAACAATAGAACTTCCTGCCCAGGCGATATTTAAAGCGATAGGCCAGAACCTGAATCTGGCGAGTCTGCAAGATACTGCTGCACAGCATTTGCAGCTTGAGGGCGGCAAGATCCGGGTCGATGAAAAATACAGAACCAGTCTGGCTAAGGTGTATGCCGGTGGCGATTGCATCGCTGCCGGACAAGATTTGACCGTACAGGCGGTACAACATGGCAAGCTGGCTGCGCTGGCGATCAATGACGATTTGAAAGCGAAGGTGTGATATGGCTGATCTCTCTGTAAATTTTGCTGGCATTAAAGCGCCGAATCCGTTCTGGCTTGCATCGGCTCCACCGACCGACAAAGCCTATAACGTGGTGCGGGCGTTTGAAGCTGGCTGGGGCGGTGTGGTCTGGAAAACGCTGGGCGAAGATCCGCCGCCAGTCAATGTCTCTTCACGCTATTCAGCGCACTTTGGAAAAAACCGCGAAGTGATCGGCTTCAATAATATAGAGTTGATTACCGACCGCAGTCTGGAATTGAATTTGCAGGAAATCACACAAGTAAAAAAAGACTGGCCGGATCGCGCGATGATCGTGTCATTGATGTTTCCGTGTGAAGAAGAAAGCTGGAAGCGCGTACTGCCTTTGGTGGAAGCAACCGGTGCCGATGGCATAGAACTGAACTTCGGATGCCCACATGGTATGCCGGAACGCGGTATGGGTGCGGCGGTGGGGCAGGTACCCGAATATGTTGAAATGATCACACGCTGGTGCAAAAAATATTCTTCGTTACCGGTGATAGTAAAGCTGACGCCTAACATTACTGATGTACGTATTCCGGCACGCGCTGCGTTTGCTGGCGGCGCTGATGCGGTATCTTTAATTAACACCATTAATTCTATTACCTCGATAGATCTTGATCAGATGATTGCCCGTCCCATCGTCGGCACGCAAAGTACGCATGGTGGTTATTGTGGCAGTGCGGTCAAGCCGATTGCGCTCAATATGGTGGCTGAAATCGCCCGTGATCCGGCGACGAAAGGTTTGCCGATTTCCGGTATCGGTGGCGTCAGCAATTGGCGTGATGCCGCTGAGTTTCTGGCATTAGGTGCCGGATCGGTTCAGGTCTGTACCGCAGCCATGCTGCATGGCTTTCGCATCGTTAAAGAAATGCAGGATGGCTTGTCGCGCTGGATGGATGAAAAGGGCTATCAGCGTATCAGTGACTTTTCAGGTAAAGCGGTGACGAATACCACCGACTGGAAATATCTGGATATGAATTATCAGGTCATCGCGGAAATTGATCAGGATAAATGCATACAATGTGGGCGCTGTTATATCGCTTGCGAAGACACGTCGCATCAGTCGATTGCACAACTGATCAACGCAGAAGGTACGCGCCGTTACGAAGTGAAAGCAGAAGAATGTGTGGGATGTAATCTGTGTCAGATCACTTGTCCTGTAGAACAGTGCATCACCATGGTGCCACAGGTAACCGGCAAGCCTTATATGAACTGGACGCAAGACCCGCGTAATCCGCGAGCGCTCAGTAAATAATGCGCTGAGTAACAAAATAAGTTGAGAAACCGCTTGCTGAGTAAGTTGCTCAGGCAAATCCAGCACCGAAGCATTTTTCTTCTGTTTCACGCTTTGCTTGTCATCAGTCTTATGTGAGCGTATAAATCCCGCTTTGTTACGGTATGCGGTGATGTTGCCGCATACCGGGCTTGGCAGGAATTCACACCGCACTGACTGCGTAAAAAATGCATGCGGCCGATATGTGGTTTTGTGGAATGAAGTTTGCTATGCATCTGATACATCTTTTCAGATCTTTTTTTGCATCAATTTCATTCCACTTAACACTGACATTTTTTCTCGTATCAGTAGCGTTGTTAGCATGGATGTGTTTGTGCAAATCCTCAGATATTGACCTTGGAGAAAAACTATATGCAAGCGGAAAGCAATCAACTTTGGAATGAGGATTTAGCACCGACCTCAGAAGCGCAGCGCACCTGGCGTTGGTATCACTTCGCCGCGTTATGGGTAGGCATGGTGATGTGCATTCCTGCTTACACTTTGTCTGCCAGTCTGATTGAGGGCGGTATGTCCGGCTATCAGGCGGTCTGGACCGTATTTCTGGCGAACGCGATTGTGCTGGTTCCCATGCTGTTGATTGGTCACGCTGGTGCGAAATATGGTATCCCTTATGCGGTGCTGGCGCGTACCTCGTTTGGTGTGCGCGGTGCACGTCTGCCTGCACTGATGCGTGCCATTGTTGCCTGTGGCTGGTATGGCATACAAACATGGTTTGGCGGGCAGATGATCTACACTCTCGGAGGTGTTTTAATCGGACATCCGCTTGGTGGCGACAACATCACAGGCTTAGGGATTAACGCCGCTCAGCTGATTTGTTTTCTGATTTTCTGGGGCATACAGTTCTGGTACATTTTTCATGGCATGGAATCGATACGCCAGCTAGAGACATATACCGCGCCGTTAAAGATACTCATCTGTTTTGTATTGCTGGCATGGGTGTACAACAAAGCGGGCAGTTTTGGTGCCTTGCTGGATCAGCCCTCTCAATTTGTTGAAGGCGGAAAAAAAGCCGGGCAATTCTGGACGACCTTCTGGCCGTCACTGACCGCGATGATCGGTTTTTGGGCAACACTGGCGCTGAACATTCCTGATTTCACACGTTTTGCCAAATCACAAAAAGATCAGATACTTGGTCAAACCGTTGGCTTACCAGCGCCTATGGGTTTGTTGGCTTTAATGGCGGTGATCGTTACATCGGCGACCGTCGTTTTGTACGGAAAGGCGTTGTGGGACCCGGTGGATGTCGCGAGCCGCATGACAGGCGCTGCCGTGCTGATCGCGCTGGTGATTTTGCTGATCGATACCGTCTCGGTCAATCTCGCTGCGAATCTGGTCGGTCCCGCTTACGATTTTTCTGCATTGAATCCGAAGTTGATTTCGTATAAAACCGGTGGCTACATTACGGCAGGTATCGCGCTGGTGATGATGCCGTGGAAAATTCTAGAAACCACACAAGGCTATATTTTCACCTGGCTGATCGGCTACTCAGCCCTGCTTGGGCCTATCGCCGGTATTCTGATTATCGACTATTACTTCATTCGCCAGACGCAAATTAACGTACCAGCTTTATATGAGGAGCATGGTCAATACAGCTATCAGAAAGGCTGGAATATGGCGGCAGTGATCGCATTTGCGATGGGTGTTGTACCGAATATTCCAGGTTTCCTGAACGCAGCATTTCCAGCTTCTTTTCCAGAAGTTTCCGCCATGCTGAAAACAATTTATACCTATGCCTGGTTTGTCGGGCTGGCAATTTCCGGCATCGTGTATTTTGTGTTGATGCGGAATAAGCGCGCTTCTGTATGAGTGCATCAAGTAACGGCTAGGCGTGTTTGTGAAAACTGAAATCAACCGAGGTGAACCAGCGTTGACCTCTTTCATTGCAGTATTCGGAACGGAGGGGTGATGAGTATTCTGATTCGTGGTGGTACGGTAGTGAATGCAGACCGTGAATTTCAGGCAGATGTGTTGTGCGATGACGGAAAGATTCTTGCCGTAGGCGAGCAACTGGATGTCCCCGTCGGTGCTGAAATCATTGATGCCGCTGGTTTGTATGTGATGCCAGGCGGGATCGACCCGCATACGCACATGCAGTTGCCATTCATGGGAACGGTCACGCAGGATGATTTCTTTACCGGCACCGCAGCAGGGCTGGCTGGCGGCACCACCAGCATCATCGATTTCGTTATTCCTGATCCTCAGCAAAGTCTGATGGAAGCATTTCATCTCTGGCGTGGCTGGGCGGAAAAATCGGCTGCGGATTACTCGTTTCATGTCGCGGTAACCTGGTGGGATGACAGCGTGCATGCTGATATGGGCAAGCTGGTGCAGGAGCATGGCGTTAACAGCTTCAAGCATTTCATGGCGTATAAAAACGCCATCATGGCAGATGACGAAATACTCGTAAAAAGTTTCAGCCGGGCGCTGGAGCTGGGTGCCATGCCGACTGTGCATGCGGAAAATGGTGAGCTGGTTTATCTGTTACAGCAACGCTTACTGCAAGAAGGCAAAACCGGGCCAGACGCTCATCCCTTATCGCGCCCACCGATGGTGGAGGGAGAAGCAGCGCAGCGTGCCATCGCGATTGCGAATGTACTCAATACGCCGCTGTATGTCGTGCATGTGTCGTGTGCCGAATCTCTGGGTGCGATCACCCGTGCCCGCGCAAGCGGCCAGCGTGTCTTTGGCGAAGTGTTGGCCGGGCATCTGACGATTAACGATAGCGTGTATCAACACCCTGAATTCGCACAGGCAGCCGGGCATGTCATGAGCCCGCCTTTCCGCAGTAGCAGTCATCAGCAGGCACTGTGGCAGGGATTGCAGGGCGGTAATCTGCATACCACGGCAACTGATCACTGCACGTTTTGTGCTGAACAAAAAGCGGCAGGCAAAGACAATTTCACCAAAATTCCGAATGGTTGTGGCGGCATAGAAGAACGCATGATGGTACTGTGGGATGCCGGTGTGAATACGGGCCGTCTGACGCCTTCCGAATTTGTCAAAGTCACGTCAGCTAATTGCGCCCAGATTTTTAACATCTATCCGCGTAAAGGCGTGATTGCTGCCGGTGCCGATGCTGACATCGTGTTGTGGGATGCAGAAGGCAGCAAAACATTATCGGTAAAAACACAATTTTCGAAAGGCGATTTTAACGTCTTTGAAGGACGCACAGTCAAGGGTATTCCTACCCATACGATCAGCGGCGGTCAACTGGTTTTTAAAGAGGGTGATTTACGTGCCGTTGCCGGTCGTGGCAAATACGTTAAGCGCCCGCCGTTTTCAGCGATGTTCGGTGCACTCAGCAAAATGCACAACGCAATCTGAAGGAGTAAAGCATGTCTGTAGCAGACTTGAGAATTAACGGTGAGCGCTTATGGTCATCACTGATGGAACTCGCGCAGATAGGCGCGACTGCGAAAGGCGGTGTGAAACGTCTGGCGCTGACTGACCTTGATAAGCAGGGCCGCGATCTGGTTGTTTCCTGGGGGCAGCAGGCAGGCATGAGTATCACCATCGATCAGATCGGTAATGTCTTCATGCGCAGGGAAGGGCGAAATTCTGCGCTGCCGCCGGTGATGTCCGGTAGTCATATCGACACCCAGCCTACTGGCGGCAAGTTCGACGGCAACTATGGCGTGCTGGCTGCGCTTGAGGTTGTGCGTACGCTGAACGATCACCATATCGAAACCGAAGCGCCGATCGAAGTCGCGTTCTGGACCAATGAAGAAGGCTCACGCTTTGTGCCGGTGATGATGGGCTCAGGCGTCTTCTGTGGCGCATTTACGCTGGAAACCGCTTATGCAGCGAAAGATACCGAAGGAAAAACCGTCGGTGATGAACTCGAACGCATAGGCTATAAAGGTACAGAAGTACCCGGCCAGCATCCTATCGGCGCATATTTTGAAACGCATATAGAACAAGGGCCAGTGCTTGAAGATGCGGACAAAGTGATCGGTGTGGTTCCCGGTGTGCTGGGTTTATCCTGGTACGATTGCGTGGTCACCGGGATGGAAGCGCATGCAGGTCCCACGCCTATGGGCTTGCGCAAGGACGCCTTGCAAGTCGCCACCGGCATCATGCAGGAAGTGGTGAACATCGGTAATCGTTATCCGCCGTATGGTCGCGGCACTGTTGGCATGGTGCAGGTGTTTCCGAATAGCCGCAATGTGATTCCCGGTGAAGTCAAATTCAGTATTGATCTGCGCAATGTGTCTTCTGAATTACTCGATACCATGCATCAGGAAATACTGGCGTTTGTTGAAAAGACCAGCAACAACAGCGGGCTTCAGATCAGCGTTGAAAGAGTGTCTTATTATCCGCCGTGTCCGTTTCATCCTGATTGCGTGGATGCCGTGCGCAACGCCACTGCCACGCTGGGTTACAGCACGATGGATGTTGTGTCCGGTGCGGGTCATGACGCCATCTACACCGCCAGACTGGCACCTTCGGGCATGATCTTCGTTCCCTGCAAAGACGGTATCAGCCATAACGAAATCGAAGATGCAAAGCCGGAGCATCTGGCTGCCGGGTGCAACGTGTTATTGCATGCGATGCTGGCGAAGGCGCAGTGTATTTAACGCGATCTGAAGAGGTACAGAATATTTCCGTACCTCTTACTTGGCCATGCAATGCAGCTTGTCTGAATCAGAGATAGGCTTGTATATCAACCTCATCAATTTGTTCAGCCTTCATAAACATTTTCGCGTATTCCAGATAGATACCTGATTTCAGGAATAGCGTGAACAAGTCACCATCAATATGTTGGTCTTTTTTCATGAAGCTCATAATCCTGATGGCTTCGGATAAGGTCTTACCGTTTTTGTAGGGGCGGTCGGCAGCGGTCAGGGCTTCAAAGATATCGGCGATGGCCATCATGCGGGCGGGGATACTCATCTCAGCGCCGGTCAGGCGTTTCGGGTAGCCGGTGCCATCCATTTTTTCGTGATGACCGCCAGCGATTTCAGGTACTTTTGCCAGATAGCGCGGAAACGGCAATTTTCCCAGCATCATGATGGTTTGCGTCATGTGCTCATTGATTTTATAGCGCTCCTCTTCGGACAGTGTGCCGCGGGTTACGCACAGGTTATACAGCTCGCCGCGGTTATATAAATTCTCTGGCACCTTGATCTTGAAGCCCCAGGGATTATCTGCAGGAATGTGATCGCGAGCTGAGCGGGTAAAAATATGTTCAGGTTTGTCGCTGAGCAGGTATTCGCTTACTGGCAGTGCCTGTTCCGGGGTACGGTTTTTGCGTTCTTTTTCGTCGTGTGAAATGCCGATGCGGTCAGATAATGTTCTGAGCCATGTGCGTTCAGCGATCGCTTTTATACGGGCGATTTTATCTGGCGCCATGAATTCTCCACCTTCATTGCATTCGGCAATAAAGGCAAAGTCATCATCCAGTTGTCTGATTTCGGAACTAAGTTTTTCTTTCAGTTCTGCCGTATTTCCGCCATTGGCAATGGCTTGCCAGCAGGCGATCTCGGCATCGCGTTTCATTACTTCAAAGCGCATGCGTATTTCATGAATGCGGTCATACAGTGTTTCCAGTTTCGTGGCCTTATCGACGATGTACTCCGGCGTCGTTACTTTACCGCAGTCATGCAACCACGAGGCTACATGTAATTCTTCCCACTCTTCGTCATTCAGATCAAAGCTGGCATAAGGCCCGCTGGTTTCTCTGCAGGCTGCTTGTGCTAGTAATTTTGTCAGCACAGGAACGCGCTGGCAATGTCCGCCGGTGTAGGGGCTTTTGGCATCAATCGCACTGGCGATCAGTTGTATGAACGATGCCAGCAAGGCTTTCTGTTCCTGAATCAGACGTTGATTTTCTATTGCGACTGCGGCAGCGCCGGAGACAGCTTCCGCCATTGCCAGATGAGCATCGTCAATTCCGGCCGCGTCAATCACCAGTGCGATCGCGCCTGACAATGTGTTGTTGCGGTCTTTCAGAGGGATAGAAATCAGTGTCATTACATGCGACGACTCTGGTAATGCACTGAAAAAAAGTTTCAGATCACCTGCCTGTAGTTGCATAATTTGCGAACCGGAATGGCAGGCCGCAACAACCGGATGGCTGTGATCGCTCATGACGACGCTTTGTGCATCTGTTTCAATCACTTGATGATCGGCATAAATCTGAACAACATTCAGCGCATTTTTTTGCGGTTCGTACAGATACAGCAGGCCCGATTTAGCACCTGTTATTTCAGACATTTCTTTTAAAACTCTGGCCAGCAGACGATCGTAATTACTTTCTGATGCAAGGCTGCTGGCGATGTCGAGAAATGATTGTATGGTGGCTTTCATTCCTTTCATAGAATCAGCGAGATCAGCAATTTCTCTGATACGCGATTCAATTTCTATTTTGCTGTGAAAGTCGAAGTGCGCAATTTTTTTCGCTTCGTCTGATAGTTGATTCAACGGCTTTGACGCCAGACGTGAAAAATAAATTGTTACGCCGATTTCTCCGAGCAGCAGTAGCGCAAATATCACGATGTTTTGTTTGCGCATGCTTAGGATGTCTGCCAGCAGCTCCGCATGCGGACTGGCGATCAGTATGTTCAGATCCTGCCCACCCGGAATGTGCAGTCTGGTCTGATATGTTGACCAGGTTTCACCATGTACATCAATCGCTGCACTTTTAGTGTGAGCCTGTTCTGCTGGCGCCGATCCGTCAGTTTTTCGTATTTGATTCAGCACAGGCGCATCCTGATCTGCGAGCAGTGGCATGCCTTTGCTGCCATCCTTACGTACGCTGATCTGCGGCTTATAGCTGCCATAGCGCCCGTTTTTCCACGCGATTAACTGCCCTTGCTGGTCCGTCAGCGCAATCGAAGTCGAGGGCGTGACGTTGTGATTCCTGATGATGTCTTGTATCGTCGGTATTTCAATGTCGATGCCAACCACCGCTTCTTCATTCACAATTTTCTGTGAGTAGGTGATACCGATTTGTCCGGTAGTAAAGAAATAATAGGGTTCCGATACGTTTGCCCTAGTTTGATTTTCCATTGCAGACAAGTACCAGTTACGTTGACGTGGATCGAAATTTCTTAAAGGAATTTCCAGCCGTTTTATTTCTTTGAGATTGCCGTTCAGATACACAATGTATTCGACCAGATGACCATGATCATGGCTGGTGCTTTGTGCTATCCAGACGGTATCGGGCGGGGCGTTAAATACTTCTTTGCTGCCATTCGATTTTGCAAACTGACGCAACAGAAAAAAATCGCCATTGGCATAACCGACATAGGTGGAGGTTGCCGATGGCAGTTTTTCTATTGCTTTCGCCAGATAGGCGACATTCCGCAATCGTTCATTCAGGCTGTTACCGGGTAGGGGATGAATCTGCGCCAGAATTTCAGTCTGGTTTTTTACCGGCTCATAAATTTCCCGGACATCCGTGGTAATTTCTTTACCGATCAGCTCATATGCATTGTTCGCCTGCGCGAGAATGATTCTGCTCATGTGCGGAAATTGTACCGCACCCATAATCAGTGCAAAAATCAGAATGAGTCCGGTAAAAAAATAAGAAATGTAGATATAGAAATACACGTTCTTTTTCGTCGGCATGGCATGCTTTCTGAAGTTGTTTTCCAGGGCGGAATGACTTTTTGTTTGATGCAGAAACTCTCAGCAAAAAAAAGAAAAACTATTCGGTTCAGGCGTGCAGCCTTTTACGTATCAACTTGTATTCCAAGACACTGTAACGAGACGCCGGCATTTGCAGCTGTATGAAACCCGGCGTGAAAAACGCAATATTTTTTACGTGTTATTTTCATTCGGAGCAAACAAAGCTTGTTCCATCAGGTCTGCCATCGCAATACCATCCTGATTATTTTCTTCACGCAAACCCATCGCAATATTGATACGGTTTTGCGTTATTTTATTCTGACTTGCTTTCCATTTTCCCGTGATGCGGGTGATGGGGATTTCGATGCCGACGATGGCTTCCATCAGATGATGAATATAGTCTGACGGGGCATCGCTGATGTGCCACGGCATCGTCCGTTGAGCCTCAAAATGTGTGGTCAGGCTATCGAGCAGCGCG
The DNA here is from genome assembly GCF_014284215.1 of Undibacterium sp. FT79W. Lineage (NCBI taxonomy): Bacteria > Pseudomonadati > Pseudomonadota > Betaproteobacteria > Burkholderiales > Oxalobacteraceae > Undibacterium > Undibacterium sp. FT79W. Next base: position 91,931 of record NZ_JACOGB010000009.1, on the reverse strand, counting down.
AGAAATTCCTGTTGATCTTCGACGACACGTAACTTTCCGTATGTGTGTACCACTGCATAGTTGTATGTAGGAACAACGGCGCCATTCTGTTTTTTTTCTTCATACCAACTAGGTGTGATGTAAGCGCTTGGCCCCTGAAAAATACACAGCATTTCTGACGGGTACTGCCATAGTGGATTTTGTCGCGCGACGTGTCCGCGCAGCGTGCCGAACGGTGCATCAGCACTCGGCGGGGCGATGATCAAGGGAATATGATCTGCAGTCAAGCCATCCTCAGCCTGAGTCACTATGCTTGCCAGCGGATGTTCAGCTATCAGTGCATGCAGCACTTCAATTTTTTTTTCGGAGAACGCTGCGGGTGTATACATTTTATTCGCTCACACTGGGGTAATGAGGACTTCTGCACGGATAGAGTTCGCTATATAACAGTGCTCGTGGGACAAGTGATGCAGCGCCAGAATTTGTTCCGCAGTCGGAATGGTTGGCCCGGAAAATACAGTATGCGGGCGCAGTTCTATACGGGTGATGGACATCCGTCTTTTTTCATTTTTTTTCATGATACCGGCGGCGTTATCTTCATAACTGTCAACGATAAAGCCTTGCTTGCTGGCGAAGGCGAGAAAAAACAGCATATGACAACTCGAAAGCGCGGCGACCAGTGCTTCTTCCGGATCTATGTTTTCAGCAACCGATAACGGCAGAGGAACGGATGATGGTGCTGAAGACGCAGGTACCGTCAGGCCGCCGTCAAATTTCCATTCATGACCTCGGCTATACTTATTGTCACTGAAATTTTGCTCACCGCGATTCCAAACCACTTTTGCACAATACTGTTCCATATAATTCCTTCAGGCGATCATGGATAAATTCAGCTGTACCTATTCCGACACGATTTGATGCTGCGTTGCCAAACAGCGAGATCAGTAAAACCGGTACGCTCAGTGTTGACAGACAGTTTAACGTAATGATCAGAATACTTGTAGCCGATCTGCAGCGGTATCAACACGAACCATGATGCCGCTGCGGGTATTGTTGGTTTAATGTGCCAACGTCAGAGTATTGTTTCTTCCAGACGTTGATGTTGTCGACGGTTAATCGCGTTAATGGTGGCTTGTATCGATGCTGCCTCACTGGTATCGGCCATTGCAACACCAAACTCGCGCGCGCCGTTCACTCGTATTTCCAGAATACACAGCACTTTACTTTCCGGATTCTGGCGTATTTTTTCTTCGCTGTGGCTGAATATCTGCAGTTCTATGCCTTGTGACTGAAAGGCCCGATGTAAGGTTTCATGAATGCCACGGCCTGTCGCACGGATAACTTGTGATTGTCCGTGAAACAGCAGCTCCAGCTGCAACGATAATTGCGCTGAATCGGATGGCGGTGCTCTGTGTTCCAGAAGCTGATGTGCCTGATAAGCGTAGTGCGGAAACGGTGTCAGGTATTCCTGACTGAAAATATGAAAAATTTCTGACGCCTGCATTTCTTTGCCGCTGCTGTCTGCAACGCGCTGAATGACCTGACTGAATTCGATTTGTAAGCGACGTGGCAGCCGTATGCCATATTCATGTTCAAGTAAAAATGCCATTCCGCCTTTACCTGACTGGCTGTTGACGCGGATGACAGCATCGTAATTACGCCCTATATCTTGTGGATCGATAGGTAAATACGGAACTTCCCAAAAACCTTGTGGGTCTTGCTGAGCCAGTCCTTTTTTTATGGCATCCTGATGTGAGCCTGAAAATGCGGTATGTACCAGATCGCCGGCATAAGGGTGACGCGGATGTACCGGCAATTGATTGCACTCTTCCACACACTGACGCACAGAATCGATGTCAGAAAAATTAAGTTGCGGATGTATGCCCTGGGTATATAAATTCAGTGCCAGCGTCACAAGATCGACATTGCCGGTGCGTTCACCGTTACCGAACAGGCAGCCCTCAACACGATCGGCACCGGCCATTATGGCCAGTTCGGCAGCTGCAACGGCGGTACCACGGTCATTATGCGGATGAACGCTGAGCACGGTCGCAGAGCGGTAAGTGAGATGCCTGTGCATCCATTCAATCTGATCTGCATAAATATTCGGCGTACTTGATTCAACGGTGCCCGGCAAGTTGATGATGATTTTCCGCTCAGGCGTCGCTTGCCATATTTCGCTGACGGCATCGCATATTTCTTTCGAAAAATCGAGCTCAGCCATGCTGAAGGTTTCCGGTGAATATTCAAAAATCCACTCGGTTTCCGGTTGTGCGTCGGTCAGCGTTTTGATCAGTTGTGTTCCGGCGATGGCAATTTGTTTTATTTCTTCGCGGCTTTTTGCAAAGACGATACGGCGAAATGCGGGTGCAATCGGGTTATACAAATGCACGATCGCACGTCGTGCACCTTTCAGTGACGCGATGGTTCTGTGTATCAGTTCGGGGCGAGCCTGAGTCAATACCTCTATCGTCACGTCATCAGGAATCCGCTGTTCCGTAATTAACTGACGGACGAAATCGAAATCGGTGTCCGATGCTGCGGGGAACGCCACTTCAATTTCTTTCAGACCGATGCGTGTCAGCATTTCAAAAAAGCGCAATTTGGTGGCGCTGTTCATGGGTTCTGTCAGCGCCTGATTCCCATCGCGTAAGTCGGTGCTCATCCAGATGGGTGCTGCACTGATGACGCGTTCTGGCCACTGACGTGCGGGCAAATCGATAGGAGGAAACGGGCGGTATTTGTTCGACGGTTGAGCAAGCATCTGTATCTCTCGGCTAGGTTTTGACGGCAGTCCGCCTCGCTTTCAAGCGATAGTGGTGTGGACTGTTGAACGGAATGAAGCTGGCGTTCAGAGGTTAACTGACGGCCAGCAAACAATACGCGAGGCCAGTTAACCGATCGGTAGTCGTAGTACGGATAGCAGTGCTTGCACAGCGACGGACAGCATCAGCCCGGCGTCGCTGCGACGCTGAAAACGGCTGATTAATCTGGCGCTGATGTACATGCGGATTCCTGAAGGAAGACTTCGGTGAAGTCGAAAAAACTGAAAATAAAAACGGGAGTAAAACCTGATTGAGACCACTTTTTTAGCAGAATTGCTTTGCTTATTTAGGTAGTAGCAGAGATGCCAGTGATAGCAGAGTCAGTAGCATCCAGCCCGAAAACGCGAGCAGCAGAGCGGGTCTGTGTCCGGCAGTTGTTTTCGCAGCAGTGATATGAGTGGATGTACGCATGGGTTTAATGTAAAGCCTTACGCAGATCAATGTCAAGGCTGAATTTAAAAAAAGCTCTCTTTCCTTTTAGAGAAAGAGAGCTTGGTCTGATTGTTGAAATCAGCTTTTGGTGTGATGTGAATACAGATTCACATCACTGATGCGATTACCAGATCGTGATACGTTTCTCTGGCGCTGTGTACATTTTGTCGCCTTCTTTGACGCCAAACGCAGAGTAGAAAGCTGGCAGGTTGGTCAGTGGCGCATTACCACGTACCGCCGCTGGTGAGTGTGGGTCGGTGTTGATCAGACGAATCGCTTCGGCATCACGCGCCTTACCACGCCAGACTTGTGCCCAGCCCATGAACAAACGCTGGTCGCCAGTGTAACCGTCAATCACCGGCGCCGCTTTACCGCCGAGTGAGATCTGATACGCTTTATACGCGATCGATAAACCGGAGTTATCGGCAATGTTTTCACCGAGTGTCAGCGCGCCGTTGACGTTGTAACCCGGCAGCGGGCTATACGCGTTGTATTGTGCAATCATTGCTGCGGTCAGCTTACCGAAATTCGCTTTGTCTTCTTTCGTCCACCAGTCACGCAGATTGCCATCGCCATCAGACTGGCTGCCGGAATCATCAAAGCCGTGGCTGATTTCATGCCCGATCACCGCGCCGATACCACCGTAATTCACCGCATCATCTGCTGCAGGATTGAAGAATGGCGGTTGCAGAATCGCTGCCGGGAATACGATTTCATTCTGACGTGAGTTGTAATACGCGTTCACGGTTTGCGGGCTCATGCCCCATTCTTTGCGGCTGACTGGCTGACCCAATTTGGACAATTGGCGTAAGTATTCATGTTCGCGGCCACGCATCACGTTACCGACCAGATCGTCTTTTTTGATGACCAGTTTGCTGTAATCACGCCACACATCCGGGTAGCCGATTTTCGGTGTGAATTTAGCGAGTTTGGTGAGCGCTTCTTTTTTGGTTTCAGGGCTCATCCAATCCAGCGTTTCTATGCTTTGTTTGTACGCGAGTGTCAGATTTTTCACCAGTTCTTCCATACGTGCTTTATTCTCAGGCGGGAAGTATTTGGCGACATACAGTTTGCCCAGTGCTTCCGACATGCTTTCTTCCACGCGTGCCACACCACGTTTCCAACGTGGCTGGTTGGCTGGAATGCCGCGTAATGTCACGCTGGAGAAGTTGAAATCTTCATCAACAAAGCGCTTCGATAACAGGCTGGCATACGCACTCAGCACTTTCCATTTGTAATAGGACTGCCATACGGAAACAGGTGTGTCCTGGATGATTTTTGCCATGCCACTGAGGAAACCTGGTTGACGAACGATGACATAATCCACGCGGTTACCGACGCCAGTGCCTGCGAAATACGCGGTCCAGTCGAAGCCGGGCAGCAGTTCTGCTAATTTTGCTTTTTCAATTTTGTTGTAGGTTTTGACCGGGTTCCGGTTTTCGACTTTGGTCCATTGGATTTTCGCGATTTCTGTTTCCAATGCAAGGATGCTGGCGGCCGCTTTTTCAGCGTCTTTCTGACCGCTCATTTCCAGCATTTTTTCTATGTGTTTAACGTAAGCATCGCGGAAGCCTTTGAGCTTGGCATCGTCGTCTTTCAGGTAGTAATCACGGTCTGGCAAACCCAGCCCGCCCTGGCTGACATACACCGCGTATTTGCTGGAATCACGTGCATCCTGGCCGATGCCGGATTGCACCGGCAGCGAAACGCCGAGTTTGGACAGATTAGAAATCAGTGCTGGCAAATCTTCTTTTTTGGTGAAACGGTCAATGCGGTTGAATGTCGCTTTGAGCGGCGCAATATCAAGTTTCTCAGCCTGCGCTTCGTCCATGAAACTATTGTAAAGATCGGCGATTTTTTTCTCGTTGCTGCCCGCTTTCAATTTGCTGTCTGCGGCTAATGCTTTGATGATGTCATACGAACGTTGTTCGGATAAGTCGCGCAACTGATCGAAAGAACCAAAGCGGGCGCGGTCTGCTGGAATCTCTGCATTCGCCAGCCATTTACCGGACATGAATTTGAAGAAATCATCCTGTGGCCGAACGCTGGTATCTATCCATTGCAGGTCTATGCCTGAACTGCGGGCGGCTGTGGTAGTCGTTGTCGTTGTCGTTGCCGCTGCGGTCGTGTTGGCTGGTGTCGTGGTTTGGGCAAAAGCGGCGCCGGTGCTGCCGGCAGAGATAGCTGCCAGGACGGCAAGCGAGAGCAGGGTGCGTTGCATGTGAGAGTCCCTTTAATTTTTAAATTCGGTTGAAATAGAGTTCATGAAATGTCATTCAATCGCCTGCATCAAAAGTAATGCAAGGGGAAGAATGCTGTCCAGTTTTATGAGACAAAAAAGCGGCAGATTAGTTCGTCAGAATGCGAAATAATCAGCCGCTTTTGTTATCCGGATAATGCGGTCGGTGACGCCGGTTTTAGTCTGAATACGCATTGTTGAGGCGATCTTCAGGAGGCTATTTAAGGCGATAAAAGCATGAAATATACTGGGGGGAGTATATTTAAACCTCCTTTATTTACGCGGAGATTAAGGTGTTTTTTACATATACTCCCCAAAATTACAGCAATTACGAGGATTTTTTCTGACGGTAAGACCAGAACAGCAGCAGCGCGCCGACCACTATCATCGGCAGAGAAAGCATCTGTCCGGCAGAGATCGTGAGTCCGGCGAAACTGACTTCGTAATCCGGCGTGCGGAAGTATTCTGTGCAGAAGCGGGCACAGCCATACAGGATCACAAACAGCGAACCAACTGCCAGCCGAGGCCGTGCTTTGCTGGCGAAGATCCACAAAATAATGAACAGTAAAACACCATCGACCAGTGCCTGATACAGCGGCGATGGATGCACAGGATGATCGACGCCGGGCCAGATCATCGCCCACGGTAAATCGGCGGAGGCAACGCGCCCCGGCAATTCGTGATTGATGAAGTTGCCGATGCGGCCAGCCGCATAACCAAGCGGCACGAGCGGCGCGATGAAATCGTACACATCCGCCAGATGCATTTTTGCTTTACGCGCCCACAAGGACATCGCAATCAGCACACCGAGAAAACCGCCATGAAATGACATGCCGCCTTTCCAGACTTTTAAAATTTCCAGCGGATTGTCGAGGTAGTAGGGCAGCCCGTAAAAAAGCACTTCGCCAAGACGACCGCCGAGGATCACGCCAAGCACGCCATAAAAAAGCATGTCGTCGATATGTTCGCGGGTCCAGCCTTTGGCGGCGACATGCGGCAATCTGAGGCGATAACGGCCCAGAACAATAAACTGGGCAAAGGCGACCATATACATCAGGCCATACCAATGCACGGAAAGGGGGCCAATGGCAAAAGCGACGGGATCAGGATTAGGATGAATCAGCATGTGGTTGTATGTAAAAGCTGTAAAAAGGAGGCGAGCACCGCTGACGGATTATCTTTACGCCAGACGATGCCGATCTCTACTGCAGGTGCGGCATGTTCAATCGGATGATAGACCACGCCGGGGCGCTGCAAGTTCGAGACGGATTGTGGCACAAGTGCGATACCCATGCCAGCCGAGACCAGACCGACGATGGTTTGCATCTGTATTGCCTCCTGGCCGATGACCGGCGTTTTCCCCACCGCGTGGAAATGGCCGAGTATGGCATCGTGCAATGACGGCGCGATTTTGCGGGGGAATAAGATTAATGGCAGATCCGGACAGTTTTCCATTTTGAGTGAGCTGTGACGCGGTAGTAAGTGCTCAGGTGCCGCCAGCATCAGCGGTTCGGTCAGAATTTTCTGATAGCACAAAAGCTGTTGCAGCTTTTCCGGTAAAGGCGGAATCATAAAGCCTGCATCAATTTCACTTTTTTCCAGCGCATCGAGTTGGACATCGGTCGTGGCTTCACGCAACTCTATGCTGACGTCGGGATGACTTTGCCGGAACGCTCTCAACGTCGGCGGCAGTATGCTGTAATCGGCGACAGAGACGAAGGCGAGAGACAAATGCCCTTGTGCGCCAGCGGCGGCTCTTTGTGCCAACTGACGCAGACTATTGGCCTGTTCCAGCAGCCGTCTGGCTTCCGGTAGCAAAGCAATCCCGGCGGGCGTCAGCGCGGTATGGCGGGTGGTACGGATAAACAGTGCGGTACCGAGCAAGGTTTCGAGCGACTGAATCGCCTGCGATAGCGGCGGTTGGGTCATATTCAGGCGTAGTGCGGCTTTGCCAAAATGCATTTCTTCCGCAACCGCGATGAAATAGCGAAGCTGGCGTAATTCCAGATGGCGCAGATCAGAATTGCTCATGCGTGAAGATTACCGGTTTTCTTGTCCGTAAAAAAAGCCGACCTAATGTCGGCTTTGTGTTTTCTTAAAACTGAGTGTCATCAACGACGACCGACTTTTTTATCAAACGTCCGCTTCAGGCGTTCTGCCTTCATTTTTTCGAAGTGCGCATCATCTTTGCGTTTATCCAGACCCAGCATGCGTTCGAAAAATTCAAACCACAAAAAGGCAAATATTGCGCCGCCAATGATCCACCACCAGGACATCGTGGCGAACACCGACACTTCGGCAAGTTTTAAGACCAGCAATAAGAACAGCGGGATGATCAGTAGCATAATTAGTTTCCTTTTGTCAGCAGATTAAAACGTATTGCGTGGCAGGTCAACCAGCATGTTTTCAGTCGTGTTCAAATCTCTGAAAAGCGTTAAAATGAAACGGCATTTTTAACCTGGAGAGAACAATGAAATATTCCTTAATCGTAGGTGCTGCTCTGGCAGTATTGGCATCTGGCTCGGCGCTGGCAAATGCCGATCTGGCAAAAGCGAAAAATTGTCTGGCATGTCATGCGGTTGATAATAAAGTCGTCGGTCCCGGCTACAAAGAAGTGGCAAAAAAATATGCGGGCGATAAAACTGCAGAAGCGAAACTGATACAAAAAGTCATCAAAGGTGGTACCGGTACCTGGGGCGCGATCCCTATGCCAGCGAATCCGCAAGTCACAGAAGCAGAAGCTAAAACTTTGGTTAAGTGGATTCTGGCATTGAAATAAGCAAAACAGACTGCTGAAAAATGCAGATCATCATTAATAAAAAAGCCCGGTTCATTTGAACCGGGCTTTTTTTGTCTGAACTTGAAGCTGATCTTGACGCTGATTATTTCGTCACAGCCAACAGATCACGTTTGCCGCCTTTGTATGTGTACAAAGTCAGTGTACCGTCTTTGATATCGCCTTTGTCATCAAATGCGATATCGCCAGTGACGCCTTTGTATTTGATTTTCTTCAGTACTGGCAAATATTTTGCCGGTTCTGCAGAATTAGCTTGTTTCATTGCTTCGACCATCGTCATCACAGCATCGTAAACATACGGTGCATAGATCTGCACATCGACGCCGAATTTTTTCTTGTAAGCTGCTTTCCAGTTGTCGTTCGCTACTTTTTGCGCGTCGAGAACACCACCAGCCTCAGCACAAACTACCTGACCTTCGCCGATAGCATCACCAGCGAGTTTAACCAGATCGGCGGTACAGATACCGTCGCCGCCCATGAATTTCGCATTCACGCCCAATGCTTTCATCTGACGCAGCATAGGACCGGCAACCGCATCCATACCACCGAAGAAAATCAGATCAGGTTTTTTCGCTTTGATTGTAGTCAGAATTGCGGCGAAATCATTCGATTTATCCGTTGTATGTTCCTGAACGAGGATTTCTGCGCCTTTACCTTTAGCGCCTTTGACGAATTCTTTCGCTACACCTTCGCCGTAGGCTGTTTTATCGTCAATCACTGCAATTTTTTTCGCTTTGCTGATCTGTACAGCATAACGACCCAAAGTGCCGCCTAACTGGCCGTCGTTAGCCACAACGCGGAATGCGCCTTTGAAGCCTTGGTTGGTGTATGGAACTGCTGTTGCAGATGGGGAAATTTGTGGAATACCTGCATCGTTGTAGATTTTGGATGCTGGGATTGTTGTTCCTGAATTCAGATGGCCGATGACGCCGTTGACTTTGGCATCAACCAGTTTTTGCGCAACAGTCGTGCCTTGTTTTGGATCGCCGCCGTCGTCTTCAGCCAGCAATTCGAATTTTGCTTTTTTGCCGCCTATCATCACGCCTTTTGCATTCAACTCTTCGATCGCCATTTTGGCGCCGTTTTCATTGTCTTTACCTAAGTGGGCAATAGCGCCGGAAACTGGGCCGACGTGACCAATTTTAATAACGACTTCCTGAGCTGCCGCAGAACCGGCAAATGCGAAAGCGATCGCGCCAGCCAGTGGAATCATTTTAGTTTTTAACGACATGAACATACTCCCTTGAGGATTAAAAAGTAGGGCTACAAAACTGTAATGCCAACCTATTCAGGAAACTGAATATACAAAAGGTACAACAGAAAAAAAATTTCGGAAAGCTCTTTAGCATGATTTTTTTTTATCCGAATGATTTTTCCATGCGCCAAAATCGGGCATTTTTTTAACCGGGATTGCCAGCTTTTAACTCATAGAAAGTCAGTACCGATTATTAATGTTGAAGCCTTGATAAGCAACCGCTGTCCATCTCGCGAACACTTCTTTGCAGTGCATCAAAATGTTATGTCGCAGCCTTCCCATGTTCACAAGGTTTGCCACGATAGTGCCGATGTCAGAGTGGGAAGGTTTTCTGAATGGGGACAAATGCCGGGGCGGTAAGGCGCGGGCAGAGATAACTTAGGGCGAGGCGCACAAAGTTGGTGCGACATCATGAAAATGCGAGTGAAAAATGCTTTGAAATTTTATTTGATAGCGACAATATTTTTTTAATTCTGGTGGTTTTTTACATCAGTAAGAGGCTGATTTTGTGCGGCGCACCACGTTATTGTGATCGATTTTATGCGTCACCCGAAAGTGCGTGCATTGGATATGTTGCTGGCAGGATAGGTCAGACGGCGCGCCGAATGCAGTCGTCTGACCGCAGAAAACTCGCCTGAAAGAATGGAACGAGGTGTTGCAACATTGAGATAAAAAACTATTTTGAATTCTTCACCTTGTTGATTTCCTGGGTGACAGCTCTGGTGACCAGTTCTTCCAGTGAGTTTTTCAGACCGGCGCGAATCTCTTTCGCCAAGCCCTCAACCGCTGTCTGCAATACATCGGCAAGATTGTCCCTGACTCTATGTTCGAGAACAAAATCGACGCGCGCCAGAACGTGCTTCAGTACGTCTTCTTTTAAACTTTGCTCCAGTGTTTGCCAGTGTTCTTCCGGAACGCTGACATTTGTTGCCTCGGCATCCGGCTGTACAACGGCGGTGGTGGGCAGCGGAATTGGTAATGGAGATGAGGATGTTGTTGCAGCTGTTACCGTTCCAGCCTCAGTAAGAGCCTGATCCACAGTTTCAGTAACCGGGAGGATAATTTCGGTGAGAACGGGGATGCTGGCATCAATCGAGGTATTCATATTATTTAGCGACGTTATGGCTGAGAGTGTGGCCTTGCTGTTGATAGTGGCGATAGCGTTCGCGCGCTGTCAGCGTGTCTTGCTGGTCGCCTGAGACGATTTCTATCATGCGGCCAAACAGAGGGAAATGTTCCGGCACAGCGGCACTCAGATTGACCAGCAATTCAAAATGCGGGCTTTGATCCAGACGCGTATTGCTGAGGACAATCGGCGTCATTGATGCAAGTGCGTCATCGGCCATGACATGCGGTAAAAAATCGGCTTCGCTGATGGTCCACAGTGCTTCATCCAGGTGGCGCAGAACAGTCAGATCATGATGATAGACCACGACTTTGCTATTCGCTGCGCGCGCCTTGCGTATCAGTCGGCAGGCGTAGTGAAGCTTGTCAGCGACATTACTGTGGAAATCGATACGCGTCATATCAGAAGCGGAAGTCATTTTCTGACGCAGGCTTTTTGGCCGGAACGTTGGCAGGCTTTTTCTGCTGTGCGGGCTTTTCATCAGCTGTCGTTGCCGGTGCAGCGGGTGCTGCGCTTTCTGCTGCCGGATAACGATAATCCGGCGGCAGCATGTTGCTGGCAGGATAAGCGGCGGACGTTACCGCCGCTTTCCAGTCGTCAGCGTTGTAACCACGTAATTTCTTGCTGCCGATTTGCATCACAGGAAGCTGGGTGTCGCCACTGATTTGTTTCAGCTTTTCTATGTCTTCGGATGTTTTGACAGTTTTTTCTGAAAAAGGAACACCGGCGGATTTCAACAGATTTTTGCCATCATTACAGGGCGCGCAATTGGCCGCTGTGTAAATGGTCACCGGATTTTTTGAGACAGCCTGCCCGAGTTCATAAGGGAAATTTGCGGTGCTTCCCGAGCTGGACAATTCTTTTTTCTCCAGCAATTTCTGATTCGCCTGTGGCGGTGTATCGGAATAAGTGATTTTTCCATCCGGCCCGACCGATTTATATAGCTGTGCCTGCGCTTGCACTGCCAGTAACATCAAGGACAGAAGCAGGAAATGCTTTGCTGAGGTTGTTCGTTTCAAGTTGTACTCCTTCAGGCTGACATGCCGCTATGGCGTAATAAAGCATCGATGGCGGGCTCTCTGCCACGGAAGGCTTTGAATGAATCAAGAGCCGGGCGCGAACCACCGACTTCCAGTACTTCTTTCTGAAACTTTTGTCCCGCTGTGCGTGACAGATTGCTGCCCTCGGTTTTACCGTGTTCTTCAAACGCAGCATAGGCATCGGCAGATAAGACTTCCGCCCATTTATAGCTGTAATAACCGGCAGCATAGCCGCCAGCAAAGATGTGGCTGAATGCATGCTGGAAGCGGTTGAATTCCGGCGCGGTAAACACAGAAATCTGTTCTCTGACCTGATTCAGAATATCCTGCACCGACTGCGTTCCGTGCGGATCGAACTGATCGTGCAGACGCATATCGAACAGCGAAAATTCAACCTGACGTAAAGTTTGCAAGCCAGACTGAAAATTTTTCGCCGCAATCATCTTGTCGTACAAACTGCGCGGCAGGGATTCGCCGGTGTCGGCATGAGCGGTCATGTGTTGCAGCACATCCCACTCCCAGCAGAAATTTTCCATGAACTGCGATGGTAATTCGACGGCATCCCATTCCACACCGGAAATGCCGGATACCGATAAATCATCAACTTGCGTCAGCAGATGATGCAGACCATGACCGAATTCATGGAACAGGGTGATCACTTCATCGTGGGTAAAGTAAGCTGGTTTGCGCACGCCATCCACCGTCGCAGGCTCGGTGAAATTACACACCAGATAGGCAACCGGTGTTTGTATGCCATCGGCGTTTTTGCGGCGACCACGGGCATCGTCCATCCAGGCGCCGCCGCGTTTGCCCTGACGCGCATACAGGTCGAGATAGAACTGACCGATCAGTTGGCCGTCTTTTTCTATGCGATAAAACTGCACATCAGGATGCCAGGTATCGGCTTTATCGATACGGATGGTGACGCCGAACAAGGTCTGAATCACGCGGAATAAGCCGCTGATGACTTGCGGCTCGGGGAAATACAATTTCACTTCCTGCTCAGAAAACGCATAGCGCTGTTCGCGCAGTTTTTCGGAGACATAGGTGACATCCCACGCTTCGAGCGTACTGATGCCTAATTGTTCTGCGGCGAAGCTGCGTAATTCCTGCAAGTCTTTTTCTGCATAAGGGCGCGCACGTTGCGCGAGGTCTTCGAGAAAGCGGCTGACCAGTGCCGGTGATTCTGCCATCTTGCTGACCAGAGAAACTTCGGCAAAATTCCGGTAGCCGAGTAATTCTGCTTCTTCTTTGCGTAACTGCAGCAATTCCGCGATGATTCCGGTGTTATCCCATTCTGGTTTCGCACCTAATTCGGATGCCTTGGTGGCATTCGCGCGATAAATCGTTTCACGAATCTGGCGATTATCAGCGTACTGTAATAACGGGAAATAGGATGGGAAATGCAGGGTGAACTGATAACCGGCTTTACCATTTTTTTCAGCCGTTGCTTTGGCTGCCTGAATCACATCTTCCGGCACGCCTTTAAGTTCGTTGATGTCGCTGATCAGTAAAGCATAATCATTGGTGGCATCGAGCACATTCTCGGAAAAACGCGTGGTCAGCATCGCGTGTTTTTCCTGAATTTCTGCATAGCGTTGTTTCAGTTCATCCGGCAACTCAGCGCCACCCAGACGGAAATCACGGATCGCGTTTTGTATGATAGTTTTGCGTGCCACAGGCAAGGCATCAAATCCGGCTTGTGCGCGCAAGGCTTTGTATTTGCCGAACAACGCCAGATTTTGTCCCAGCTCGGTCCAGAACTCTGTGATCGCCGGTTGATTTTCATTGTAGGCCGCCCGCAATTCCGGCGTATCGGCTACGCCATTCAGATGGCTGACGATGCCCCAGGCACGGCCCAGTTTTTCGGTGGCGTTCTCCAGTGGCTCAACAAAATTTTCCCACGTCACTTCGTCCTGACTGGCGGACAGTTGTTCGACCACGGCACGGTTTTCCGCCAGCAGGCTGGTGATGGCGGGCGTGATGTGTTCGGCGCGGATATCGGCAAAACGTGGCAGGTCGGTAAAGTCGAGTAATGGAGAACTGGTTGTCATCTTAATTTCTTTCGGCAGCTTCAATCGTGTTGACCAGTAACATGGTGATGGTCATAGGACCTACGCCACCCGGAACCGGTGTGATATAACCCGCGACTTCTTTGGTTGGCGCATAGTCAACGTCGCCACAGAGTTTGCCGTCATCGTCACGATTCATACCAACGTCAATCACAACGGCGCCTGGTTTGACCATGTCTGCGGTAACGATATTGCGTTTGCCAGTGGCGACAACAAGAATGTCGGCGTTGCGCGTATGCGCTGCCAGATCGCGGGTCTTGGAATTGCAGATGGTGACGGTGGCACCGGCTTGCAAGAGCAACATCGCCTGTGGCTTACCGACGATATTCGACGCACCGACCACGACCGCATTTGCACCGCGCACCGGGTAATCAATCGATTCCAGCATTTTCATGACGCCGTATGGTGTGCATGGACGGAACAGCGGCTGGCCTGTCATCAGCAAACCGGCGTTGCTGATATGGAAGCCGTCGACGTCTTTTTCTGCGGCGATCGCCTCGATGACTTTATTCGCGTTGATGTGCGCAGGCAAAGGCAGTTGCACCAGAATGCCGTTAATTTTCGGATCCTGATTCAGTCTTTCGATGTGGGCGAGCAAATCGGCTTCGCTGAGATCGGCGGCATATTTTTCCAGCACTGAATAGAAACCGCAGTCTTCACATGCTTTCACCTTGTTGCGGACATACACCTGCGAGGCAGGGTTTTCACCGACCAGGATGACTGCCAGACCCGGCTGTTTTCCTTGCGCTGTCAGGGCAGCAGCACGTTGCGTGACATCGGCACGAATTTGTTGGGAGAGTTCGGTTCCGCTGATAATTTGGGCAGTCATGATGGGCTTTGCAAAAGAAGATCAAGCCGCGATTATAAATTATGCGGTGGCTCACCGGATAACTATGCGGATTGAGGCAGAATGCAAACGTATGCCTGCGTGAGAAGTCTGCGTGCCGGATAGCTGAAATATCACGTATATCACGCTGAGGCTGCGCTCAGACGTGTGCCGTGAACCGGAGTTTCGACGATATTCAGAGCAGAGAACCAGATCGAGTTGTTTTTAACTGTAAATATACTCCGGGGGAGTATATTTACAGCCCCAATGATTTCAAAGACATTAGGGGGGATTTTGATAATTTATGGGGGAGTATCTGAAATATCGACAGTAGCGGACAAAGCGATGATGCCCGCAGCGAGTGTCAACAAGGCTATTTATACATGACGACGGCCAGCACCAGTCCTAATACGCACAAAGCATAGATAAAGAGTGCGGTGGTGGGGGGGGCTATCCCTGCATTTGTCGCGGAACGCTTACCGCTATCGGCGGAAGCCCGCGCTTTGCTGCCTTTTGCAGACGGCAACTTTTTCTTACCGTGCACATCCGGCATCAACTCGAGCAATGGCGCAGAGTCCAGCTTAAGCAGCTTGGCGTATGCGCGGACAAAACCGCGGACGATTGCCGGTGCCGGCAGGACGTCATAATCGTCCGCTTCAATTGCCAGTATCTGGTGACGTGTTATTTTCAGTTGCGTCGCCACCTGATCAACAGTCCAGCCAGACGCATTGCGGGCTGCGGCCAGCCTGGCGCCCGGCGAAGAGGACAGGCGTTCAGCATCAGCGTTAAATACATCAGTCGCAATGGGTTGCCCAAGCCTGGACTCAATCAGTTCCTGATAATGAAAAGATCCCGTCACTTCTGATAATAACGGCTGACCCGACCCTGCATCACTCATAGAACCCTCGCTTTTAAAAAACGATATTTTGCGCAAAAACGGCGAATAACTATAGCACTGATCATATTGCTTTTTTGTAACTGTGTGTAATTTTTATAGTGTTGCTTACTTTATCGTTGTAAAGCCGTTACTTCATGTCATTTAGACTCAGATATTGCTTTTTTTGTTACATCGAAAGATGTGCTTATGCTTGGTTTACGTCGGTGAGTTGACGTGATCTTGATCTCTTATGCAAGCCCGGTTTGTCACCTGCATGGTACTTTTGATCACCATCATTTTTACCAGTTGGCTGATTGTTGTGGCTCCGCCGTGGTAAAAATTTAACGCCGTTGTCTAAGCCTGATGCAAATAATGCGCCATAAATGCGCGATAATCTCAGGTTGGTTTAAAACCAGCCAGACTCTCGTCCGGTGCTTTCCTTTTCCCGTGGGCCTATCCGCTTTGATTCCGGAGTATGACAAATGATAAAAATTGCCGTTGTTTCATATAACAATGAAACTCCTATCTCCCCCGTTGCGGCCAGCTTTAGTGAAACACCGCAGACGATAGGACGCAGCGACGACAATTTTCTGGTCTTACCAGATCCCAAACATTTCGTTTCCCGCACTCAGGCCAAAGTCTGGAGCGATGGAACACACCATTATCTGATGAATGTCAGTCTGGCGAATCCGGTCAGTGTTAACGGTAAAGAAATCGATCCTGAGCATGACTATGCTATTCATATCGGCGACCAGATTCAGATTGGCTTATATGTGCTCGAAGTTCTTGCCAGTGAGGTGCAAAGTGACACCACGTTAACTGCGGTCGGCGTGACAGATGTCATTGCCGCACCGGCTCCGACCGAGAGTGTATCGTTCGTAAAAACAGTGGCATTGCAAGGCGACCGGAAAGAGACGCCGCAACCTCCGCGATTTTTAATGCGTGCGGACGCCGATGCTGTTGCTGAAAACTTGCATCAGGACGATGCGCATAGTCTGTCATCGGCTACCACGACGCAGCCAGCATCGGATGGTGTGGTAGCTGAGGCGGTCGAGGTAGCAGATGTCGCAAAACTGGCCGAATCAGCGAAGGCTGTTGCGGATTCCAATGAATTATTAAATGCCTTTTTGCAGGGCGCGGGTCTGACTTCCCTGCACATTTCCTCCGGGCTGACAACGGAGCTGATGGAAACATTAGGCAAATTAGTGGCGACGTCGGTGGAAGGAACGATGGGTTTGATTTCGCAACGGGCATTGGTGAAACGCGAAGTGAATGCGGACGTCACCATGGTGGTGTTACGAAAAAACAATCCCTTAAAATTTTTCCCGGATAGTCAGACGGTACTGACGCAGATGCTGCGCAAAAAAATGCCCGGTTTTATGACGCCGGCAGAAGCGATGGAAGATGCATTTCAGGATTTGCGCGCGCATCAGTTAGGCGTTGTCGCCGGGATGAAGGCCGCGATGGATGCACTGCAGAAAAAATTCGAACCGACTGGATTTGCGCGCTTGTTGCCGGTGCCGACGTTGATGGATAAGATGAATCCGGCACGCCGTAAAGCGGACATGTGGGATCATTTTGTGGAAATGTTTGAAGATCTTTCGCTGGAATCGAAAGACGAATTTCAGACCTTGTTCGGCAAAGAATTTTTAGCTGCTTATGAACGCGAAGTGGAACGTGCCAGACACGAATCCACTGCGCTCTGAATGATTGCGTGATGATGCCCATGCATCTGGATACTGCATACATTAACGCGATCGGTGACCGGCAATCGAATCAGGATGTACTTGACAGCGCGTTTGAGGATGACCTCGCCTGTTTCGTACTGGCCGATGGAACCGGCGGGCATCTGGGCGGCGAAACCGCCGCCAATCTGGTTACTGCGAGTATCATAGCCAAGTTCCGGAAAGATGCGTCGTTCAGCGCCCATGCCTTGCGCTCTTATATAGAGTCGGCGATACAGCAGGTTGGGCAAGAGAAAGCGTCCAGCGTCCGGCAGGAAAATATGAGCTCGACCATGGCAACGCTGCTGATTGATATCGCGAATCGCTGCGCCTTGTGGGCGCATCTGGGGGATACGCGGATTTATCTGCTGCGTCAGGGAAAAATACTGTCGGTCTCGAAAGATCACAGTCTGGCGCAAAGAATGATCGACGCAGGTTATGCTGATTACGCAGCGCTACGGCAACATCCTCATCGCAACATATTATTTGCCGCGGTTGGTGCCGAGGGTGATATTGTTCCGGAAGTAACACTGGATGCCGTGGCTTTGCAAGAAGGCGATGCCTTCCTCATATGTACGGATGGCTTCTGGGAATGGGTGCATGAAGACCAGATAGAACAGAGCTGGCTGGCAAGCCGGAGCAGCGAAGCGTGGTTGAAGCAGATGAATGCGATGGCCGAAAAAAATATCGCCAATACCGATGTCAGTCGGGATAATTTTTCAGCATTTGCCATTTGCGTCCGTGATGCCAGCGCTTTGTGATAAGACATGATCTGCCATTTTTACCCTTTGATTTTAGCTTCTAATTTTTAGCCTCTGAGTAAGCCTTGAATACAACTAAATTACTCGATAACGATGTCGCAGACGAGCACCCGGCAGGAACCGGAAATTGCCTCGCGACAGGGACTCGCCTGAATGATTTTGAAATTACCGGTGTACTCGGTCAGGGTGGGTTTGGCATCGTGTATCTGGCCTTCGATCATTCCTTGCAGCGAACCGTAGCGATCAAGGAATATATGCCGGGCGCACTTGCCGGCAGGGCAGAGGATGGCAGCGTCGTCGTTCACACTGGCCGGCACAAACCGACGTTTGATGCCGGTCTCAAGAGCTTTATCAATGAAGCACGTTTGCTGGCGCAGTTCGATCATCCGTCGCTGGTAAAAGTTTATCGCTTCTGGGAAGAAAATAAGACGGCTTACATGGTGATGCGTCATTACGATGGAGTGACGCTCAAGGAGATTGCTGCCACGCGTCCCGAACTCGTGACGGAAGCGTGGCTCAAATTTATTTTCCGGCAAATTCTGGATGCGCTGGATACTTTATACCATGCCAGAATACTGCACAGAGATGTGTCACCCGATAACATTATCGTGCAAAAAAACGGTGACGCGGTGTTGCTGGACTTTGGATCAGCACGTCAGATTATCGGTGACATGACGCAAGGATTAACCGTTATTCTGAAACCCGGCTATGCGCCGGTCGAACAGTATGCGGATGACGATGATCTGCGTCAGGGGCCGTGGACCGATATTTATGCGCTGGCCGCTGTCATGTATTACATGATTATCAAATCCCCGCCTGTGATGTCAGTGGCACGTGTGGTAAAGGATACGCTGGTGCCTTTGCAGCAAGATCCTCACCCAGGGTTCAGTACAAAATTTCTGAGTGCAGTTGATCAGGGTCTGGCGATACAGCCGCAGGACAGACCACAAACGATGGATGAATTCAGGCGCTTGCTTGGTATCAGCGCGCTTGCCTCATCCCGTAAATCGCGCAAATCCTCATCCCAGCGCAAGGCGAGTGAAAGCGGTCGCACGGATGCCAGTAATCCGTCATCGCAAAAACTTATCACGACCACGCGTCTTGGTAAGCCGGTTGCCGCCGGTATGATTCACGGAATATTGCGTGAAAAACTGCAAGCGCTCCGCCAGAGTTCCACCACCCGGACGGGGCTGACTGTTATCGGCGGTATTCTGATTTTGCTGGCAGCAGGTGTTTATCTCGCCAGTCGCCATGAGAGCGTGCAACCAGTGTCGTCAACCGTGCCAGTTGCACAGCAGCAGTCCGTTGCGTCATCGGTCGCGGCCACTGCATCCATTCCGCTTGCATCAGATATGGCCAGTAGCCCGGATCCGGAAGCGCAGGCATGGGAAAAACTGAATAGCAGTGATCATTCAGAGCCGCAAGCGTTCAGCGCATTTTTGCAGCAGTATCCGAATGGCAAACATGCCGCGGCGGCGCAAGCACGTTTGAATGAATTAACGCAGGCGGCAGAGCAGGCGAAGGCGCAGAGTGCTCCGGCGGAACCTGTGATCAGCAAAGTCAATGTTAAACTTGCCGTCAAGCCGTGGGGCACAGTGTTTGTCGATGGTGTGCAAAGTGGTGCCAGCCCACCGCTGAAGAATTTAAGTCTGACCAAGGGTAAGCATAAAATCAGGATTACCAATCCAGGCTTCCCCGACTATCTGATCGAGGTTGATGCTGGTAAAAATAATGCCAGCGTTATCGAGCATGAGTTCGTTGCTAAATAAGTTTGAGTAAAATGAAGAATAGATTCCGCCTTTTTCCTGTCTGCAGCCTGCTTCTTGTATGCACCTTTTTGCCGGGATGCGAAACAGCTCCAAAGAATGTTCCGGCACCAAAAGCGGCAGTCAAATCGAAAGAGACAAAACCTGCAGCAGCGGCTAATCCAGCACCTGAAGCCGCAGCACCAGCACCGGTGATCAGCCCTGACGTGCAGGCTTACAACGAGGGAAGCGCCTTATATAACGACGGTAATTACAACGGGGCGATCAAAAAACTCAGTGGTGCGACCGAGATCTGGAATGGTCATAACAAGGCGATACAACTCGATGCGCTGAAAACAATGGCGTTCAGCTATTGCGTAACATCCAGAACACAACTGTGTCGTCAGCAATTTGAGCGAGCCTTAAAGCTTGATCCCAACTTTGATCTGATGCCGAATGAGATTGGTCATCCGATATGGGGGCCGGTCTTTTTGAAAGCTAAAAAAGCCAAAAGCCTTAAAAAATAACAGGGCGTCATGCTGCGCAGCTTTTAGTTGTGCAGCTATTTTTCTGCTGTTCTGCTCAAGTGTTTCTGTCATCGCGTTCGCTCATGACATCGCAGATGCTGACTTCTTCCAGCCGTCTTTCTCGCTGATATAAATTCAAAAACAGGTATAGACAAGCCGCGCCGTGCTGCTTGTCTTTCTGTGCTTGTTTTCGCCATGTATGCCTGTAAAAGTTTCATTTCCCATTTTTGTGCACTACCTTGATCAGATAACAGACGAGAATCAGGTTTGCCGGATCGGTTTCCGGGTGCAGGAGCTGACTATTCCATGCGGTAACTTTCGCTAAAAAGCAGGCGATAAAATATGTTGCGCCGCAAACAAAATTTCACATTATAAAATTGAATATCGCTATTTGGAAAATTAAAAAACCCCTGCTAGAATGCCTGCATAAATAAAATTTCAGTTTATATTCGTCGATACGCTAACGCGCGCTCACCTCGAAAGCGCACCAACAGGAGGCCTCTTATGTCACCCCAGATAGACCAAGTTCTGGCGCAAGCCGTCAATGATCCAGATGTAATGGAAACGAATGAGTGGCTTGATGCGCTCGAATCCGTGATTGAGAATGAAGGCCCTGAGCGTGCTCATTACCTGATGGAGCGCATGGTTGATCTGGCGCGCCGCCGTGGTGCGCATATCCCGTTCTCCAGCAATACTGCTTACGTCAATACGATACCGGCTGACCAGGGCGAACATTGCCCGGGTAATCTGGAAATCGAAGAAAAACTGCGCTCGATGATGCGTTGGAACGCGATGGCGATGGTGGTGAAAGCCAATCGTCTGGATGGCGATCTGGGCGGTCACTTATCCAGTTTTGCCTCACTGGCCAATATGCTGGGCATAGGCTTCAACCATTTCTGGCATGCGCCGACCGAAGACCACGGCGGTGACTTGTTGTACATCCAAGGTCACTCTGCGCCAGGTATTTATGCCCGCGCATTTCTGGAAGGTCGCCTGACCGAAGAACAGTTGCAGCATTTCCGCCGCGAAGTCGACGGCAAAGGTTTGTCTTCTTATCCGCACCCGAAACTGATGCCGGATTTCTGGCAGTTCCCAACCGTATCGATGGGTTTGGGCCCATTGATGGCGATTTATCAGGCGCGTTTCCTCAAGTATCTGCATGCGCGTGGTATTGCGGATACAGAGAAACGGAAAGTCTGGGCATTCTGTGGCGATGGCGAGATGGATGAGCCGGAATCTATGGGCGCAATCGGTATGGCAGGCCGCGAACAACTGAATAATCTGGTGATTGTGGTCAACTGTAATTTGCAGCGTCTGGATGGACCTGTACGCGGCAATGGCAAAATCATTCAGGAACTGGAATCCGATTTCCGTGGCGCAGGCTGGAATGTCGTCAAAGTGATCTGGGGCAGTGGCTGGGATGAATTGCTGGCGAAAGACAAAGAAGGCATCCTGCAAAAAGTGATGATGGAAACCGTCGATGGTGAATATCAGAACTACAAAGCCAGAGATGGCGCTTATGTCCGTGCCCACTTCTTTGGCAAACATCCAAAATTGCTGGAAATGGTCAGCAAAATGTCGGATGACGATATCTGGCGCCTGACCCGCGGCGGTCATGATCCGCACAAAATTTATGCGGCCTATAAAGTGGCACAGGAAAGCACAGACAAACCAACTGTGATTCTGGCGAAAAGTATCAAAGGCTTCGGTTTTGGTAAATCCGGCGAGGCGCGTAATACCGCGCACAATACCAAGAAGCTTGATGATGAAGCGATCAAAGCCATGCGCGACCGCTTCCAGTTGCCGATCGCTGACGCTGATCTGCCAGCCATTCCTTTCTACAAACCAGCCGACGACACGCCAGAAATGCAATACCTGCATGCGCGTCGTAAAGCGCTGGGTGGTTATCTGCCGCAACGCCGTCAGAAAGCGGATGAAGCGCTGGTTGTGCCAGCATTATCGGCATTCCAGGCGATGCTCGAACCCACTGCTGAAGGGCGTGAAATTTCCACCACTGCTGCGTATGTCCGCGTTCTGACGACCTTATTGCGGGATGCGAGTTTAGGCCCGCGCGTTGTGCCTATCATGGTGGATGAATCACGCACTTTCGGTATGGAAGGTTTGTTCCGTCAGATCGGTATTTTCAGTCAGGTTGGGCAGTTGTATGAGCCTGTCGATAAAGATCAGGTCATGTACTACCGCGAAGATAAAGCTGGTCAGATTTTGCAGGAAGGCATCAATGAAGCCGGTGGTATGAGTTCGTGGATCGCCGCAGCGACTTCCTACTCGACCAATAACCGCGTGATGATTCCGTTCTATACGTATTACTCGATGTTTGGTCTGCAGCGTATCGGCGATCTGGCGTGGGCTGCGGGCGATATGCGAGCACGTGGTTTCCTGCTTGGCGGTACAGCCGGTCGCACGACGCTGAACGGCGAAGGCTTGCAGCATGAAGATGGTCACAGCCATGTGTTGGCATCGACGATTCCGAACTGCGTGCCTTACGATCCGACCTTTGCGCATGAAGTGGCGGTCATCATGCATGACGGCCTGCGTCGTATGGTGACGAATCAGGAAGACGTGTTCTACTACATCACGCTGATGAACGAGAACTACAGCCATCCGGGTCTGAAAGCGGGTCAGGAAGAGGGCATTATCAAAGGTCTGTACCAGTTGCAAAAATCAGCAGAAACAACCAAACATCGCGTGCAGTTGCTGGGTTCCGGCACGATACTGCGCGAAGTGATTGCTGCTGCTGAGTTGTTGCAATCTGACTGGGGCATTGCAGCCGATGTCTGGTCTGCACCTTCATTCACTTTGCTGGCGCGGGATGGTCAGGATGCAGAACGCTGGAATATGTTGCATCCGACTGAAGACGCACGTTTGCCATACATCACTCAGTGTCTGAAAGACACGACAGGTCCTATCGTGGTATCGACGGACTATATGCGTACGTTTGCTGAACAGGTACGTGCTTTCATCCCTAAAGACCGTAGCTACAAGGTCTTGGGAACTGATGGTTTCGGTCGCTCCGATTCACGTGCCAAACTGCGTGAATTCTTCGAGGTGAATCGTTACTTCGTTGTGATCGCTGCGCTGAAATCGCTGGCTGACGAGGGCGCTTTGTCTGCTTCCGTGGTGGCTCAGGCAATCGCGAAATACGGCATCAACGCAGACAAACCAAATCCGGTGACTGTGTAACAGCATGAGGCAGGGTGCGCCAGGCGCACCCTACGAAAGAAACGCAAACGGAGCTAATTTATGAGCGCAATTGAAGTCAAAGTACCGGATATCGGTGATTTCAAGGAAGTGGAAGTCATTGAGCTGATGGTCAAAGTGGGCGATACCATCAAAGTCGATCAATCTCTGATCACGGTCGAATCAGACAAGGCCAGCATGGAAATTCCGTCCAGCCATGCCGGTGTGGTTAAAGAAATTAAAGTTAAAGTTGGTGATAAGGTCGCCGAAGGTTCGTTACTGGTGATCGTCGAAGCCAGTGGCGATGCGGCTGCACCAGCTCAGCCAGCAGTTGCGCCTGCGACGCCCGCCGCGCCAGTGGTCGCAGCACCAGCACCTGCCCCGGCATCCGCGCCGGTGGTTGCAGCGGCACCTGCGGTAACAGTTGCCGCACCAGCGGCGACTGCGGTTGCCGGTAAAGCGCATGCCTCACCATCGATACGCAAATTTGCGCGTGAACTCGGTGTTGATCTGAGCCGCGTTGCCGGGTCTGGCCAGAAAGGCCGCATCACGCAGGAAGATGTGCAGAACTTCGTCAAAGGCATCATGGCTGGCAGCACCGCTGTTGCTGCGGTTTCTGCTCCGGCAAAAAATGGCAGCGGCGTCGGCCTTGATGTATTGCCGTGGCCATCGCTGGATTTCAGCAAATTTGGCGCGACGACAATTTCACCTTTGTCACGCATCAAAAAATTGTCCGGCCCGAATCTGCATCGCAACTGGGTCATGATTCCGCACGTCACGCAATTTGACGAAGCTGATATCACCGGCCTCGAAGATTTCCGTAAATCGTCGAACGAAGCGATGGCAAAATCCGGCGTCAAGCTGACTATGCTGGCCTTCGTGATTAAAGCGAGTGTGGCTGCGCTGAAAAAATTCCCGGCATTTAATTCTTCGCTCGATGCAACCGGTGAAAACCTGATCCTGAAGCAGTATTACAACGTTGGCTTTGCTGCTGATACGCCAAACGGTCTGGTGGTGCCTGTTGTCAAAAATGCGGATCAGAAAACCCTGTCGCAAATTGCACAGGAAATGGGTGATCTGTCGGCGCAAGCACGCGAAGGCAAACTGAAACCAGCCGATATGCAAGGTGCAACCTTCACGATTTCTTCACTCGGCGGCATCGGCGGCACGGCGTTCACGCCTATCATCAATGCACCTGAAGTGGCGATTCTGGGCTTGTCGAAATCCAGCATCAAACCAGTGTGGGACGGTAAAGCATTCCAGCCGCGTCTGATGCTGCCTCTGTCGCTGTCTTACGATCACCGCGTGATCGATGGCGCGATGGCCGCGAAATTCACTGCTTATCTGGCCGACGTGTTGGCTGATCTGCGTAAAACCTTGCTGTGAGCGGAGACCAGGCTATGAGTGCTATCGAAGTTAAAGTTCCCGATATCGGTGACTTCAAAGAAGTCGAAGTGATTGAAGTGCTGGTCAAGGTTGGCGATACGATCAAGGTCGATCAGTCCTTAGTGACGGTTGAATCCGATAAAGCCAGCATGGAAATTCCTGCCAGCCACGCGGGCGTGATCAAAGAGCTGAAAGTGAAGCTGGGCGATAAAATTGCCGAAGGCAGTATTCTGCTGGTGATTGAGGCGGAAGGTGCAGTTGGTACATCGGCAGCGAGTGCAACACCTGCAGCTCCAGCAGTTGCGGTAGCGCCAGTTGCTGCCACTCCAGCCCCGGCTGCCGTTGCCGCGCCTGCAGCTCCACCTGCACCTGCCGGACCAGTCGGCATCGTCGAAGTCAAAGTGCCGGACATCGGCGATTTCAAAGAAGTTGAAGTCATCGAAGTCATGGTCAAAGTAGGCGATACGATCAAGGTCGATCAGTCATTGATCACGGTGGAATCGGACAAAGCGAGCATGGAGATTCCTTCCAGCCACGCTGGTGTGGTCAAAGAAGTCAAAGTCAAGGTAGGTGATAAAGTCGCCGAAGGCTCGTTGTTGCTGTTGGTGGAAGCCGCGGGCGCAACATCTGCAACATCTGCTGCGGTCGCGCCTGCTGTTGCTGCCTCAGTTGCCGCCGCAGTTGCTTCGGCTGCTCCAGCTACTCCTGCACCGCTTGCGTCTGGCTACACTGGTCAAGTCGATATTGAGTGCGACATGATGGTACTCGGTGCCGGGCCTGGTGGTTATTCCGCCGCCTTCCGTTCTGCCGATCTTGGTATGAATACGGTGTTGGTAGAGAAATATTCCACACTTGGTGGCGTCTGCCTGAATGTCGGTTGCATTCCATCCAAAGCGCTGCTGCACGTTGCTGCGGTGATCGACGAAACATCGCACATGGAAGCGTTGGGCGTGACATTTGCGAAACCGGCGATCGATATCGACAAGCTGCGCGGCTACAAAGAAAGCGTCATCAAAAAAATGACGACGGGCTTAGCTGGCATGGCGAAAGCGCGTAAGGTCAATATAGTGCAAGGCGTTGGTCAATTCCTCAGCTCTTACCACATTGAAGTGACTGCGGCAGACGGCACTAAAAAAGTCGTACAGTTCAAGCAGGCGATTATTGCCGCTGGTTCTTCTGTCGTGAACCTGCCTTTCGTACCGGCTGACCCGCGCATTGTTGACAGCACCGGCGCACTGGAATTACGTCAGGTGCCAAAACGCATGCTGGTGATCGGTGGTGGCATTATCGGTCTGGAAATGGCGACGGTGTATTCGACACTCGGTGCGCGCATCGATGTGGTTGAAATGATGGATGGCCTGATGCAGGGCGCGGATCGCGACATGGTCAAAGTCTGGCAGAAGCACAATGAAAAACGCTTCGATAACATCATGCTGAAAACCAAAACGGTCGGTGTCGAAGCGCTGCCGGAAGGCATCAAGGTCACGTTTGCATCCGCAGTTGAAGGCGAAGCTGCACCGGCACCGCAAGTCTACGATCTGGTGTTAGTAGCGGTTGGTCGCAGTCCTAACGGCAAGAAAATTGCTGCCGACAAAGCAGGCGTTGCCGTGACCGATCGTGGCTTTATCACTGTCGATAAACAGATGCGTACGAATGTGCAGCATATTTTTGCGATCGGTGACCTAGTTGGTCAGCCTATGTTGGCGCATAAAGCCGTGCATGAAGCACATGTGGCGGCCGAAGCTGCTGCTGGTGAAAAAGCCTACTTCGACGCGACTGTGATTCCGTCGGTCGCTTACACTGATCCTGAAGTTGCATGGGTCGGTGTGACCGAAGATGAAGCGAAAGCCAAGGGCATCAAAGTCGAAAAAGGCTTGTTCCCGTGGATGGCTTCTGGCCGTGCTGTGGCGAATGGCCGTGACGAAGGTTTCACCAAATTGCTGTTTGATGCAGACACCAAACGCATCGTTGGCGGCGGTATCGTCGGTACCCATGCCGGTGACATGATAGGCGAGATTGCGCTGGCAATTGAAATGGGCGCAGATGCGGTAGATATTGGCAAAACCATCCATCCACATCCGACACTGGGTGAATCTATCGGCATGGCAGCAGAAGTCTATAAAGGCGTCTGCACGGATTTGCCTCCGCAACGCAAGAAGTAAGAGCATCCCCCGTTCTCAAGGGAACGGTACTGCATGACAAAAAACCGCGCTTCAGGGCGCGGTTTTTTTATGGCTGCTCGCTGCCGCTTAACATTTGCTGGCAATGCAGAGATTGCCTGCATCTAGGGGTCAACAGGTCAACAAGGTCAGCCGTTCAGCATTTTCATCGTTGCTGCCGGATAGCGTTCTCCGGCGACGGCTTCCGGCGGAAAAATCTGATTCAGAGCCTGTACATCGGCGGCAGACAGTGAAACGTTCAGCGCCTCCCAGTTTTGCTCCAGATAAGAGCGCCGTTTGGTTCCGGGAATCGGAATAATATGCGGGTCTTGTGCCAGTACCCAGGCGAGCGCGAGCTGTGAAGCGATGCAGCCATAGTGTGTGGCAAGTTGTTCCACTTTCTTTACGAGTTGCAGGTTTTTATTAAAATTTTCTCCTTGAAAACGCGGGCTCGAACGCCGGTAATCATCTTCGGAAAATTGTTCCGGACTGGTCAGCGCACCTGTCAGAAAGCCGCGTCCCAGCGGGCTATACGGCACAAAGCCAATACCGAGGCGGCGACATGCAGCGAGTACACCCTGTTCCGGATCGCGCGTCCACAAGGAATATTCGCTTTGTATTGCGGTGATCGGATGAACCCGGTGCGCGCGCTCTATGGTGGCAACGGATGGTTCCGATAAGCCGATATAACGAATCTTGCCTGCCTTGACCAGATCGGCCAGTGCGCCTACCGTTTCTTCTATCGGTGTATGCGGATCAATCCGGTGCTGGTAATACAGGTCGATGGTATCCGTGCCGAGACGACGCAGGCTGCCTTCGACGGCGCTACGGATATACGCCGGCGTACCATTGACGCCGCGCAGATGCGGATTGGATGGATCGCGCACGATACCGAATTTAGTCGCGATAAAGCATTGCTGGCGCTTTCCCTGTATCGCTTTTCCTATCAGTTCTTCATTGGTGTAAGGGCCGTACATATCGGCAGTGTCGAGCAAGGTGATGCCGATTTCCAGTGCACGATGAATGGTGGCGATGGATTCGGCATCGTCGCGGTTGGCATAGAAATCGCTCATTCCCATACAGCCCAGCCCCATGGCGGAGACCAGCGGGCCATTACTGCCGAGCTGGCGGGTTTTAAGAGATGCGGTTTCTGTGGCGACTGGTGCCTGAGTCTGTTTGTGGTGCAGATGGCTGGTGCTCATGAAGGCTGTCCTTGGGGTGAATGGATGGTAAATCGATCTCAGCCCCGAAGTTCGCCTGCATATCGCTATACATGGCAATTTTCAGTTGCAGTACCGTCAGGTTGTCCTGCAAGGCTGCGATCGTCTGTTCCACGCTTTGGGTATGCTGTTCCAGCAAGGCCTTGCGTGCAGACACACTCTCTGGCGTATTGCCTTCCCTGCGCCATTCTGCATAGCGCAGCATGTCGCGTACCGGCAAACCGGTGCGCCGTAGTTTCAGCAAAAAGTCTATCCACCGGATATCTTCTTCACGGAACTGGCGGTGTGTATTACTGCGCCGCGCGACCGGATCGAGCAAACCGATCCGTTCGTAATAGCGCAGGGTATGCACGCTGAGCCCGGTGGCAGCAGCGGCTTGTTGTATCGTCATGGGAGTGGTCATGGCAGGCAGTCTAGAAGTTGGAGCGCGCTCTAAGTCAAGCACATTCCGGAGAAAATATTTGAGTATGAAAGGCAAGATCGCGCAGACAGAATAGCAGGATTCAATCTGATGACCCATCCTGAAACAGAGAGACAGTTTTATTGCGTAACGAAAACAAATGGCATCGTATTTCGACCCGACGTTGCCGGTTTCACCCTGGCTGATACTGCACTTGTCAGCATTTTTACAGCAACTGTCCCGTCACTGATTCTGCCCATGCCATTTTTCGCCTTCAATATACTCCCCCTGGTATGTTTAAAGCCCCTTTGTTTATAAGGACATCAGAGGTGTTTTTTATAAAATAGGGGGGAGTATCCACAATTGCTGCTTTCAGCGGGTGAATACCGGCCCATTCACCTGGCCTGGTTTCGCTGATGTTGTACTATTGTCTTTTCATGATGGCATTCATTGCTCCCTTGTCTGATTTAACCTGTCTGTGATTGAAAGGAATCTCCATGCCCTTGGTGACATTGACGGTACGCCGTCCTAAAACTGCTGCGTTTAAAGACACGGTACTTAACAGTATTCATGAGGCGCTGGTCGCCACCGGCGTGCCGCAGGACGACGTATTCCAGCGCGTGCTGGAACTCGATGCCGAAGATTTTCGCTTTCATGCGCGCTATCCCGATGCAGTAACTGATCGCGATGAGAATTTCGTACTGATCGAAATTCTGTGGTCGGCCGGACGCAGCGTCAAAGTAAAAAAAGCCTTACTGACAGACCTGATGCAAAAGTTGCAGGCGCAAGGTTTTGATCCGGAAAATGTGATGCTGGTATTTAAAGAAACCAGCTGGGAAAACTGGTCTTTTTCCGGTGGGCGCTTGCTGCATACCTGAACCCTGAATCCTAAACCCTGAATTCTGTAAGCTTGTTCGTGAAACTGAGGCAACCCTATGAAAAAAATGTGGCAGATGTGTAGTGCGCTGATGGTATCGATTGCCGTGTTCTGTGCGTCGCCAGCGCAAGCCGACAGCACGGAACGTGGCATTTCCCTGGCAACGGCGAATGGCGAAATACAGGGCAGCTTATTGCAACCGGAAGGCAGCGCAAAAGTGCCGGTCGTGCTGATCATTGCTGGCTCTGGCCCGACGAATCGCAATGGCAACAGTGCAGGATCATCCGGCAATAACAATAGTCTGAAAATGCTGGCAGAGGGATTGGCCAATCAGGGCTATGCTTCGGTGCGCTTTGATAAGCGCGGCGTGGGCGACAGCGCCGCTGTGGCAAAGACGGAATCGGCTATACGTTTTGAAACTAACGTCAATGATGCCGCGGCGTGGCTGAAGATGCTGAAAGCGGATACGCGTTTTTCTGATGTGGTGGTGTTGGGGCACAGCGAAGGTTCGCTGATTGCGATGCTCGCCGCGCAGCAAGTGCCAGTCAGCGCGCTGGTGTCGGTTGCGGGCGCTGGCAGCAATTTAGCGGATGTGTTGCGTCAGCAATTGTATGGCAAATTACCACCCGATCTGGTGAAGCCGAATGAAGACATTTTGCAAGCCTTGCAGGCAGGGAAAACCACCGCCAGCGTGCCGCCTGCGCTGCAGTTTTTATATCGCGAGAGTGTGCAGCCCTACCTGATTTCCCTGTACCGCTATACGCCGCTGCAAGAAATTCGCAAACTCACGATGCCGGTGCTGATTTTGCAGGGCGATACCGATATTCAGGTTGATCGCAGCCAGGCCGAAGCATTGAAAGCGGCAAAACCAGACGCAGAACTCCACGTCATCAGCGGCATGAATCATGTCTTGAAAATAGTACCGGCCGACGCAAAGAAACAAATGGCCTCGTATTTTGATCCCACGCTGCCGATTTCACCTGAGCTGATACGTCATTTGTCGGCATTTTTGCAGCAACTGCCTCGCCGCTGATGCTGCTGGATCGATTTTTGGTCTCAAATATACTCCCACCAGTATATTTTAAAGCCCTTTGTTTATAAGGACATCAGGGCTGTTTTTATCAATACATGGGGGAGTATCCATCAATGTCGCATCTTTCGCATTGCTGACGCGGTACTTATGCCGCACTGCACCTAAAGTCCTTATCGTTTTCGCGTCGGCGGTCATTGCCAATGGCTGTTTTGTTGTCATAGTATGAATGTATTGATCCAGATCAAGATGGACAATCCACTACAAAAACGATGGAGACAGCATGGCAGACCAGACTCAGGGACGAGGTGGTGACAGCGCGCCACCCGACATTACCACCATCATCGATACCGCATCACCCTTTCCACCTATCCGCCGCATCGGCATGTTTCGCCCGTTCACCTGGCTGCGGCTGGGCTGGGACGATTTCCGCGAATCCGGCAGCGCCAGTATTTTTTACGGCATCTGTTTTGCCGCAATGGGGCTGATACTCAATCTCGTGCTCAGTCATGCGCCGCAATATGTGTCTGCACTCAGTTGCGGCTTTTTACTGATCGGACCCTTGCTGGCGCTGGGTTTGTACGACATCAGCCGTCGTATAGAAAACGTGCGTTCCGGTTTGCTCGGCAGTGTATTTTCCATGCGCGGCCGCTGGAGCAATATCGGCGTGCTGGCACTCGTGCTGGCAGTGATACTGATGGTCTGGGCACGCGCTTCGCTGGTGATTTTTGCTCTGTTCTATAACAAGGGCATGCCCACTATGCATGGCTTTCTGACGCAGTTATTTTCACTGAATAATCTGGAATTTCTATTGGTCTATGCCTGCATCGGTTTCATCTTCGCGAGTATCGTTTTCGCAATCAGCTGGGTCTCGATTCCTATGATGCTCGACAGAGACAGCGACGCCATCACCTCGATGATCATCAGCTGCGTTGCGCTGTTCATCAATGTGCCCGCAAGCATCGTCTGGGCGCTGATCATCGTCAGCTTCGTGGTGCTCGGCTTCATGACCTGGAGCCTGGGTTTCATTATCGCCATGCCAGTTATCGGCCATGCGACCTGGCATGCGTACAAAGAAGTGGTGGGGAACGCGGCTGACTCAAGGGTGTATCGGAAATGAATCTTGAATGCGCTGATAGGTGCATGCCTTTGTTGGAAATGCTTTTTTTAAGATTTTTTCCTTCTGGCCTGAAAAAACATCTTAAAATTAATAAAAAAGAAATCTACCGTCAAAAATATGAAATGATAATTTCTACGGGGATTGGCTTAAATAAAGGATTCCCGTCATAATTAAGAAATTGTGAAAATGACGGCTGAGTCCAGGACTGACATGAACTACACCCCAATCCCAGAAGACGCGATTCGACAGGCAATTGATGCTGAAGCAGTTTTCACCGAGCTCCATAAGACTCGGAAAAGAGCTCAGGCGTACGCATCTGGAATGTATTGGAAGCAAGAGCCAGAAGGGGAGCAGCTCGTTAAGACTCTTCCTCATAAGCGACAAGAGCGCTTAGGTCGTCGGTCGCCTGAAACCGAAAAAATCTACGAAGCCTACATTCCAAAAAAGAAA
This sequence comes from Undibacterium sp. FT79W, assembly GCF_014284215.1. Taxonomy (NCBI): domain Bacteria; kingdom Pseudomonadati; phylum Pseudomonadota; class Betaproteobacteria; order Burkholderiales; family Oxalobacteraceae; genus Undibacterium; species Undibacterium sp. FT79W. The sequence goes on along the minus strand of NZ_JACOGB010000009.1, from coordinate 59,866 downwards.
GAAATTGAAATGCGAGCAGCTACCTTGGCTGCAGAGATGGATAAACATCGCCGTCTCAATAAGGCTTTGCGAGTCGGAAGGGTTCCAAACATCGTTGTTGAATTACTGCAAGAACTCGACAATGCCGGTCTATCGGAACACTTTACCGTCGTCGGAACACATGCACTCTATGCCTACGAGACTGCGGCCGGTGTACGGATACTCCCGGCAGCGTTGGCAACGCAAGACGTCGATTTGCTATGGGACGCAAGAAAGAGAGTACGATTCTTGGCGGAGATGGAGAAACTCCAGGTCTCGATACTTGATATTCTACGTAAGGTCGACCGCACCTTCGAGCGCAAAGAGGGCGCACTTGAAACCGCAGTGAATGATAAAGGCTTTGAGGTCGACTTCTTACGTCGGCCTAATCAAGAAGGGGATGAGCATCCATTTCAGCTTTCAAACGACGAAAACGACCTTTGGGTCATACAAGCGCTCCGTGCAGATGTGTTGACCCAATCTCCAAAATTTGAACGAGTGGTTTTTGCTGCAAACGGAGCGATGGCGACAATGAAAACGATCGACCCTCAAGTTTTTGTGGAGTTCAAGAATTGGTTGGCAACCGAAGCGCCAAACCGGGATACCTTGAAGCGGAGGCGCGATGCGCAACAGGCACGTATTATTCAAGACCTCATCGAAGAGGGGTTGTTAATGCCTGCAAAGCGTTGACCTATCGTTATCTCAAATCATTGATTCACTATTATTGGTGCCGTTTTTTTGAGTAGCCCAATATGGTTTGATTGAATGTATTTTTTTTCTCTTTCTTTTTTTGTTAATATATACAATATAACAATATCTCCAGACGATCCAATTGCATTTAAAATTGACACTCCAGGAGCCCACTTTATTTCGATGCCACCAATCCAAAGAAGGTAGGGAATTAAAGTGATAATTAGAAAGGGCATGAGAAGTATTACCGAGTATCTTCGCCTGCTTACGACGCCGCTGTAACTAACAAATGCAAGCCCACTTTTTCTATCAAAGCCCATAGCTGAACGATCATTTAAACCAAATCCAGGAAATGCGAGTGCATGACATATTTCATGGAAAAGCATTAAGACTAACAGCATTGGCAAAAATTTCTCTGGCGGATAATCCATCACATAAATTAAATCTTTATTGGTCGCAATAATTTTCCAAAACATTATCCCGCCAGGAGCCACAATTACGATCCCAAACAGCAAAGCCCACACATGAAGTTTATCAATATTTTTAATAAGTGCTGTCGGATCCTCCAGCAATTCGGTTGTTCCAATTGGTATTTTTGTTGTGAATTTCATCTAAATTAATAGCATCCGATATGCTGATTGATTTGAAAAAATATAACTCGCAATATGCCTTACATCAGTTGCAATTAAATATATAGCACGGGGAGTATTTTTTTCGAAATTTTAACTCAAAGCACTTCGTGTAGCGACAGTTTGTCGCGTAAAGACATACGCCGAATTTTGCCGATCATATCCATAGCAACCACCTTTTTATCTCCAGCCTAAAATTAGGCCGGACAAATAGAATATCTGGGGCAATTTTCGTCCGACAATAAGGTTGGACTGACGCAAAGTTGCCCCGGCAAGGCATGGCGACGAAGACAGCAAGCGTAGGGTGCGTCATACGCACCAAATTAGGTAAGGTTGATGTTCGTCGGCTGGCCGTAACCAGCCTCGCATAAGATGCGTCATCATCATGTGCGACGTCGCCAGATTTCAGACTGAGTGGCGAATGAACAGGTGAGTGCATTTGATTGATGAAGGGGGGCGTATGACGCACCCTACTGGGTACGCACGCTACGCTTGCTGCAACCTAAAAAAAAGCCCGGTCATTAACGTGACCGGGCTTGATGCTTTGAATGACAGCGGGCTTACTTCAGCGGTGGAATCGCTTGCGGCACCAGTTTTTTGACGGGTTGTTCGCGCAGTTTATCGGTCAGCATTTGCAAGGCTTTTTCGAGTTGCTGATCTTGTCCGTTGAAGGTTGCATGCGGCATGTTTTCGACTTCCACATCCGGCGTGACGCCGACGCCTTCGACCAGCCAGCGGCCATCCATGCCGAACTGTGCATTTTCTGCTGCGCGTATCATGCCGTTATCAGCCAGGCTGTTGCCATCCGACAGCCAGACACCGGCACCAGCAGTGCGTTTGCCAACCAGTGGCCCGAGTTTCAATGCCTTCACGCCTGCCGCGAAAGTCTCGCCGTCAGAATACGTCAGCTCATCCACCAGCACCACCAGATGACCACGGAAGGTCTGTTGCATATTGGTGTAAGGCTGGTTGTTGCCGCGCGACCAGAACGCCCAGGTTTTACGCAAGAGTTTTTCTATGATCCAGCTGTCGATATTGCCGCCGCGATTGCGGCGCACGTCGATGATCAGGCCGTCACGATTGAAATTGCTGTAGAACTCGCGTGCAAACGCATTGATGTCTTGCGCACCCATGGCCCGCAGATGCAGATAACCTATCTTACCTTTCGATGCTTCGTAAACGCGTACGCTGCGGCTTTGTTCCCAGTCGCTGTAACGCAGATTCGCATGTTTCGTCATGCTGACAGGCGTGACGATAACATTGTGCGGCGCCTGATTTGCGCGTTTTACCTGCAGCAAGACTTGCTTGTCGGCCTGATTCAGCAGCAGATCGGCAATATCACGCGCTTCCATGACCGGCTTGCCGTTGACGCTCAGAATGACATCGCCTTCTTTGACATCGACATCGGGTTGCGCCAGCGGGCTGCGCTCTGTTGGTAACTCTGGTTCGCTGCGATAAATATGTTCTACCTTGTAGCCGTCTTTGCTGCGGGCTAACACTGCGCCCAGCGTTGCCGGTGCACCTTCGGCAGCAGCTTTGCGGATGTCGCCGGGGCGGAACTGCGAATGCAGCGCACCGACTTCGCTGACCATTTGCGCGAGCACATCATTCAACTCATTGCGGTCAGTGACACGCTCGACCAGAGGCGCATATTTGTCGCGCATTTTTTTCCAGTCCACGCCACGCATGTTGTCGTCGTACAGAAAATCTCTGTGCATGCGCCAGGCGTCACCGAACATCTGGCGCCATTCCTGACGCGGGTCGGATGTGAAGCTCCAGTCATTGATGCTGACTTTCGCCTTGCTGATATCGTTGGGTGCTTTGGCACCGGCTTCGACGATCACAAAATCACTGGCACCGTTACTGGTAGCGGTTTTGTAATACACATGTTTTTTGTCGGCGGATAAATCGAACTGACGGATTCCGCTGACGAATACTTCTGGTTGCACCGGGTTTTTGCTGATGGCGAGTGTCTTCAGTGTGCCGCGTCCTTCGTGGCCTTCTGATTCAACGAAATACAGACGCTTATCGTCAATCGCTAAGCCGCCGTAATTACCGGCAGCGAGTGGCACCTGATACAAACGTTCGCTGAGTCCCGCATATTCTATGGCGGGTAATGCTGCTTTGCTGGCTTTTGTGTCGGCTGATTTGGCATCCGTATCCGATGCTTTCTCTGCCGTTTTTTCGTTGGCTTTTTCAGTATTTTTTTCTGCTGGTTTTGCGTCGGTTTTGTTGCTGAGCTTGCTTAACTCATCGTCAGCTTTAAACGGAAAACGATTTTTTGCCTGCAAGGCGAGGGCGTAAATGCCGGAACGTTTGTCAAAGCTGGGGCCAAGATTGCGATCACCCCAAGGTGAACGATTGCCGACCTCGAAGTGGCGTTCAGATAAGAAATACAGCCACTTGCCATCGGTGGAAAATACCGGCGTATGCGATTCATAGCGGTCGCCTGTGACGAAATGCAGTTGTTTGCTGGCGAACGAATATAAGCCGATTTGTTCGCGACCGCTGCTGCTATCCGGGCGCACGATGGCCAGGGTTTTACTGTCCGGTGCCCAGACGACATCACCATAGCGGTCAAAGCCCGCTTTGCTGCCGTCATCAATGATCGTGTTGGTTTTCGTTCCCAGATCCAGCAACCAGACGCGACCACGTTTATCGGTATGCGCGAGCGATTTTCCATCCGGTGACGGATAGATATTGAGTCTGTGTACATCGCCATTATGGGTCAGCATTTCTGCCTTACCGATACCATTGGCAGGATATTTCCAGATTTCATTTTCACCTGAGCTGTCAACAATCACATACACGCTTTGGTCATCGTGCGAAAACACGGCAGCGCGGGCGCGGGCATTCTCGGGAATCGCTAAATCGACACGGCGTTGACGGTCGGTACCGGCAATGCTGACATGGCCGCGCGCAGTGAAAATCAGACGCTCGCTTTTGCTGGCGATTTCGGTATCGCTCAGATATTCCAGCGGTGTGCGGATCAGGCGTTTTCTTTGCTGATCAAAATCGGATGTCAGATCGATCGCCAGTGTGTTGTCGGCTTTGCTGGCAATATTAAGTACATGCAGATCGGCGCCGAGCTGATAGACGATGTTGCCGTCACCGATGGCGGCATTTCTGACATCCCACTCTTTATGCGTCGTCAGTTGTTGCGGATTGCTGCCGTCGGCGTTGGCTGTCCAGATATTGAATGCACCGTCGCGGTCACTGATGAAATACAGGCGACCCTGATACCACATCGGCCGCTTGTTATTGCTGCTGTCGCTGGCAAACAGATTGACGGCTTCGGCTTTGCCCTGCAAGTCATAGCGCCACAATTGTGCGGTCGCGCCGCCACGGTAATGTTTGGCATTGTCATTGGTCATTTGCAGACCGAAACGCGTGAAGTACAGATAGCGGCCACTGTCATCGAGCGCCGCTTCATTCGCATCAGCAACAGGGAAGACGCGGCGTAATTGTGTTTTCGGATCAATCGCTGCAATGACTCTGTGCGCGTTGGGCCCGGTGCTGTTGAGTGTGCTGACTAATACCTCGCCCTGTGCCGTCCAGCCGAGCACATTCACGACATCATTTTCAAATGTCAGACGCTGTGGCAAACCACCGTTGACCGGCATGACATAGGCTTCAGTTGCCCCTTCATAGGCGGCGGAAAACGCCAGCCATAGCCCATCACGTGAAATCGCTGGCAGGGTTTCTGCGGCCGGATGTGTGGTCAGCCGTTGCGCCTGTCCGCCGCGCAGGCCGACTTTCCATAAGTCGCCTTCCGCAGTAAAGACGACGGTCTCTGCGCGTATGCCGGGAAAACGGTAATACGCCGGTGCAGCCGTCGCCGCCGGCAGAATACTGACTAGCGTCAGTCCAAGCGCGAGACTGAGAGCGAGGTTGAGAGGCCGCCGTTTGCTCAGTTTGCGCGGCAGAACAGACGAAGGTAAGTAGCGGGTGACACCAGCGGGTAGTTTCATGTGAAAGATCTTTAACTTAATTGATTGAAATTATTTATTGAAATTACTTATTGCAAACAAAGCTGGTAAGAAAAACAAATCTCCTCTTTTTTCCTACAAAAAATCATCAAAAGTGTTACCGAAGTGTAAGTTTTGTTGATGTCGGGCAACTATCCATTTATAACATCGGCAGAGCAACATTTGTTTCCTTACACGTTGGCCGATCTGCCTTACGTGACCATCAACGCGCAATTAGTTTAGTTATCCGGCGGAGAGAGCCATGAGACCAGTCAACTTCATCAAAGTTCTTGCAATCCTCAGTATTTCGACAGAAATGTCATTAGCGATGGCGCAGAACGTCACTTTCAGCATTAACACTCAGGCCGAACGCAAAACCATCAGCCCGCTGATTTACGGCTTCAATGCCTACGCCGACGGTTATGGCCGCACTGGCTGGGATGCGCATGGCGGCAAAGCGAATCTGGATAGTCTGAATCTGACTTCGCGTCGCCTCGGTGGCAATAATATGACCAGCTATAACTGGGAAAACGGTGTCAGCAATTCCGGCGCCGACTGGTGCCATTCTTCAAATGCCGGTGTGACATACGCGACCGGTGCGGGTGAGCCTTCCACCACCAACGGCCTTGCGTATTACGCACCGGGTGCCGGGATTAAAGCGTTCCACGATCAGTCGCTGGCGCTGGGCACTTTCTCTTTGCTGCAATTGCCTGCTGCCGGAAAGCTGCCGAAAGACATCGTCAATCTGTACCCGCCATCGACCTGCAAAGGTTATGACTTATGGCAAAGCACCGCCGGGCCATCGAATGTCGATGTCAGCCGCTGGCTTGATATTGTGAATGACAAACCTGCGGCAGCAGGCAGTCTGAGTCTGGCACCATCGCTGAGCGACAATGTGGTGTATATCGACGAAGAGCTAAATTTCCTCGTCAAAAAATATGGCAAGGCATCTTCCACCAAAGGTGTCAAAGGCTATGAACTGGATAATGAACCCGATCTGTGGCATGTGTGGCCATCCAGCCAGGGCGCTGGCACGCACGAAAATCTGTATCCGAAGCTGACCACGATCAGCGATGTCATGCAAAAGAATCTGGCGCTCGCGAAAACGGTGAAGCGCATGGACAGCTCCGCGCAAACCTTTGGCCCGGCACTGAGCGGTTATCTGGGTTTATTCAGTTTGTGGGCAGTCTGGGATGGCTCGCAATCGCATCAGCCAGCGGACTGGAATCAATATTATGCGGAGCCGTATCTCAGCAAAAACACCGGTGACCGCTATCGCTACAACGGCATGACGTTTGCCAATGTGTATCTGGATACGATGCGCAAGGCGTCGGCATCGGCGGGCAAGCGTTTGCTGGATGCCTTCTCGTTTCACTACTATTCACAGGCGTCGTATGATCCGGCCAATCGCGTGCAGGCAGCGCGCAGTTTGTGGGACAGTAGCTACGTCGAACCAAGCTGGATCACGCAAGGCGGTAATGGTTTTACCGATGGTCGCGGCCTGGAAATTCTGCCCAAGCTCAAGCAGTCGATTGCCGATTTTTATCCTGGCACCAAACTCGCCGTGACCGAATATGATTTTGGCGGCAGAGATGATGTGAGCGGTGCGATTGCGCAGGCCGACGCGCTCGGCGCTTTTGGTCAGCAGGGCGTGCATCTGGCAACGTATTTCGGTGATGTCGAAGCCTATATCGCCGCCGGATTTAAAATTTTCCGCAATTACGACGGCAATAAATCGGTGTTTCCTGAAGTCTCAGTCAAAGCGGTCTCGACGAATAACGGCAATGGCACCGTGTATGCGGCAGTCAGTGCTGCCGCGCCGGATACCGTGCATCTGATTGCGATCAACCGCCTTAGCACACCGTTGAATGCCAGCTTGCAAATCGCCCATCCGGTGGCGCTGAATTCTGTGCAGGCGTGGGGTGTCGATGCGAGCAGTCAGGCCGTGACCATGCGTGCGGGTCTGAGTGCGATCAAGCAAAATCAGTTCAGTTACACCTTGCCAGCGTGGTCGGTCATGCACTTTGTGGTGAAGCCATAATCAGGCAAATTATCGTCGGCATTGAAAAAGTGCCGGAAAATGCCTGAATAATACTCCCCGGGAGTATGTTGTAAGCCCCTTTGTTTATGCTGGGATAAAGGCGAAAACAAGAAAAACAGGGGGGAGTATGCTGAAAAACAGCAAACGACAGGCAAACAATAAGGAAAAAGACGTTAAAAAAAAGCAGCCCTAGCTGCTTTTTTTTTTAGGCAGAACTTTGACGTTCAGCGCTTATTTTTTGATTTGCTTCAGCACTTCGCGCAACATCGCCAGCATCTGATCGAGTTCCTCTTTCGTCACGTTCAGCGCAGGCATGAAACGCAGCAGATCAGGGCGCGGTGAATTCAGCAACAAGCCGACTGGTTCCATATTGCGCGCAGTTTCAACGATTTGTGCGCCGATGTTGTCGCCGAGTTTCAGCGCGCGCAGCAAGCCTTCACCGCGTTCGCCTTGCAGACCGAATTCATCCGACAGTTTGACTAATTCTGCACTCAGATAAGCGGCCTTTTCCTTGACCTCATCGAGGAAGCCCGGCTTGGTCAATTCCTTCAGCACGGCGATACCAACGGCCGTCATCAATGGCGCACCGTTGTACGTACCGCCCTGATCGCCCGGCACAAAACAGGCGACCGCTTCGCGGCACAGCAAGGCGCCGAGCGGCACGCCGCCACCGATACCTTTCGCCAGCGTCATGATGTCAGGCTCGATACCGGACAACTGATAGCCGAACAATTCACCGGTACGCCCCATGCCGGTCTGTACTTCGTCAACGATCAGCAGGATGCCGTGTTTTTGCGTCAGTGCGCGCAGTTGCTGCATAAATTCACGCGTGGCTGGCAACACGCCGCCTTCGCCTTGTACCGGTTCCAGCATGACGGCGACGGTGTTGTCGCTGATCAGTTTTTCAACCGAAGCGATATCGTTCAGATCTGCTTTCGGGAAACCGGTGACTTGCGGTGCAAATATTTTGTCCCAGCCCGGTTTGCCGGAGGCCGACATGGTTGCCAGCGTGCGACCGTGGAAGCTGTGATCAAAGGTGATGATTTCAAATGCGCCGTTTTTGTTCAACTGACCCCATTTGCGCGCCAGTTTGATTGCGCCTTCATTCGCTTCGGCACCGCTGTTCGTAAAGAACACGCGGTCAAAACAGGATTGCTCGGTCAGACGCGAAGCCAGTTCTATCATCGGCGCGTTGTAAAACGCAGGAGATGGATTCAGCAGTTTTTTCGACTGCGCGACCAGCGCGTCGTGGATTACAGCCGGGCTGTGGCCGAGGCAATTGACCGCCCAGCCTTGCAGGTAATCGAGATAGCGTTTGCCATTGTTATCCGTCAGCCACATGCCGCTGCCTTCCGTAAAGACGATTTCCGGGCGCGGTGTGATGTACATCAGAGCGTTAACGTTGTACTGGCTGAATTCCATTTCAAGACTCCTAAAGTCGACAAAGCAGGGGTAAAAAAAGAGTAGTAGAGACTAATATCGGGTGCTGAATAACAAAAAAGCCACAGGAGTTGCCTGTGGCTTGATACTTGTGGTGCCGCTCATCTACCGCGCACGCTCACTCGTACATAGTCCCAGGCTCGAAGAACGAGCTGCGACGTCGTGCGATATTTGGTGAGGACATGTCGGTAAAAATTTTCATAAAGCGGATAGTAGGACTTTTTGCGCACTGCGTCAAAATAAATTTATGCAGTGCGCTGAAAAAAAAACGGGATGCTCAGCTCACGCGCGCGCAGACGATGAGCAATTGATTAACAGAGCACAAGCACTTCGTTTTTCGCATGCATGAACATGCGTTGTCCTTTCCTTGTTAATTCACCAGATCGGCTTCGGATGTGAACGAATCGGCGTAGAACTCGTCCGCCGGTAACTGGCACTGCGCGACAAAATCGCGTTTGGCGGAATCCACCATCACTGGTGCACCGCAGGCATACACCTGATAGCCGGATAAATCAGCGTGATCGGCCATCACCGCCTGATGAACAAAGCCAGTGCGGCCCTGCCACTGATCTTCGGCTTGTGCATCGGAAATGACCGGCACATAACTGAAGCCGGGTAATTGTGCCGCCCACTCCTGGCATAACTTATCCATGTAGAGATCGGCAGGGCGACGGCCGCCCCAGTACAACGCGACAGGGCGCGTGGATTTGGTGTGGATTAATTGTTCGACCAGTGCTTTGATCGGCGCAAAGCCTGTACCGGAGGCGAGCAGAATAATCGGTTTGTCGCTGTCTTCACGCAGATAAAACGTGCCTTGCGGACCTTCAAAGCGCAGGATGTCACGCTCTTTCAATGTCGAGAAAACCTGATCGGTAAATAAGCCGCCCGGCATGTGACGGATATGCAGGCTAATGTGTTCCGCATCGTGCGGCGCATTGGCCATACTGTAGCTGCGGCGTTTGCCGTCGCGCAGTAAAAATTCTATGTACTGACCAGCGCGGTAATTCAGTTTTTCATTTGCTGGCAATTGCAAGGCAAGCAGCATCACGTCATCGGATAATTTTTCCAGTTTCGCAATGCGGGTCGGCATTTTTTTGACCGGATATTCATCATTGGCGACCAGCTCACGCGCTTCGATGGTCAGATCGCTTTGCGGTTTCGCGCAGCAGAACAGCGACATGCCTTGTGCTGCTTCGTCTTCGGTTAACGCGCGTTGCTGATGATTACCGTGCACGACAGTGCCGTCAGTGACTTTGCCTTTGCAGGAACCGCAGGCTCCATTTTTACAACCGTAAGGCAGAATGACGCCCGCGCGCAAAGCGGCGGATAATACGGTCTCATCTGCATCGCAGCTAAATTGATGACCGCTGGGGGTCACGGTTACTTGAAAAGTCATACAATCCTGAGCATGAAAAAACAGTTAAAAAAAATAGCTAGGCCGCGCTTACTGATTATTGGTTGTGGCGATGTCGGTATGCGTCTGCTGCCATTATTGCGTGCGCATTTCCGCATTTTCGCTGTCACCAGTCAGCCTGCGCGTTGTGCAGAGCTGCGTGCGGCGGGGGCGGTGCCGGTGGTTGCTGATCTGGATCAGCCGCATACTCTGGCGCGATTGTCAGGGCTGGCGCAGCGTATCGTGCATCTGGCGCCACCGCGATCTGACGGCATTACAGATATCCGCAGCCAGAATTTGAGCGCCATTTTACCCGACAAGAGCCGTCTTGTTTATGTCAGCACGACCGGTGTGTATGGCGATTGCGCTGGCGCAAAGTTTGATGAAACACGCGCGGTCAACCCTCAAAATGCGCGTGCCGTGCGACGCGTGGCGGCAGAACAGTGCCTGCGACGCTGGGCGAAACGCAGCCAGTCCACCTTAGCCATTCTGCGGGTGCCGGGCATTTACGCGGCGGATCGCTTGCCGGTGGAACGCTTACAAAAAGGCACGCCAGCATTGACCGCCAGTGATGACGTGTACACCAATCATATTCATGCTGACGATCTGGCGCGGCTGATCCGGCTGGCCTTATTCCGTGGTTTGCCGCAGCGCGTGTATCACTCGGTGGACGACAGCGATATCCGGATGGGGGATTATTTTGATCTGGTGGCTGACGCGTTTCAGTTGCCGCGCCCGCCACGTCTGCCTCGTGCTGAATTACAGAAACAAGTATCGCCCATGCTGCTGTCATTCATGTCGGAATCCCGTCGCCTCGAGAATCAGCGTATTAAACATGAGCTGGGCGCACGCTTGCTGTATCCGCAGGTGCGCGATGGCATTTTTGCCGCAGTCAACCGTTGACGAGAATAGTTTTATATCAGCGATGAGGTGACTTTCAGAATTTCATCGGCGGTCGTCAGACCTTCGACAATTTTGTAAGCACCGGCAATGCGCAAGGGCTTCATCTCATCCTTGATACTCTGCGCACGTAAAGCATGAATATCGGCGTTTTCCGTGATCAGCTTACTGAATGGCAAGGTCACGGTCAGCAGCTCATACAGGCCGGTACGCCCCAGAAAACCGGTCTGGCGGCATTCCGGGCAGCCGACAGGGCGATAGACTGTCTGTGGTTTCGGGATGCCCCAGTCTTCGACCAGCGTTTCCCAGATCGCATCCTGAATTTCGCCATCAGCGACTTTGCAATGGACGCACAAGGTACGCACCAGACGTTGCGCCAGAATGCCGATTATCGTTGCTTCCAACAGATAATACGGAACGCCGAGTTCCAGCAGCCGCATGATCGCGGATGGCGCATCATTGGTATGCAGGGTCGACAGCACCAGATGGCCGGTCAGTGCAGCCTGCACCGCCATTTCTGCGGTTTCCAGGTCGCGTATCTCACCGACCATGATGATGTCAGGATCTTGCCGCATCAGTGCGCGTATACCATCGGCGAAGTTCAGATCTATCGATGATTGCACCTGCATCTGATTAAACGAAGCTTCCACCATTTCTATCGGATCTTCGACAGTACAGACATTCACATCGGATGTGGCCAGCGCTTTCAGTGTGGTGTACAGCGTTGTGGTTTTTCCTGAGCCGGTCGGCCCGGTGACGAGAATGATGCCGTGCGGTTTTTTTGTCAGATTGTCCCAGCGTTTCGCGTCGTTCAATGGAAAACCTAATTCCGGCAGCGTCTTGACCACGACTTCCGGATCAAAAATACGCATCACCATTTTTTCGCCAAACACGGTGGGCAACGTTGATAAACGCAACTCGACTTCCTGCCCATCGGCGGTACGGGTCTTGATACGGCCATCTTGCGGGCGCCGCTTTTCAATGACGTCGATACGACCCAATAATTTGATCCGCGCAATCATCGCGATCATGACGGTTGCCGGCACCTGATACACCTGATGCAGCACGCCATCAATGCGGAAGCGGATCACCGCCATATCACGCTTAGGTTCGAGATGTATATCCGAGGCACGCTGATCAAACGCAAATTGCCATAACCAGTCAACAATATTGATGATGTGCTGATCATTCGCATCGACTTGTTTATTCGACTTACCAAGTTCAACCAACTGCTCGAAGTTTTGTCGCAAGCCCAGGTCATTGCTGCTGGATTTACGCGCATCTTTAATCGATTTCGCCAGCGAAAAAAACTGCACGATGTATTGTGAAATTTCCAGCGGATTCGCGAGTACCAGACGTATTTCTTTACGCGAAATACGCGCGATTTCATCTTGCCACTCGGTGTTATACGGATCAGTCGTGGCAACAACGACCGTGTTGACATTCGATTCGACAGGCAGAATATTAAAGCGCGTCGCATACGTTGATGACATCACATCAGAGACCGTGGTGAAATCAATTTTTAAAGGATCTATCCGGTAAAACGGCAGGTGTACCTTGCCCGCCGCCCATTCGGTCAGCCAGTCCAGCGTCAGCTGTGCATGCGGTGTCTTTGCTGAAAGAAGTTTGCATTGCGCGGTTGCCGTCAACGGGTGCATGGTGGATGGCCCGTTTTTCAGGATACCTTGCGCCTCATTGTATTTTGCTTTGGCCTCGTCTTTGAGGATCAGGCCATCAGCCATCAACCAGGTGAAAATTTGTTGCAGATCTAAGCGGCGCGGGGCTTTTGGGTTCATTTTCTCTGGCTGACGTTGTAGTTGTAGTGGGCGGATAGCGGATGAACGTTAACTGTTTTTTTAGCTGCTTTGTTATCTGCTTTTATCTGAAAAAATCTTGCCTGAAATGACTCGTCTTTAATGTGAAATTATTCCGGATCACTCGCTGCTTTGAGACCGTTAACCCAGGATTTCGTCGGCAACTTGGTCGCCGCCTTGATCTCAGTTGCGCGTTCATATAATGCAGCAAAATCAAATTGTTGTTTGTGCTTGAACGCGATCGCAACGACGTTGCCATCATGCACTTCCGGCAGACATAAGACTTCGGCAAAAGCAAAGCGCAGGGCTTTCAGATTGCGCGCATAACTTGGGTGGTCGCCGAATAAATTGACGGTCAGTATGCCGTTGTCTTTGAGGCAGGCTGCGCATGACTGATAAAACTCTGCCGTATCCAGTACAGGTCCTTTGGCGGTCGCATCGTACAGATCCACCTGCAGCGCGTCGATGGTATCGAGATTGTTTTCATCGTTAACAAAATCGAGCGCATCCATTTCTATGACATTCAATCTGTCGTCATTCGCAGGCAATTTGAACATGCTCTCGCAAATCGCGATGACAGAAGGGTTCAGCTCAACGGCGGTAACACGTGCGCTCTCGAACTGACGATAACTGAATTTAGTCAGCGCACCAGTTCCCAGACCAAGCTGGACGACGTGTTGCGGTTCAGGATTAAACAACATCCAGATCATCATTTGCTGCGCGTATTCGAGTTCGATCGCATCCGGTTTGCGCAAGCGCATCGCGCCTTGCACCCATTCGGTACCGAAATGTAAAAAACGCACACCGTCGAGTTCTGACAAAGTCACAGGCGCGAATTTAGGTTTGCGTGGAGATTTTTTAACGGCCGCAGCCTTGGGGCCGGAGCGATGATTGGCTTCGGCTTCTATGGATTTACGTTTGATTAGCATAGCGCTATTTTACCTTTTGCTTTTGTATCTAAAACAGAATTCATGTAAAAGTTTGTCGCTCAATGTGACAGCAACGATAAATAAAATCGGGCGACATCGATTCAGTTGAGAATCTGTTGCCATTCGTGTGATTTTTCTGCAAACGAGCGCATCGCATTGGCCGGCGAAGAAGAGGGCAGCACCAGCGTCTGATAGCCTTGCGCCTGAAACCAGCTTTGTATTTTTGCCGCCGTTTTGCCATTAAAGCAAACCCGCCTGAGCTGCGGATAGTCGCGCCGCAACGTGGCAAAATCATTTAACTGCCCGTCGCGTATCGCTGCATCCAGGCTGCCCTGACGCACGCAATGACGGAAAATATCCCACAGTCCTATCCCATGTGCTAACAGCAGTTCCAGTTTTTGCTGGTACTCACAAACGACCAGATCTTGTTGCAACACTGCCGACATCAGTCGCCAGAACTGATTGTGGCGAAACGCATAATATTGTTGCGCATCCAGCGAGGCTTGCCCCGGAAAACTCCCCAGAATCAGGGTGTGGGTTGCCTCATCGATAACTGGGGGAAATCCCGATAAAATTATTTGACTCATTTGTTGGTTTGTTCGTTCTTGCAGTAACAAGCGCTGAAATTCGTGCTTTTGCTGCTTATTTTTAGTGATCTTCGCTCTGTTTGTGCTTCGGTCAGCAAACATTATGATGCATGGCTATACTATTGTGTATGCCACTCGGTACCACAGACACAAACGCCGCCAGAGAAACTTTTCATCTGTCGTGCAGTCTGAACATTACCGAGTGTGATCATAGTTGTATTGATGTTTCGATGAATAAGGAGATCGCAATGAAAAAAGTCTTGATACTGACTGCTGTGGCGCTGCTGAGCGCTTGTGCGCAACCGAATAACTCCGGCAGCGTCTATCGCGCCAGCCAGACGCAGAATGAGCAAAGTGTACGCATGGGTTATGTGGAATCGGTACGCGAAGTGACGATCGATAAAGGGCAGACCGGTGTCGGCACGGCAGCGGGCGCGGCGCTTGGCGGCATTGCTGCCGGTTCCAGTATTGGCGGCGGCAACGGTTCGATCGCTGCTGGCATAGTCGGCGCAGTGGCGGGCGGTCTGATCGGCCAGAAAATCGAGCAGAGCAATAGCCAGAAGCGCGGCCTCGAAATTACGGTCAGGCTTGACAGTGGTGAGTTCAGAGCCATTACGCAAGACGCTGATGAACTGTTCCGCGTCGGCGAAAGAGTACGGCTGCTGTCGAATGGACGCACGACGCGTGTGACGCATTGATCCGTGTAGCGAATGCTTAACTGAACCGTCGAAAATAGCTGATAAAACAGCTCGCACAACAGCTTGCAAAACAGCCAGATTCGCTGGCTGTTTTGCATTAGCAGTGCACAAAGAACACGTGCATCCTTTGACTTCCGCGGTTGCAGAGGAATGGGAAAAGTGTATATTTTGTACATGGCGACGCATTTCACCGGCGAACGCTGAATAAAGCGAAGATGACGATCTGCTGCTTGATTTGATTCAGGAGAAAAGAGATGAAAAAGATTAGTCTGGCTCTGCTTATAGCGAGCGCATTGACGTCCCCTGTGTATGCGGGCGAAGTCAGTATCACCTGGCAAACACCGGAAAAATATACGGATATACGCCCATCCAGCGAAACCCGCGAGGCATTTCAGGAACGCGTGGCGAAAGAGCTGGGCGAGGTTTTTATCGATCTGGCGAAAAAATTACCGGACGACGTGAAGTGGGCTATTACGGTCACCGATGTCGATCTCGCTGGTGATGTCCACCCGATGATGCGCGGTACTGCGAATGATATTCGTATCATTAAAGAAATTTATTGGCCGCGCATGTCGCTCAGTTATCGCATGACCGATGGTAAGGGCGCGACAATAGTGGAAGGGCAGGAAGACATCAAAGACATGAATTTTATGATGGGAATGCATATTCCATCCGGCCACACCAGCTTTGAATATGAAGAAAAAATGCTGCAGGACTGGTTCAGAAAACAGCAGCGGGATAAGAAATTTCCTACGAAGTGATCATTGATTTTTTTCTGCAAAAAGGGAAGTGTTTCACTGAAAACACTTCCCTTTTTTTATACATGAATTACTTTTTCAATGCCAAAGTGCAATCGACCATTTGTTATTGAAATAATGTGATTTTGGTTTTGCTGCCGGATATCTATTGGTTTTATTGTTTGTCTTCCGGAATATAAACGATAGAGCCGTCTTTCATGCGGTAGGCGGTGCCTGCTTTTGCTCCTTCGCCCTGGCCGATAGCGCCGCTGGATTTATAGTGTTCTATTGTTTTGCCTTTTTTAATCATCATTTCCATGTTTGATTTTCCTGGATCCGTGATGATGGTGACATCCTGTTTGCTGAATGCGTTTAACAGCGGATTCTGTGCGACTGTAATGAGTAGTGCAGCAATAATGACCAGAAATATATCGATAATATTGACCACGGAGAGAATAGGATCATCGCTCTCAGGTTCATGTAATAGCTTCAGGCTCATGCTGTTTTCTCTTTTTGAATTTCCACGATTTCTTCCGCCAGCCAACGACGTTGAACGTTAGCAATCCAGTAGGTGATGCTGGCGGCGATCAGTGCGATGATCACGACGGAAAAAGCCACCGTGAGATTGCCCGATACTTTCGCCAGATTGCCGTCAGTTAATGATTTTAGTGCCGGCCCCATAGGAATCATCGTGCCAATGAGTCCCAACATAGGCGCGATGCGACTGGCGATGCGGGCAGGCTCCAGTAATTTGTGTGCAAGCAAATCAAGTTCGTTTGATGTGGTCTCTGCATTCTTGCGAACATGCTGCAGCAATGGAAATCCTGCCAGATGTTGCGAACGGCGACGACGTTGCAGTGCTTGCAGAATGAACGAGCCTAATGCATAAAATGAATATGCAAACATCGCAGCGACCAGTACGAGTACAGGGAATAAGAACAACTGCCCGATCTGATACATCAGTAGTTCAAGAGTGGAGGTTGGCATTATTGTTTTTCCTTTTTTGGAGATGGTATGGATGAGGATGTCTCTGGTGTGCTTGTTACCGCCGCCCTGGAGACAACGCCGCCTATCGGCATGGCGCAGGGATCTTCGCGTTTTGTGCGTGGAGTAAACCAGACAAGATCAAAGCCTGTAGTGTCGTAATCCTGCGGCGAATATTGGCCATCATTGATTTCGACATAGGCGATGGTAAGGGTACTGGCATTGCTTTTCAGGTAGCGGGGAACGGCGAGATCACGCCGCACATGTCCGGAGCCTGCGATCAGTACGACAGGGCTTGCGCTTGCTTCAATCGCGGTTGCCATACGCGCATCGCGGGCTCGTTGCGCGGTGACAATTGCGGCAAGTTGTGCTGGCGCCGGGCGTTGACCGCAGTGCCCTTGCACGATTTCATTTTCTAATGCAGCGATCTGGGATGTATCTGCCTTCGGTAAGTCTGGCGTCATCGTGCCCATAGCAATAGAGCGTGCATCTTTGCGCGACAAATTTGCGGCGATAAGTGACCAGTCATGTGTTGCTGCGAAGGTGATCAGACTTTTGTACATAGGCCATTGCCATCCTTTACGATTGAGCATGCCAGCGTCAGCCAGCTGTTCTGCATCTTTTACGCCTGCTTTAACGGCTGCGCTCAGCGCTGACTGATATTCGGAATCGAATTGTTCCATTGCCAGCGTCAGAGGCGCTTTCCCCTGATGGCGTTGCTGAAGTGCTTGCAGGGCCTGCAGTTGTAATTGATGATGAAAAGTGCTGTCGTGTTTTTCACCCAGGAGTACATAACGGTTGGATGCTGCTGCATTGTAAGCGGCGTCCTCGCTGACAAAGCTATTTGAACGTGTATCCCAGATACGTCCCTCCAGCGGATGTGTTGTTTGAGCCATCGCGGCCAGGCTCATCGTACTCAGCAGCGTAGCCGCGACGAATGAGGTCCAATGATATCGGTTTGTGTATTTTTTCATGACGATGTTGACTTTCTCCATTGGCGCCATGCGCCGATCAAAGGAAATAAAATGAGAAGAGCGATGGCCGCAATCATTAACTGCCCCAGCGTTTCAACGACCTTCTGCGAAACGGATTCCAGTTTCATTCCGCTGATTGTTTGCGTTGTTGCAGGTTTTGTCTCTGTATCTGGCTTGGGTTTTGTGATGGTTTGGGTCGCACGCGGCGTTTTGGCTGCATTCGCTGCTGCTGTTTCCTGATGACTCATTTTCTTTAACGCCGGTGCATCAAGCCCAAGGCCGCTGAGTCCGGCATAGGCTGCCAGTTTCGCATTGTCAGTTTTAACGTCGTAGGTCTGAGCCAGCTCGCGATAGCGTTGCTTTAACTCACTGACTGTGGCGGCATCTGCCTGCCAGTAGCCGCCTCGTGCTGCTTCCAGCATGCGTGCTACGGTCTGCGCGAGTGCATGTGGGTTCTCACGTTCGAACCAGTCTTTTAAGCCAAGCTGATGCTTGTCACGTACATAGACATCGACAAATTCCTGCCATTGATCATCCCGCACGATTTCCCGCGCGACAGAAGTCCAACCGGCAAAATTATTCATGCTATCAAGTACCTGCAAGGTGCCTGCATATCCCTCTGCCATAAGCCCTTTGATATATCCCGGATGGAAGTTACGCGTTGCCAGTTCTTTTGCCAGAAACTGCGCAGCGCCTTCAATTTTGCCGCTACCGGATTCGCGCAAATTGGAAATGTACAGCTCAGGTGCACGTCCATCGAGATGACGCACAGCCAGCGCAATACCGCCAAGATATTGAAATGGATCATCCGTCGTTAACATGCCGTACAGATTAGATGTTCTGGAGAGAATCGCGCCTTCTGTACCTTTTAAGTGAGTGGCGTAAAGATTGCCGGGCTTTCCATTACTCAATTCTGTTGCGCTTTTTCCCCAATCAGCTTCATCGGGGCCATACGCATATTGCATACGGTTTAAATAAAGTTGCGCCAGTTTTTTGTCGCCTTCCGCTTTGCTGTCCCAGGTGTCCGTTGCGAGTGCCGCATCGTCCAGGCCAGTACCGTACTTACCGGATTCAGAGGCAAAAATGCGGGTCTTACTTGCCTTGTCTGCCGCGGCCGTTGCCCATCCTTGTCTGACTAATTGCTCGTTGATATTGCGGGCGTTGATTGCCACCGGATTATCTGCCTCATTGGCTTCCGCAGCGAGTTTTGCGGCCTTGGCGAGAATTTTCATCGTGTTAGGAAAATGATCGCGATACAGACCTGTCGCTGACAACACAACGTCGACTCTCGGGCGTTTCAATTCCGCACGTGACACCAGTTTTACGTCAACAACGCGACCGCCCTGATCCCATACCGGCTCAACTCCAAGTCCCCACAATGCCTGTGCTTCAAGCATGCCCTGATGGCGCATTGTTTCTACCGACCATAATGAAAAAGTCAGTTTTTTCGGGGCGTGTCCTGATTGCCGGATATGGGCCGCAATTAAGTTTTCCATCGTTTCCTTACCGGCTTCCCACGCTGCTTTAGTGGGGATGCGAGATGGATCAAACGGGTACAGATTACGTCCGGTGGGTAAGGATTCGGGATTTTTGATCGGGTCTCCACCATACGATGTCGGAATGTAGCGGCCATCAAGCGCCGCGAGTAATCCGGCGGTCTCACTGGTTGCCGCAAGATCGTAGTACCACTGCCGTCCTTTTTCTATCGCCTCTCGCAATGTCGGTGTGAGCTTGTCATCCGGTTTGCCGTCGATAATATGCTGCTTCAGTAACTGATAGGCCGATGAACTGCTGAGTTTCCGGTAGTCGTTGACCAGAGCCTCGTCGATATCGTCGCCCGGAGCGGCGACAGCTTCCCAAAAAGATTTTCCCAGCATCAGCATGACTGTGCCGAGCCGCCATTCCTCTGCAGCGCCTTTGCCAAATGTATGCAAGCCCATTGGTTGAGCGGTACGCGCCAGTTCGTGCAAATGGTCATGTAATACATTGATGAACCCGGCGAAATTGTTGCTGATTTGCTGCGCATCCCAATTCATATCTTTGTCGAGACGTTCTTTTTTTACCAGTGAAATCAGTTCAGCCTGTTGTTTCTGTTTGACCATGCCTTCATCTTGTGCGAGCCACGCATGCAGTAAATCATGAATATGTGTCAGCGTTTCGTGCAGACCTGCCGGCGCAAATGGTGGCGTCTGATGTGAGATGGTCACGGCTCTTCCGCGGCGTTTTGTTTGCAACGCTTCCCCGATGTTATCGACGATGTAGGGATAAATCACCGGAACATCACCGATCGCCAACTGAGGGTAGTCATACACAGAAAGACCGCGTTCTTTCCCTGGCAGCCATTCTTGTGTGCCGTGAGTTCCGTAGTGAATTAAGGCATGCGCGCCAAATTGCTGACGCATCCAAAGATAACTCGCCAGATAAAATGGCGGTGGCGCCACAACATTAGAGTGATACAGCAGTTTCTCTTTATCACTGCCACGTTCGCTGCGTGGTGCTTGTGGCATCAGGATGACATTACCGATTTGCAGACGCGGAATGGCGAAATATTTCCGACCCTGACGTTCCACGACCATAGTCGATTTTTCGGGGGCTCCCCAGTCTTTCAAGATCCCGGCACTGACTTCTGTGGGCAGGCTACTGATCCACTCCCGATAATTTTCTAACGGCATCAGGTCGGCCAGACCGTCATCAATCAAGGCGTTCAGTTCACGATTATCCGCAGGCGGGCGATAGAACGGGGCCAGCAAACGTTGTAATTGTCGTGTCAGTTCTTTGTCGCCAGGAGTATCTGTTTTATAGCCAGCGAGTTTGAGTGCCGTCAGCGTTGCGTCGAGACTCTTCGGCAAATTCAGATAAGAAGCCGACAGATTTTTTTCGCCAGGCGGGTAATTCCAAAAGAAGATCGCAATTTTTTTATCGGCGTGCCGCATGTTTTTCAGCTTGGCGAGATTAATCGCCTTAGCCACGACAGCGGACGTTTGTTCTGCGATAGGAACAATCTGATCATTTTTTTTATCGGTAGCGGCAGCGATCTGTATATCGCTGACGCCCGCATACTCTGCCTGCGCCATGTAGAAGGGAACATCCATCAGGGCGATACCATGCGGATCTTTTTTCCAGTCGGTGATATCTCCTTTTCGATAAGGCATCGCTTGTATGACCGGAATTCCCAGGGTTTCGAATTCTTGTTTTCGCCCTTCCGGATTGAGCATGATTTGCGTATTAATCAGCACATCTGCAATAGGCTTACCGCCGGGAGCAATCATGCTGCCGATGGCATCGGCATCCATCACCGGGCTGTAAAAGGCAATCGGTATCGCGCCTGCCGCCTCAATGCGGTAGATCATATCGTTGACGAAGGCGGTTTGTTCTGCAACGACATATTGCTGATGCATAGCAATCGCGATTACAGGACGATGCTGCGTGGGATCGACTTGCTTCCACTTCAGGTAGGCCGCTGCATTGGCAAATACCAATCCCGGCGCACGGGGATGGTAGACGGCCGATTTCGGAAACAGAATCGGTTCTGCAATCTGTTTCCATGAACGTCCTGCAAGGTATGCAGAGAGTGTTTCAAAAAAATGTTGATAATTAGGCGTACTGCCGTTGACATAGTAAGTGTTGAGACGTTTAGCCAGCGGCTCAGGTAAATTTTTCCAGACTGGCTCGCTGGTGTGCAGCCAAAGCGACGGCTTTTTTAAGCCGGATAAGGCATGGTGCAATTGCGCCTGAATAGCTTCGCGGATGTGATCACGCGGGGCGTCAAACATAACGATGTCGTAGCCGTTGAATACACTCGCATCTGTGCTGGCAGGAAGTTTCTCACTGTAGCGGGTATCGATTTTGACGCCATGCGCACCGGCTAATTCTGCGAGCATGCGGAATTTTCCCGGCGGAACCGGGCTGCTGGTGATAATCAATACATTGGCTGCCTGCGCTGTTGTGCAGAACAGGCAGACTGATGAAATCAAGATAACAAGTAAGCCATACAACCGCTGTACCCACGATGTTTTGCGTTGATATAAATTGGGTTTAAAAAAACGTTGAAAAAAGCTGGGTGTGGCAGATGTCATGGCGAACTTGTCAGAATGCATTAGTGAAAATCAGAACTGGTATCGGTAGCTGACGCTGAAATTACGCCCGGCCTGACTATATGCATCCAGAGAAGCACTGTTAGCGCTGACACCGCGAACATCCGCCCACAGGAAATATTTCTGGTTCAAGAGATTAAAAACACCCGCGTTGATACTTGAGTTTTTATCGATGTTGTACCAGACCATTAAATCCAGAACCTGATAACTGCCGGGGGAAAACGACGATGCGCCATACGGATTCCGTTTCTTGCGCTCGGCAGCACTCAGATTTGCCTGTGCACCGTAACGCTCTTCGTTGTAACGCAAGGACAGCACAAGTTTATCGGGGTCAATGGTTTCCAGTGGCGTGCTTTTACCGTTGGAATTCTGATCGCCGCGTGCATGTGCGTAGCTTGCACTCAGCATCCAGTTTGGCGAGAAGTTCCATTCACCGCGGGCTTCGAAGCCGTTAATTTTTACATCAGATAAATTCACAGACTGAAATACCGTCGGGCTCGCTAATGTACCGGCACCTCCGACTTGCACATTACTTGCGATGAAGTTTTTGTATTTGCCATGAAATATGCTGGCGCTGTAACTGAACTCTTGCGTACGCCCACGCAGACCAAATTCCAGCGAGTCGCTGATTTCTGGTTTCAGGTCGGCGTTACCGATGGCGGTGTATGGCGGATTTGCTGTGAGATTGGTGACGCCGCCATTGACCTGGCCGGGCGTTGGTGCACGAAACCCATGCGCATACTGCGCAAAGGCGTTCAGTACCGGTGAAAATTTCCAGATAACCCCCAGTTTCGGTGATAGCTCATTACCTGAAAGTGTGGTGGGGGCAATTGAATTGTTGACCGCATACAAAGCATCAGGCTTTGGCGTCAATTTAAAACTGTCGTAACGCAGACCAGGTATGATCGCCAGATTGTCTATGCTGATTTCGTCCTGAATAAATGCACCCAGCAAACGATAGTCTGTATCCGGAAAGCTCTTATTGACCTTGAATCCTGACGAGCCGGTGAGCGAAACACCGTCGCGCATGTTATTGCCTTCTTTCAGCGATTCGACTTTCGTCAGCGACGCATCAATCCCGTAAATCAGACGATGTGCGACAGCGTTGCCGAAGTTGCTTTCCAGTTGCAGATTACCGCCAGCGACTTTCTCTCCGTACTCGGTATCACGAGTCCTGCTGTTCCACCCGCTCGTACTGCTTCTCGCTTCATAACCCCATTGATGATTCTTGGAATGCTGACCATAAATGCTCGCGCTGGCGCTCTGGAACCAACTGTTATCGGTATTGGTGTAGTCGTAATCGAGTTTAAGCAACTGGCGAGTGATATTTTCGCGGGTTTTTACATCATTCAATCCCGCCGCCGCAAAGGAGTCGCCGAAAAAACTCAATGGCGTGGTGGAATTTTCTCTGTCCAGGTTTTCTGCTGTTAATTTAAAACGATTATTGCGATCTTTTTTGATCACCATTTTTGCCAGCACATAATCAGAACTGGTGTCTGCTGGGTTTGCAGTTGTGCGGTTGATGTTCGCACTGTCGTTTGAACCGCCTGTTTTTGTTTCATGCCCGCGTCGCAAGCTTGCCAATACCATTGCTTCGACAGTGTCGCCACGAATGGCAAAACTGGGAACCAGCGACCAACTGCGATCGACTGAGTTATAACCACTCTTCAATGCAAACTGCGTAGGCTTTCCGAGTGTCAGTAAATCTACCGGGTCCTTCGTCAGAAAACTGACTGCACCAGCGAGACCATCACTACCAAACTGAGTGGAAGACGGGCCGCGCAGGATTTCAACACGCTTATATGCCTCAACGTCAATGTAATCGCCACGTCCGGCAGCGTAGGGGCCTGATGAGTAGGTGGATGGCAAGCGGACACCATCCACTTGCAGGCGCACCTGATCACCTTCCAGTCCCCGGATATTGACGCCCTCATTCCCGGCTCTGCCTGTTGCACTGAAGACGCCTGATGCGCGATTTGGCAATACCCGTACTGAGACGCCGTTTTCATACCGCATCATCTCCTGCAGATTGACTGGCATTTCGCGTTCCACCTGTTTTTGCGTGACACTGCTGATGGTGGCGGCGACATCATCTGCACTTTGCTCAATACGCGTCGCTGAAACAACGATTTCTTTTAACTGAGTTTCTGCTGTTTGCGCATGTAATGCAGGCGAGAAAAATAATGGGAAAGGAAGGGCAGCAATCGCGGCGCAGAGCGGGCGAAGGCGTGGTTTTTTATGCACGGTGTATCTCCTGGCAGTGATGATAAAAAATGTGCTGACCGGCTGCCTGAGATGAAAAGTGTGGGATACGCCGGAATATTTGCAAATGCAGATGATAATGATTCGCATTTGAATAGTAAAGGACTATTTAAGAATCTGATATATTTTCTGCCAGAAATGTGTGTTACGTCCCTATTGCACAAACAGCCACCAGCAGATTGTTTTTGCTGTACTTGTCGTTGATATCGGCAAAAAAAATCCCGCTCATTTAACTGAACGGGATTTTTGTTTTTCAGCGACAGTCTGATGTCGCTGTGTTTTTCTTACTTACTCAACAGCATTTCATTCAGACGTTTCACAAAGCTGCTAGGGTCGGCCAGGTTGCCGCCTTCGGCCAGCAAGGCCTGATCAAACAGGATGTGTGACCAGTCAGCGAATTTAGCTTCTTCATATTTCAGCTTCTGCACCAGCGGGTGATCCGGGTTCACTTCCAGAATCGGTTTGGATTCCGGCGCCGCCTGACCAGCGGCTTTCAGCATACGCGCCAGATTGCCTGAGAGGTCATGCTCATCGGCAACCAGACAAGCTGGCGAGTCGGTGAGGCGGAAAGTGACGCGCACATCTTTGGCTTTATCCGTCAGTGCCGCTTTCATTTTTTCGACCAGATCCTTGAACTCGGTTTCGGTTTCTTCGTGTTGCTTTTTCTCAGCTTCATCTTCGAGCGTGCCGAGATCCAATCCACCTTTCGCAACGGAGGCCAATTCCTTGCCTTCAAATTCAGTCAGGAACGACAACATCCATTCATCGACGCGATCGGTCAGCAGCAATACCTCTACGCCTTTTTTGCGGAAGATTTCCAGATGCGGGCTGTTTTTCGCAGTCGCATAGCTTTCTGCGGTCACATAGTAAATCTTGTCCTGACCTTCTTTGGCGCGGGACAGGTAATCGGCCAGAGACACGTTTTGTGCATCGCTGTCGTTGTGGGTGGAAGCAAAGCGTAGCAGTTTGGCGATGCGGTCTTTGTTGGTCGCGTCTTCGCCTATGCCTTCTTTCAGCACCTGACCGAATTCTTTCCAGAATGTGACGTACTTGTCTTTCTTCTCTTGCGCGTCATCACCGTCAGCATTGGCGAGGTCTTCCAACATGCCGAGCACACGCTTGGTCGAACCATCGCGGATCGCCTTGATATCGCGGCTTTCCTGCAGAATTTCACGCGACACATTCAGTGGCAAGTCGTTCGAGTCGATCACGCCTTTGACGAAGCGCAGATAGATCGGCATCAGTTGCTCAGCGTCGTCCATGATGAACACGCGTTTCACATACAGCTTGATACCACCGCGTTTGTTGCGATCCCACAGATCGAACGGCGCACGCGCCGGAATATACAGCAATTGCGTGTAATCGCTACGACCTTCGACGCGGTTATGTGTATGCGTCAGCGGTGAACCGAAATCATGCGAAATATGTTTGTAGAATTCGTCGTATTGTTCCGGCGTGATGTCGGATTTGCTGCGTGCCCACAATGCGCTGGCCTGATTCACTGTTTCCAGTTCGTCGGTCAGTACCTGTTCTTTTTTCTCTTCATCCCACTCTTCTTTCTGCATTTTGATCGGCAGAGAGATATGGTCGGAATAAGTGCGGATGACGGACTTCAGTTTCCATGCCGACAGGAACTCATCTTCGCCTTCGCGTAAGTGCAGAATGATGTCGGTACCACGGTTGGCTTTGGCGATGTCTTCGACACTGAAATCACCTTCACCGGCAGATTCCCAACGCACGCCTTCGCTGGCGGGCAAGCCTGCACGGCGCGATTCAACGGTGATGCGGTCGGCGATGATGAAGCCGGAATAAAAGCCAACGCCGAACTGGCCGATCATGGCAGCATCTTTTTGCTGATCGCCTGAGAGTTTGCCGAAAAATTCTTTGGTGCCGGATTTGGCAATCGTGCCCAGATGCGCAATCGCATCTTCTTTGCTCATGCCGATACCGTTATCGGAAATCGTGATTGTGCGGGCCGCTTTGTCGAAACTGACTTTGATGCTCAGTTCAGGATCATTTTCAAATAAGGCGGCGTTGTTGATCGCTTCAAAACGCAATTTGTCGGATGCATCAGACGCATTCGAAATCAGTTCACGCAAGAAAATTTCCTTGTTGGAATACAAGGAGTGAATCATCAATTGCAATAACTGTTTGACTTCGGCCTGAAAGCCAAGAGTTTGTTTTTCTGACATATTTTTCCTCAAAGATTTCAATATTGTGATGATCTGGTCACGCTGATTCCCGTGCAGACGTGGGCGGATAATTCGCTCCCCCTGAAATGAGGCTGATTGCGGTGATTTCAAGATCTGCCTCTGTGTGCACCGCAAACAAGCAAAAAATTGCATTTTTATAAATCTTCGCTACACTCACAGGCATGTCGCTCGTTTTTGAGTTCTTTCTGTAAGGAATAAAAAATGCGCCAATTGCTTTTCCGGGTCACGATTTTTGCCTTATTTTTATTGACGGCATCGTCTGCGAGTGCTGTCCGTCTGTATCTGACCGAGGTTGCGCCGTTTGCATTCGTGGTGGAAGGCACTAACCGTTATGACGGCATCAATATCCGCATTGCGAATGAGCTGCAAAAGCGCACCGGCATACAGTTTGATGTCATGGTTGTTCCGACTCCGCGGCATGTGGTGCTGTTTCCTGCTGATACTGAGGCGTACAGCATTTCTCACCGTGAAAATTTCACGGATGATGACGGCCTGATCCTGGCAGAGGTAACGCAGTACCCGGTTGTGGTGGTCGCCAAAAGCGGGGTCGTGATGACGAGTTTTGACGACGTGATTGCGCAATCGCAGGACAAGGGAATAGGCATGTTACGCCGTATGACTTACGGCACGTTTGGTCAGGATGAACGGGTCAAGAAAGTCGATATCAGCACG
Source organism: Undibacterium sp. FT79W (assembly GCF_014284215.1). NCBI lineage: Bacteria > Pseudomonadati > Pseudomonadota > Betaproteobacteria > Burkholderiales > Oxalobacteraceae > Undibacterium > Undibacterium sp. FT79W. The sequence continues at coordinate 32,823 of NZ_JACOGB010000009.1, read as the reverse complement.
CTGGAAAATGGTTTGCGCATGCTGGAAGTCGGGCGTATCTCGGGCGTCGTCGGAAGTTTGCCGGGAATTCTGGCGGCGGCCGAAAAAATTGGCGGCAAGCATTTAGTCGCCACGCGACTGGTGATTACGCATGGTACACATGTACTGCGCGTCCGTCCCGATTTTGCCCTGAGCCGCAATTCCAGAATACTGACTGCGGCATTGGCGACGATGCGCAACGACGGTACGATCGCCCGCATCATGAGCGATTTTCTGAACGATCCGAAAGCCGGTATTCCGCGCAATAAATGACAGCAAACGCGGCATCTGCGCTCTTGCCGTTCCCGGCTATTTTTCTTCACTGCACGCCTGCACAGTCACCACAGAGCATTAAATATACTCCCGGGAGTATATTTTGATCGCCTTTGCTTATAAGGAGATGACGCGTAAATCGAAGGATACTCCCCCAAAAACATCTTTTTTGGGAGCGGATACGGGCTTGCGCGCGTGCTTTTTTCTGCTCTTTCTCAGCGTTGTTTTTAGCTATTCTGACGTCTCTGTTTGCCAGCGTTGATAAGTGACGATGTATTCCGGCAGACGTGTCAGCGAAATTTTTCTGAATTAAATTTTTCTTTCCCTGAAGGCAACGTAAAATGCGGCACTGAGCCAATACCAATCCGGTGTTGCAAACGTCCATGTTTAATTTTTCATTTATGCCTTTTCGCTTTTATCCGGAATTTCTCGCCGACCACTTTTCGCCCCGGCTTCTGCCTTTGCTGCTGACCTTGTCAGTGATGTTGCCGGATCTCGCGAGCGCAGCGGACAAAGAAAAACGGGATCAACAAAAAACTGAAAAGCCTGCCGACAAAGTACAAAGTGTTGAAGTGTCCGGCCCCGGCGCGGCCAGCCAGCGGCGCAATGATACGGCGGCTAGAATTGTTGTCGGGCGTGACGAGCTGCTGCAATTCGGTGATACCGCCATCGCTGATGTGATGAAACGTCTGCCCGGCGTGTCCGTTGTTGGTAGCGACATCCGTATGCGCGGTCTGGGCGCGGGTTATACGCAAATCATGGTGAATGGCGAGCCGGTACCGGGTGGATTTTCTATCGACAGTTTGTCACCGGATCTGATCGAGCGCATAGAAATCCTGCGCACGACGACGGCCGAATTCAGCGCGCAGGCGATTGCCGGCAGCATCAATATCGTCTTGCGTAAAGGCGTTTCCCGTGCATCCAGACAGGTCAAACTGACTGCCAGCTATGTCGATGGTGCGACAGCGCCGGGCGCCACGCTCGAATTCGCAGATAAGAACGCAGGCTTGTCGTATTCGCTGAATGCAAACCTGAATCAGAGCCGTAACCGCTCAGAACCTGTGACCACGGAAACGATACGCGATGCCGCCGGGAATCTCACGGACTTGCGCCAGTTTCATGAACACATAGAATTCAAGACCAATAAAATCAGCCTGGCGCCACGTCTGAACTGGACGATGGCAGAAGGCGATCAGCTGACCTCACAAAGCTTGTTGGAATTCAGCCAGAGCACGATGGCCGGACGCAATGTCGAAACGACCTTGGCCGGTTCTTCGTCAACGTATCCGCGCAACGATTACCGTTCCAGCGCAGACATTACCGGCATTCGCAGCGACCTGAGCTGGAATCATCGTTTCAGCCCGGATGCGCGGCTCGACAGTAAGCTGGGCCTGAACTACAACAAGCGCGTCAGTGATTATTATTTCGACGGTTATTCAACAACGGTGAATTCACCGTTCATCCGTAACGTGGTGTCGGATGCGATTGATCAGAGTCTGACCGCCAGCGGTAAATATCTGTGGCGTTTTAATGATGAACACAGCCTCGCCTTTGGCTGGGATGGCGGGCTGATACGGCGCAGCGAACAGCGTCTGCAATACGATCACAACGCGCCGGGCAGTGCGCCCGGCAGCATCGGTTTTCTGGATGAAAATTACCGCGCCGATGTGCGCCGTCTGGCCTTATTCGCGCAGGATGAATGGGATATTTCGCGCCAGTGGCAAGCATATCTGGGGCTGCGCTGGGAAGGCTTGCGCACCGCGATACAAGGCCGCACGATGGTGGATACCAACACCAGTTCCAGCGTCTGGAGCCCGGTCATACAGACCTTGTGGAAATTGCCGGGCACAGAAAAAGATCAGCTGCGGTTTGCTTTGTCGCGCACCTATAAAGCCCCGGTGACGCGCAATCTGGTACCACGGCGTTACACCGTGAATAACGCCAATGGCCCGACCAATTCCGACTTCCAGGGTAATCCCAATTTGCTGCCGGAACTCGCCTGGGGCATGGATGTGGCGTATGAGCATTACTTCGACAAAAGCAGCATGCTGAGTATTTCCAGCTTTGCCCGTCGCATTCAGAATGTCACCACGTTTCAGTTATTCCGCCAGAACGGCGAGTGGGTGACGTCGCCGGATAATCAGGGCAGGGCGCAAGTTTATGGCATAGAAATGGATGCAAAATTTCCGTTGACGCTGTGGTTCGCACAGGCCCCCGCTATCGATATTCGCCTCAATGCGGCACGTAACTGGTCGCGTCTCGACAGCGTGCCGGGACCGGATAATCGCCTGAGCAGTCAGGTGCCGCTGACCGCGAATCTGGGCATTGATTATCGACGCAACGATACACACAGCATGGGCCTGAATTTCAATTTTCAGGGCGGCGGCCGGGTGCAGAATTCTGCCATGCTCAGCAGCTATACCAGCGTCACACGCATGCTTGATCTTTACAGCCTGTGGAAACTGGCATCCGGAACACAGTTACGCGTGTCGCTCACCAATGCGCTGCACCAGACAGCAGTGTCGGACGATGCTTACGTGAATCAGGGCAGTCAGACGAGATCGGTTGCCACACCCCGGCAAACCGGCGTCAGGTTATTGCTGGAGAAGGCGTTGTGACGCATGGAACTGAGAAAAATTTTACGATGCATTCATTAATAAAAAAACGCCGGACACTGATGTCATGGCGCTTTTTTTAAAACTACAACATCAACAAATTTTCCCTGGTGCAATTGTAGTAATTTTATTAATTGTTATAATCCATCTGACTGTTGCAGTTTAGGGGGGCGAATAACGGCGTTCGTATTTTTGTGTTGTCGCCAGCTGTGCCTGATCTGGTTCGTAAATTGGATGCATGCCTGTGTATGTATGCATCCTCATTGGAGTGAATACGATGTCGCAATTTTTACACCCGTTTTTACGTCGCACATTACTACCGATCACGATGGCGATGTCCGCTCTCGTCGCCGGTTGTGGTGGTGGTTCTTCAAGCCCGACCGTAACGCCGGTCATCACCCCAGAAGTGCCGAATCCAATTGGCGCGGGCCATTTTGAGGCCGCAACGTTTATACAAACGATTAATGTCACAGATGTGGCTGCGGCACTGAACAAAGATGTCGCTGTCGCAATCAGACCGCTGTATTCCGTTGATACCTACAAAATTACCTACACCACGTCAGATGCAGCCGGGCGCAGCGTGATTGCTTCCGGTCTTGCGGCGATCCCGCGCAAGACCGGCGGCCTGACCAGTCCGGTATTAAGCTATCAGCACGCAACCATTAAAACGGACGCGGAAGCGCCAAGTAACCATGCTACGGCGGATGAGCCTGCGGTATTGTTCGCTTCGCTGGGTTACCTCGTCAGTGCCGCCGATTATGTCGGTTATGGCACCACCAAAGGATTGCCACATCCGTATTTGCTGGCAACACCAACGGCGGTTTCCGTCGTCGATTTTATGACGGCGACTTCGCGCTGGCGTCAGATGAAATCCATCGCTGACAATGGTCAGGTGTTTTTAACGGGCTATTCAGAGGGGGCTTACGCATCCATGGCGACATTGCGTTTCATGACGCAAAACAGGGCAGCAAATGCCAGTTTGCCAGTCAGTACCTATATCGGTGCTGGTCCCTACGACGTGGTACTGACGTTGAATACGATGCTCGATAGCGTTCGTAAAGAAAATCCGATTCTTGGCGCGCTGATCAGTCCGGGGTTTCTGAAACTGCTTGGCGCTAATGACAGAGCGAATGTGCGTAAGCTGCTGTTGTCGTCAGTCTTGGGCAGTCAGAGTGACACCAGCTTTGATCCGACATTTCTGGATAATTTCCTCAACGATGACGATGCCAGCATTCGAATACAAAGTAATGTCAACGACTGGACGCCGCAATCACCGATTCAGTTTTTTCACGGGCGGGACGATACGACGGTGCCTTATGCCAATACGGAGTCCGCATTTCAGGCCATGACAAAACGGGGCGCAACATCTTTGTTAGAGCGCACGGATTGTTCAGCGAAACCTTCTGAGCATATCGCTTGTGTTCCCTCGTTTTTGATCAATGACATTACCCGGCTTGGCGCTTTAGCGCGTGGTTTGTAATGGATGTATTTTTTACTGATATCGATTGTGTATTGAACAGAGTTGGTGGACGACGCATCTACTGAACATCGATCAGCACAATAAAAAAACGCCGCAAATTAATTTGCGGCGTTTTTTTATTTCACATCAGTGAATTTAAATCATGCGTTTTTGAGTGGCATTACAAACGCTTGATATTCATGCTGCCTGCCTTGTCTTCGACCTCGAATCCGAGTGCGTGCAGTTCGGCGCGCAGGCGGTCGGCTTCTGCCCAGTTTTTCGCAGCGCGGGCAGCCAGACGTTGCTCGGCGAGGCTTTGTACTTCGGTAGGAATTTCCAATGTGCGCGGTTCCCAGTTGGCGAGCCCGAGTCCAAAGACGCGATCAAATTCAGCAACCGTAGCTTTTTTATCGGCATCGCTGATATCTGCTTTCATCATTTCCCAGACCAATGCCAATGCACGCGGCACGTTCAGATCTTCGTTCACAAACGTGGTGAATTTTTCTTTGAATCCGGCGTTGACATTGCCACCGGCAGGCCATGCATAAAACGTGTCGCGCAGACGCTGCAAGGCGGTTTGCGCCGATAGCAAAGCCTCAAAGCTGAATTGCATCTGGCTGCGGTAATGCGCAGTCAGGCACAGATAGCGGTAGGCCAGTGGATCGATATGCTGATCGAGCAGGGTTTGCAGGCGCAGGAAATCGCCGCTCGATTTCGACATCTTGCCGGAATCGATTTGTAGGAAATAACCATGCATCCAGAAATTCGCCAGACGGGTACCGTGGCAAGCCTGATTCTGTGCGATCTCATTGCTGTGATGAATCGCGATGTGGTCTTCGCCACCGCAATGGATATCGAACCACGGCGTCAGATATTTGGCCGACATCGCCGAGCATTCTATATGCCAGCCCGGAAAACCGCGTCCCCACGGGCTATCCCATTCCATCTGGCGCTGTTCGCCTTCAGGGCTGAATTTCCATAACGCGAAATCGGTGGCATGGCGTTTTTCACCAAGTTCCACGCGGCTGCCAGCTTTGATCGCATCGCGCTTGATACGCGCCAGATAGCCGTAATCATCCTGCTTGCTGGTGTCGAAATAAATGCCGTCGCTGGTGCGGTAGGTGTAGCCGTTTTTTTCTATGCAAGAGATAAAGTCGATCTGCTCGGCGATATGATCGGTCGCTTTGCACCAGATCGCTGGTTCCAGCACGTTCAGGCTTTTCAAGTCATTTTTGAAAGCGATGGTAAAACGGTCAGCGATCTGCCATGCCGATTCACCGGCCTTGCGGCTGCCTTTTTCCATTTTGTCTTCGCCATCGTCACCATCCGACACCAGATGGCCGACGTCGGTGATGTTGATGACGTGACGCACGTTGTAGCCGTTCCATTCCAGCGTGCGGCGCAGAATGTCTTCAAACAGATAGGTGCGCAGGTTGCCGATGTGTGCGTAGTCATACACGGTCGGGCCGCAGCAATACAGCCCCACCCAGTCATTACGCAAAGGTGTGAAAGGGCGCAGGCGGCGTTCCCAGTTATCGTAAAGAAGTATGTCCATCGTTGTGTGCAAATGAATAGAGAGAAGAATGAAACGGTGTCATGAAACCTGGTCGCTCAATGTTTGTATTGCAAACACCGGCGGGAAATCGGGCAGATTCAACAACAGCAACAATAGCCAGTCGCAGACGTGCTGAATACAGAACAAGTCTCTGTCAATTTTTCAGCTAAGCGTTGCGTCAAAGGCATAATTTGGGTGTGGAATAGTTAAAAAGCAGGGTGAGAATGTAGCATAGATATGCGCTTTCATCCTAGAGCCTATTAACATTCATATCTTAAGATGCGTTTAAACCAAAACGTAGTTGGCAATCCAATAGAGAACAGTCAAATCAATGAAAATCAGATGAAATTTATGAATGACATAGAAAATTCTCTGAAAGAAAAATTAGAGAATATCGATCGGCTCTTCATCAATGAAGAATATGATCTCGCACTGCAAATTTGTAATGAGATTATTGCGGAAAATGAGGATTGCTATGCCGCATATAGTGAGAGGAGTTGCATTTTTCATGCACTAGGCAGAAATTCTGAAGCATTCGATGACGTTGATAAACTCATAAAACTTCGCCCGACGTCACCTACAGCCTATATGCGTAGGGCGAGATGGCATTTAGAGCAAGGTGCTGACGATCTTGCGTTAAAGAATGTGAATTTTGTGATTGAGTTGGGAACTGAATATTTCATAGATAGTGCTTATTTTTATCAAGCAATCGCTTTACTGAACATTGGAAAAAAAACGGAGGCAATTGAAGCATGTCAAATGCTGCCTGGTGACTTTAGAGATTACGTTAATACGTATAATATTCGAGGCAAACTTCTTTCTCGCGACGATCTTTATCGTTTAGCTCAACAGGGTGGCAGACTCTAACGAGGTGAGATGCAATATTACTCAGAATGAGCCATTAAAGTTCAACAAGCGAAATAAAACAAATGGATAAAGAATTGGCGAAGATCGTTGCACTTACGGCATTCCGTAGTTCTGCGTACATGAACAATTTAATTCCACTGCTAAAGGAACACTGTAGTGAGGACGAATGCAGAAATTTTGGAATAGCTATTGCTACGGCTTCTGCTGAAATTAATCTACAGATATTGCAAAAGGTATTTGCGATGTACCCGGAGTTAAGTGCGAAATTTGACCTGCAAGTGCGCAAATACGGACGTCCGATTTAATGTCTGTATAAGTCGTTGTCAATGGCTGAGACGTTCAGAAGAATTGTCACCGGAGTCACCGCTTTGGATGGAATGGCGGGAGGCTCATAACGGGTGTATTGTTTTAATGACGTTGATGCCGAGCAGCTCGCTAGTACTAAGGCAAGCGTTCTACTTTAATTCCTTTTTCAGAAATTCCCACACGCCGGGGTCGCTCATGGCGGCGATGTTGAAGCGCATTTTGGTCGATGGCATCTGATGTGGCGAAAACAGGCTGCCGGGTGTCAGCAGATAGCCTTGCTCAAAGGCTTTCTCTGTCAGTTTATTGGTATCGACGCCGGTTTCTGTCCACAGAAACATGCCTGCCGGTGTGCGGTAATCGACTTTGATACCGATGTTGTCGAGTCTTTTGGTGATGTCGTCACGCACACCGTCGAGTTTGACGCGAATGCGGTCAACGTGTTTGCGGTAATGGCCTTCCGACAGAATTTTATACACCACACGTTCGCCGATTTCTGTGGTTGTCAGAGTTGATAGCATCTTGCGATCTGATAGTCGCAGCGCGATTTCCGGCGAGGTGGCGATAAAGCCGACCCGTAAATTCGCGGCCAGTGTTTTGGAAAACCCCCCCAGATAAATCACCCGGTTGAGCTGATCGAGCGCCGATATCCGCGTTGCCGGCTGGACGGCTGCACCGGGGTGCATGTCGCAGTAAATATCGTCTTCGACGATCATGAAATCATGTTGCTCGGCGGTTTTCAATACCTGAAACGCTTTCGCTGCCGAGAGCGAAGTCGAGGTCGGGTTGTGCATCACCGAATTGATAATGTACAGCTTGGGTTTGTGGATGGCCGCCAGTTCAGCGAGTTTCGCCACGTCCGGCCCGTCTTGCAGCCGTGGTATGCCAACCACCTTGGCGCCGAGTATCGCAAACGAGCCAAACATCAGGAACCAGGCCGGGTCATCGACAAAAATCGTGTCGCCGGGGCGGGTGAATTCGCGCGCCACCAGATCGAGTGCCTGTGTGACGCCGCTCGTCATGACAATTTGTTCGGGTGAGGCGGCAATTTCCAGCTCGGCGAGTTTCAGTTGCAACTGCTGCCGTAGCGGCAGGAAGCCTTGCGGCGTTCCGTAGTGCAGCAACAAATTCTGGTTCAGCCGGCTGATCGCACGCAAGCCATTGGCGACCAGTTCACCATCGAGCCAGTCGTGCGGCAGAACGCCGGAACCGGGCATTTTTTGCGGCGGCAACTGGCGGAACATATTGCGTACCAACCACACCACGTCAAGTTGTTGTGCCGGTGCCGCAATCTGTGGATTTGTCGTTGCATTGCTCAGCATCGACGCGCGTTCGCGCACAAAAAAACCAGCACCACGGCGTGATTCCAGATAGCCCTTTGCCACCAGCCGATCATAGGCTTCGACCACAGTAAAGCGCGAGACATTCTGCTCATCTGCAAACTGGCGTATCGACGGCATACGCGCGCCGGTGCGCAGCAACTTATCGTCGATACGATTCGCCACTGCAGTGACAATCTGCTCAACCAGAGAGCTGCCCGCATCACGGGAAATATAAAACATCGGCGTTTGCATGAAGCGTCTCCTGCGGGCAATCAAAAGATGTGTATTGGATAAACGACCGGAACAGTGTGTAAATTATCGGTTTTAGTGTACTGGTACTGTATTGGTTTTTGCGTTTAGGATAACACAAACACTGATTAAAAAGCGGGCAGAAATCTTTCCCGTTGCTATTGGCTGACAAGGAGACATCATGCCATCTACCGATTTTCCAGCAATACAACAATTAGCGCCCGGAACACTGATTTCTGTTGTCCCGGAACACATGCTGACCCTGCATATCCATCGTGGTCTGGTGTGGGTGACGGTGGAAGGCGACGAAACTGATTACTGGTTGCGTGCCGGCGATCTGTTGCAACTACCACCAGTGCGTCACGCGGTGATCGAGGCCGATGGAAAGGAAGTCTGCGAGCTGAGCATATTAACGGCCGATCTGCATCACGCCACCGCGTTGCCGGTGACTGCGCAGACAGCGCTGAATCAGCTGACAAAAGCAGTGGCGACGGCTGCCGGGTAATGTGTTCCTTTTCTCTTCTGTGATCTCGCAGAATCAGAAAAAAGGGGAGTATCTGCCAAAAGCAGCTTAATCCCTGCAGAAAATAAGGGGCTCTACAGATACTCCCCCCAGTATATTTAAGCAAATTTAAGTAATAAAACGCTGCCTTGCGTTGCATTCGTTGTCATGCAGATACATGCATTCTGGCAAATACCGACGACGCAGGACAGATTAATTTTTAGGATGGCTGTATGCCTTTAACTGAATTTATTGCTTTCTCGATTTTTGCCTGGATAGGCTCATTCACGCCCGGCCCGAATGTCGCGATTGCGGCGACCACGGGTGTCAATCACGGCTTACGTGCCGCGTTGCCGCAAGTGATGGGCGTGCCACTCGGCTTTGTGCTGATGATGTGGGCGGTCGGCATGGGTGGTGCGGCAGTTTTACAGGAAGTACCGGTGCTGGTGGTATTGATGAAAGTGGCGGGGAATGGCTATTTGTTGTGGCTGGCCTGGCGTTTGTGTTTTTCCGCGAGCCTGTCTGACAGCAAAAGCATGCAACCGCTGAGTGTGCAGGAAGCAGCCTTGTTTCAGATCGTGAATCCGAAAGCCTGGATGATGCTGGTGGCCGCCACTTCGACGTATGCAATTGGTCAGCACGATTTCATGTCAAGAATGGGTTGGATGAGCATCGGTTTCGCCTTGCCCAGTGCGCTGAGTTTGCTGACGTGGGCCTGGATGGGCGATCGTTTGCGTCACTGGCTGTCACAAGGCCAGCGCCTGCGCAGCTTTAATCTGTTGATGGGAATTTCGCTGGCGCTGACCGCAGTCTGGATGTTCAGCCTGTAAGCGCAACACAGGCTGCTATCAACGGCTGGCATTGAGATTGCCTGTCAGCCGCAAGCATCTTCCCCTCTGCGTTTGAAGCGGCGTTACAATAGCAGGCTTGGTTATCGTAGCAGTAAGTTGTTGGTGTACACAATCGCAATCGCATGTTGAGTGTTACCGATCATATTGCTGCAGAAAAAACCGTATAAATTATTTAATACAAGTCAGCTGGTCAATGATTGGCTTACTTTTTCAGGAATCACTATGTCGAAATCGTCAATTTACGAAAAACTCAAAGCACTGAATATAGAATTGCCAGCCGTGGCAACGCCAGCCGCTGCGTATGTGATGTATGCACAAACCGGGAAAACGATTTTTATTTCCGGCCATATTGCCAAAAAAGACGGCAAAGTCTGGGCTGGTCAGCTCGGTAAAAACGTCACAACAGAAGAAGGCAAACAAGCTGCGCGCGCCGTCGCGATTGATCTGATTGCGACACTCAATGCGGCCTGCGGCGGTGATCTGACACGCGTGACACGCATCGTCAAACTGATGAGCCTGGTGAATTCCACACCAGACTTTACCGAACAGCATCTGGTTACGAATGGCGCTTCTGAATTGCTGGTGGAAGTATTCGGTGATCAGGGCAAACATGCGCGCTCCGCATTTGGTGTCACGCAGATTCCTATGGGGGCCTGCGTAGAAATTGAACTGATCGTTGAAGTGGCTTAACCGTCTGCTTATCAGCGCTACATCGTTTAATTATCGCTCTGTTTTGCACCCGCAGTCCGTATCCGGTTTATGTATGTCAAGGTGTTTCCGCTGCAGTCATTTGCGATGCAGCGGCACCTGACAGATAACAATATTTTTTACCTGAAAAGGTATGACTTCTAGTGAGACCAGCATGAAACTTAAAAATCCTACCCCTATCAATTGGAAGTTTTCCGAACGCGCTGAGCAACTGCAAAGCTCTGTGATACGCGAGATTTTGAAAGTGACGTCGCGCCCTGAAGTCATTTCTTTTGCCGGTGGCCTGCCTTCACCTGAAACCTTTCCGGTGGAACGCATGCAGGCTGCATTTGATAAAGTACTGGCGACACAAGGTAAGTCTGCTCTGCAATACGGCACCAGCGATGGTTATGCACCATTGCGCGAGTTTCTGGCAAATTCTTTGTCGACCGCCGATTGCAAGATCACACCCGATCAGATATTGATGGTGTCCGGCTCGCAACAAGGACTGGATTTGCTGGGCAAAGTGCTGATTGATGAAGGCAGCAAGATACTGGTTGAAACACCGAGCTATCTCGGCGCGCTGCAGGCATTTTCTGTGTATCAGCCAGAGTTCGTTTCTGTCGATACCGATGCGCATGGATTGATCCCTTCTTCCGTCTCCGCCAAAGGTGAGGGTGCACGCCTGATGTATGCCTTGCCGAACTTCCAGAACCCGACCGGGCGTACGATGTCGCTGGAACGTCGTATCGAACTCGTCGAGATCTGTGCGCGCATGGGTATTCCGCTGATTGAAGATAATCCGTATGGTGATTTGTGCTATTCCGGCGAGCCTTTGCCTAAGATGTTGAACATGAATCCGGATGGCGTGATTTACATGGGCTCATTCTCCAAAGTGCTGACGCCGGGTATTCGCCTTGGTTACGTGGTTGGCCCGACAAAGCTGATTCGTAAGCTGGAACAGGCCAAACAGGCGGCTGATCTGCACACGTCACAACTGACGCAAATGGCGGTGTATGAAGTGATCAAAGATGGCTTTCTTGGTGAGCACATTCCTACCATCCGCACGTTTTACGCCCGCCAGTGTCAGGTGATGCTGGATGCATTGACGAAGTTTTTCCCGGCCGGTGTTGAGTGGACGAAGCCAGAGGGCGGTATGTTTATCTGGATCACTTTGCCTGCACACATCGACAGCAACGAGTTGCTGGATGATGCGATCAAGCAGAACGTGGCTTTTGTTCCGGGCGGTCCGTTCTACGCGAATAATCCGGCAAAAAATACCATGCGCTTATCGTTCGTCACCGTCTCGCCTGAACGTATCAATGAAGGCGTGGAAAAATTAGGTAAGCTGATTCAGGCCAGATTATAAAAATCGATACTGTTGTTCTCAAAAAAGGCACCGTTGTGGTGCCTTTTTTATTTATGGAATCACGGATGCTCGCCGTAAGGTGGTGCCCGGAAAAAGAGGAAGCACACCCACCATTTTTCGCAAGTATTTGCCGCAGTCAGTTTAAGTAAAATCAATAATTGTTTAATGATTGTTGAATGTCGTTAAAAAATACGATTGTGATAATTTCATACTGCTTATAAGAAGTACCATAGAAAGCTTACGCAATTATTCCAGACTATCTTCGCACATGAAAAAATTGATTCAACGTCTTTTAAACTCAGGCTTATGGCATCCCGGTTCCGTGTTGATGGGGCAGTTAAAATTTCCAGGAAAGATGTTGCTGATCAGCGCAGCGTTTATGTTGCCGGTACTTTGTCTGTCGGTTTCTTATTTGAATGCCGTTAATCAGGATCTGACATTTGCAAAGAAAGAGCGTGCCGGTGTTCGTTATTCAAAGTCATTGTATGCCGCGATGGAGGCGGCAATTAACTGGCGCTATCACACACGTTTGCAGATACTGGGCGATCCTAGTGCGCGGGTTGATGAGATGCGTGCCAGTTTCGAAAATGTATTCAAAAAAGTCGAAGAGATAGATCGCGAAGCCGGAGCTGAAATCGGTAGTACGACAGTACTGAATTCGTCGAAAGCGGCGCTGCAAGCAGCGCAGGGAACAAATAACAATCCCGATGAAGCCTATCAGAACGTTACCGCATTGTTTCAGAGCCTGGTCGTTTTGCAGAATAAAGTGAATAACGGTTCCAGCCTGGCTCTGGATCCGGAGTTGGCTTCGTATCATCTGATGAGCGCTTTGCTGCTGCGCACACCCGGAATACTGTTGAATGTTTCCGATTTGGGCCGTCTGGGTCGTGCTGCGTATAAATCAACAGAAGTAACTCCAGAGCTGGCGGTAAAAATTGCCGCGAATACAGCGCTGATCGAACATGAACGAAAATTGGTCGCTGAAGATCTGGCGACGGTGAAGCTTGCTGCTCCACGTCATTTTTCTATGCTGTCTGACTCTGCAGAAGAGATTACCGACAAATTAATCAGCACGGCGAAAAAGAATTTTGCACCGGGCGCGGCGGTTGTTGTTGCAGAGCAGGCAGATTACGTCCGTACCGTGAACGGCAGTCTGCAGAGTCAGTTTGTGCAGGTAGGAAAAAATTTATCCGTACTCGATGCCATGCTGGCTGAGCGCGAGGCAGCAATTAAGCGCCATTTGCTGACAACGCTGCTTGTCTCCATTTTCAGTCTTTGTATCGCGGCTTATCTGTTCATCGGCTTTTATAATTCAATGAAAGCCGGGATCGCGAAAGTCAAAAATCAACTGATTAATATCTCTATGGGGGACTTGCGTACTGAAATCAGCAGCGCGGGCAGGGATGAAATTGCTTCCATACTCAAAGAGCTGAGTAATATGCAGAAATCTCTGCGCGATACTGTGCAGCAGGTGCAGATTGCCAGCGATAGTGTGGTCGCCTCCAGTATAGAAATTGCACAGGGCACGCTGGATTTATCCGCGCGGACTGAATCTGCGGCTTCCGCGCTGGAAGAGTCTTCTGCAGCATTGGAAGAAACCACCTCGACCGTGCAGATGACGGCAGATTCTGTGCGTCAGGCATCACTGATTGCAATAGAAAACGCTGCAACGGCGACACGTGGCGGTGACGTGATGCACAGTGTGGTCAAGACCATGGAAGGAATACAGGATTCTTCCAGAAAAATCAGCGACATCATCAGCGTGATTGATGGCATCGCATTTCAGACCAATATTCTGGCCTTGAATGCGGCAGTGGAAGCAGCGCGTGCAGGCGAACAAGGAAGGGGCTTTGCTGTTGTGGCATCAGAAGTCCGGGCGCTGGCAGGGCGTAGTGCGGAAGCCGCAAAAGAAATTAAAACCTTAATTTCAGGCACCACGACTGAAATCTCGGCAGGAACGATCGTCGTTCAGACTGCAGGCGAGACCATGAATGAGATCGTCGCGAATGCAGACAGAATCAAAGTGTTACTCGATGATGTGGCGAATGGTGCGCGTGAGCAAAGTATGGGGGTCGCGCAGATAGGTGAAGCGGTCAGCGAGCTGGACCGTAATACGCAGGCCAACGCGAATCTGGTGGAGCAGGCTGCAACCGCAGCGAATTCTCAGCGCAGTGTCGCTGTCAGGTTGGCAGCGCAGGTTGATGAGTTCCGCTTGCCGGGGAATAAGCAGCCGGTTGTCGTGGAAGGTATAGACATTGATGGCATTATTGATGCCCACCGTCTGTGGAAGGTGAAGTTACGTGACGCGATTGAAAAGTCCGCGCATGTTGACGTGAAAACCCTGTGCCGCGACGATTGTTGCGCCCTTGGGAAATGGATTTATTCTGATGGTCAGCGTTTGCGCGAAAGGCAGTCGTTCACGACACTGGTTGAAAATCATGCCCGTTTTCATCGGGTGGCAGGTCAGGTTGGCGAACTGATTAATAGCGGGAAACATGAGCAGGCAGAAGATGCCTTGAGCCATGGAACAGCATTTTCGGCAGCTACCACCGAGGTTGTGCTGGTGCTATCGGCAATTAAACGGCTGGGATTTAACTGAGTTCGTGTAACGGCGATAAGGCTCATGCCAGACTGGTGTCCGGTCAGACCCGCCTGCGGCGGGTTTGTTTATTTGCATTTACATTGAAAAATGTGAGTAAATGTAAGAAGTGTCAGCAAAATCTGAAGTATGCCGTTACATTGCATAATCACTATTCAGTGATTGTCTTCGCATCAAATGCAATAACACAGATGCTTTTACTTAACAGGAGCGGATCATGAAAAAAAGTTTAATTGCGACTGCTGTATTGCTGGCTGCCGTCAGCGGTGCTTATGCGCAGAATTCTTCCAGCGGAAAACAACAGTATGCGGAGGCGTCCCGTCAGGCGGCAGCACGTTATGCGGACGATAAGAAGTTGTGTGCGGAAGAAACCAGTTCAAGTGCACGCATGCAGTGTTTGCGCGATGCGAAAGCGGTTTATAACGGAGCGCTGGACAGCGCAAAAAAAGCCAGCTCGTACAACAACACTTACAGTAACGGGCAGAACAATAATAGAAATCAGCAAGTATGTGCTGACTGCGGTCGCGTCACTGCGGTGAACGTGAGTGAAAGAGAAGGCGAAGGCGGTGCCCTGGGCGTGATTGCGGGCGGTGTTGCCGGTGCTTTGCTGGGAAATCAGGTCGGCGGTGGAACCGGGCGTGATCTGGCAACAATTGCTGGTGCTGCAGGTGGTGCGATGGCCGGCCACAAAATTGAACAAAAGGTAAAAAGCAGCAAAATCTGGACCGTCACTGTGCAATATGACAACGGTAGCAAGCAGAATTATCAATTTGAGAATGATCCTGGCTACCAATATGGCGATCAGGTTCGCGCTTCCGGTAACAGTATTGTCCGTCGTTAATTTTTAATTAATCTGTGTGCGTGTAGCCTGATTCTGGCGTAAGCGAGAATCAGGCTTTTCGCCACAGAGTTTGAATGTTGCAATGCTGAAACTGATTTCTTGCTTAGCGTCTGTACTGACGATAGACTGCAAATTCGATTAATCAACGACGTGGAGATTCTTGCTCTATGAGATGCCATTTCAGAACGGCAACCTTGTTGCGCATGGCGGGCATACTCATCACTTTAGGGACTGCATTCGGCTCTGCGGCGGCTGCGGCTGACGAAGTGTGCAAGAAACTGATCGCCACAGGTAATCCTGAATATCCCCCCTTTTTATGGCGCGATCCCGATGATGAAAGCCATTTGATAGGCGCGAATGCCGATCTCATGCAATCCTTGTCGAAAGAGATTGGTATCCCGGTGGAAGTGAAATATATCGGCCCCTGGGGGCGGGTGCAGGAGGAAGCAAAACTCGGGCGCGTTGATTTGCTGGCGGGGGCGTTTTTAACGTTGCCGCGGTTTGATTACATGGATTATTTTTATCCGGCGTTTCGTGAAACACGCACTGTCATCTGGGTCAGGAAAGACAGTGCGCTGACATATAAAAAATGGAAAGATCTGGTTGGTAAGCGTGGTATCACCGTCATTAACAATAGTTTTGGTGAAGACTTTGACCGCTATGCCAGTGAGTCGCTGAAGGTTGCCACTGTCCCAAGTCTGGAACAGGCGCTCACCTTATTGACATTGTCGCGTGCAGATTATCTGATTTACGAAGAAGACCCGGGGCTCGCGTATATCGCGAAAATGAACATCCAGAATCTCAAGCCCTTATTACCACCAGTCACCAACGAAAATTTATACCTGACCATTTCTCACAAATCACCTTGCAACACGCCGGAAATGCGTGGGCGGATCGCAAAAGCCTTGTACAAGCTGGAGAAACAAAATCTGATGAACAAGCTGGTTTCATCGAATATTCAATTGTGGCGTAAGCAACAAGCTAAATAGAGACCGTTCAGATTGAGATCCATTTTGCGTCATCTGTCGCTCAGACAAATATCCATCATCGGTGTGGCTGCGGGCATTTTGGTGCCCGCGGTTTTATTTGGGTATTTCACGGTCAAGACACGTTACGAGCGGGAGTTACAGTTACGTGTTTATAGTCCGATGTCTCAGTATGCGGACATGTTATCCAAGGCCATGGAAGTTCCGTTATGGAACGTTGACAGGGAAGTTGCCGGGCAGTTTGTACAGGCAGTGATGCGTAACCGTGAGGTCAACAGCGTTACGATCACCGATGAATCTGGCACTGTCTTTGTACATCTGGAAAAAGAGCGCAAACCCCAAAACAATGTCGTCAGTCTGGCGCGCGATATCAGGCTGGATCAGAAGGTGATCGGGAAAGTATCGCTGGAACTGACCTCTGCTTACGTTGATCGCGATTTCTTTGATGACATTCTGAAATTGCTGCTTGCGTTGCTGGCGCAGGTGATATTTTCTTTTGTCCTGATCTGGTTTGTCTTTGATCGCAGGATAGTCCGTCCTATACAAAAACTGCAAAGAGCGACGTTATTTTTGTCTGCAGGTGAGCTCAATAAGTCACTGGAATGGAAACGTCAGGATGAGATCGGTAATCTTGCGCATGGGCTTGATCAGATGCGTTTGAATCTGGGCAGCCTGATTGCAGAGCGGGATTTGCAAAATCAGGTTTTGCAACAAGAATTGCTGGAGCGCTCCAGAGTTGAACAGGTGTTGCGCGATACCGAAAATAAATTCATCGCTATTTTCCAGTCATCTCCCGTCGCGATGACTGTTTTGCGGAAAGCTGAACGTTACGCGATTATGGATGTTAATGATGCGTGGTTGCGTCAGTTTAAGTGGGAGCGCGAGACAACGCTGGGTAATCCCGCCATGCAAGCACAATTATGGAGAAATCCGGACGACTTTGATCGCATCGTTCATATTCTGGAACGTGAGGGAGAGATACATTCTTACGAAGCGTGGTGCCGCTGTGGCGTCGGCGAACAAAATCTGCTGTGTCAGGTATCCGGCCGTATCATCCGCGTCGGCAATGAGCCTTTGTTAGTACTGGTGCAGGAAGATATTACGGAAAAGCGTCAGAATGAGCTGGATATCCGGAATATGAATCAGACGCTGGAAAAACGTGTATTCGAACGTACTCATGAGCTCGAAGAGGCGAATTCTGAACTCACTGTTGTTCTGGAAAATTTGCAGCGCGCGCAACAGGAATTGCTCAGAACAGAAAAAATGGCCGCTCTGGGTTCTTTGGTTGCCGGAGTTGCGCATGAACTGAATACGCCTATCGGTACTTGTGTCACGGTCGCCAGTACCTTGCAGCAACAAACCGATGATTTTCTGAAGCAATATGAGCACGGCATACGTAAATCAGTGTTGGACGACTACTTAAAAAATGCCAGACTCGGTAGCGATCTGCTGTTGCGTAATCTGAGCAAGGCATCCGAACTGGTCACGAGTTTCAAACAGGTGGCGGTTGACCGCACCAGTGCCAACCGGCGAATTTTTGCGCTGGATGGCATGATGGATGAGTTGATTACGACGCTGGGGCCGATGATACGGAAAACAAAATATACGGTTGTTGCAGAACTCCCGCCAAAATTCATGATGGATAGCTATCCCGGTGCTTTAGGTCAGGTCATGACCAATCTCATCAATAATGCGTTCATCCATGCTTTTGACCCAGACAAACGTGGCCGCGTGACGATCTCTGCAAAACTGATTGACTCGGAACACGTCGAAATGCTGGTCGCCGATGATGGCAAAGGGATTCCTCCGGCTAACCTTGGGCGTATATTCGATCCGTTTTTTACGACCCGTCTGGGGCAGGGCGGCAGTGGTTTAGGCCTGAATATCGTGTACAACCTCATCAAAGATGTATTAGGCGGCGATATCACGGTCGAAAGCCAGCTTGGCAAGGGAACCTGCTTCAAAATTACCCTTCCACGCGTCGCCAGAGTGGTGAATGGGTAGCGAACATGCAAGGGTTTAGTCTTGCCTCTAGCTTTGATCCGCTTTGTTCTGCTACAGTCGCGCCATGAGTAAATTATCTTTAGACCGCATCCTGCAATCGCAGGGCTTTGGGACACGCAAATACTGCCGTGAATTGATTGAAGACGGTGAGATCAGTATCAACGGTGAAGTTGTTGACCACTATAAACAAACGCTGGAGACCGACGGCCTGGTTTTCCGGATTTTTGAAGAAGACTGGCAATATCGCGAACACGTTTATATTGCGCTCAATAAACCCGCTAATTTTGAATGTTCACGTAAGCCTAGCCATCACCCCGGTGTGCTGACGCTGCTGCCGGAGCAATTCAGCTGGCGCGATGTGCAGCCTGTCGGCCGTCTGGATCACGATACGACCGGGATGTTATTGATGTCCGATGACGGGCCATTTATTCACGCACAGTCTTCGCCAAAACGTCATATTCCGAAAGTGTATCTGGCAACAACGGCTGAGCCAGTCACCGATGATCTGGTGAACACTTTATTAAATGGCGTTCAGCTGCATGACGAGCCTGCCCCGCTGGCAGCACAGATATGCCGTCAGTTGGACACACATAAAATAGAAATTGTGCTCGAACAAGGTAAATACCATCAGGTGAAGCGGATGTTAGCTGCGGCTGGTAATCACTGCGCGGCTTTGCAGCGTACTGCGATTGGTCAGTTGACGCTGAACTCTCTGGCGCTGGCGGAAGGTGAGTGGTGTTACCTGAGTCCGGAACAAATGGCATTATTAATTCCTTCAAACGGCTGATTCTGCGGTATCTGTTACTGGTTCGGGTAGCTGCCTGGCTGGACAGATGCAATAAACGCAAGTAAGAGACTTTCATCATCGTTTGAACTGAAATGGTCTGTCGTCTTGCTATGAACGGGGAGTCCGTATGCGCGTTATTGCGATTGCCAATCCTAAAGGTGGTGTAGGGAAGAGCACGTTTGCCACAAACCTGGCGGGTTATTTTGCAGCACAAGGGAATCGGGTCATGCTGGGGGATACTGATGTCCAGCAGTCGTCCCGCGTCTGGTTGGGTTTGCGTCCTGCGAATTTGCCCGCAATTACAGCGTGGGAGGTGGCCGACAATGCTGTTGCCAGACCGCCCAAAGGCACCAGTCATGTTGTGCTTGATACTCCCGCCGGTTTAAAAGGCAGTAAGCTTGATGTCATTCTGAAACTTGCCGATACCGTCATTGTGCCTGTGCAGCCGTCTATTTTCGATATTCTGGCGACCGAAGAATTTTTGAAAAAACTGGCCAGACGTGAGCATGCTTGCCGGGTAGGTATTCTTGGTATGCGGGTGAATGCCCGCAGCCGCTCTGCGGATCAGCTACGTCATTACGCGGGGCAGTTGGGTCTGCCGGTTCTGGGCTATCTGCGCGATACCCAAAATTACATACAATTAGCGGCTCATGGCGCGACCTTATGGGATGTTGCCCCCTCCAAAGTAGAAAAAGATCTGGAGCAATGGCGTGATATTTTGCACTGGATTAACCATTCAAATGTGTGAAATTTGTGATTGATCAGCCCGCAAGAAGAAATAGTTTCTGCTTTTCGCAGATATCAATATAATGCCGGGTCGCCCGGCTTTCGGGCAAATTTATCATTTGATATCAAAGACTTGCGGCATGCACTTAACTATTTTTGAAACACCTGTAATTAACACATTGATGCGTTGGATTTCCGTCGCGGCATTACGTCTGACCGGATGGCGTGTTGAAGGGCAAACGCCCACCGAAAAGAAATATGTGCTGATTGCCGCACCTCACACCAGTAACTGGGATTTCCCCGTGACTTTAATGGTGTGTTTTGCTTTACGATTGCGTGTCTACTGGATGGGAAAGTCCAGCCTGTTTCCGCCAGTGATTCGTGTGGTGATGCGCTGGTTAGGTGGCATTGCAGTGAACCGCAGCGCGGCCGGCAATCTGGTGCAGGGTACTGTTGATGCTTTCCATGCCAATGAGCGCCTGACGGTGATCGTGCCGCCCGAAGGTACCCGAGGCAAAGTCACACACTGGAAAACGGGTTTCTATTACATCGCGCTGGGTGCCGGTGTACCGATTGCACTGGGATATCTGGACTTTGGCAGAAAGGCCGGAGGAATCGGACGCATGTTCATGCCGACAGGTGATATTGCGGCGGATATGGAAGAGATCAAAGCGTTTTACAGCGGAATTCAGGGGAAAAATCCACAGCAGTTCAGTGCCGACCATATACAGACCAAGTAATTACCTTCCCTTTCAGCGCATGTCCGTATCCGAATATGCCGGACATGCGGCTAGCCTTGCCGGTTTATTTTTGTGTAAGCGGCGCGTCTTTAACCTGCTGTGCAGTGATTTCCGGCGTTGGATTCGGAGTGCGTATCTGGCGTACCAATAGCCAGTTCAAGGGGCTCAGGATACATTTCTGCGTAAATTTCTCACAATAGCGATGGGAGCCCAGATACACAATTACGGCGCTTGAGGCGAGTGAGATCAACAAGCGCGCGGTATCGCCCAATTGAAAAATACGATTCAGTATGCCCAGTTGATGAAGAGCGATCAGAGCCATTCCGTGCCATAAAAATACGTACATTGATCGTTGCCCTACGTGTGCCAATCCCCAGTCTCTGAGACTCAGCAAGTACAGGATGCTTAATCCTAAAAGCGTTGATACGCCATATTGCAGCAGTTGGTACAAAGAGCCGCTCAGATCAGCCATTTCCAGTCTGTGCAAAGAAAAACTGCCGTAGAGCCAGCGGTAATCGAATTGGGCTGGTAGCCGGAAACACATAATACTGGCAGCAATGACAATCACCGATGCCATACAAATGAAGCGCCAGTCACGCCTTTTCGATACGAAAGCATTTGCGCCGAGTTTCCAGCCTAAAATAAAAAATGGGAAAAAGAACAGCGTACGGGCACCGCTCAGCAGATAACCCAGGTGTTCAGAGTAACTGGTGACGAGCGCTAATCCAAGAGACAGAATAAGTGGAAATTGTAAGCGCGCAAATAACGGCAGTAACAAGCGCCAGCACAACAGACTCATCAGATACCAAAGCATCCAGTAAGGTGCGATCAGCCCCGCATAAACGCTGAAGGAACCGCGTATCAGATATTCGGTGGCCTCGTAAATCAGTTCGAAGCCCAGGAGCGGCGCTACAATATTCCGTATCAGTTGTACTGATTGTTTTTCGTCGAGATTCGCTTTGGAGAATATCCCGGATACCAACGCAAACATAGGCATGTGAAATGCATAGGCGAAGATCCAGATGGGGCGCAGAAATGCATCCTGAGCAATATGTAATTCGACGAAATGACCAAAGACAACTAAAAATATCAATATAGCTTTGATATTGTCGAAAGAGATATTTCTGCCGGAAGTAAGTGAGGAGGACATTGCTGCGAAGGAATACATAAAAAAACACGTCATCTTAAACGAAAGCGGGGCTACTATAGACGCTTAGTTTGTAACGAAAGTAGAATCGGGTTCCGTTGAGGTCGCGAAGATTCTCGCATAGATGAAAATGTTTCCACTTGGAAATTATGCCCTGCATTACAATATCGGCTCAGAAAAATTCATTTACGGGTTAATAACAATGGCGACCAATCCATCCAAAGCCAGCTTATTAAGTGCACAACTAGACTTTGAAGACGTCGACGGTAAGGCATTGAAAGCGGTGGATGCTGAGTTGGCGGATTTGAAATTTGATTTGCCATCTGACCCCGCGCCGAAAGCGCCTGCTGATGTGCGCTCTGCGCCAAAAACACAGGCCCGTGCGACACCGGCCAAACCAGTGCTCACGCATCGCAAAACGCAAAAGAAAGATAATTTTGCTTTGTATGCGGCGATTATCGCTTTGTGTAGTTTTGTCGTTATTTTTTCCGCTATTTTTTACATCAAAGTGATCGCCAAAGATGAAACTACCCCAAGTTATCTGGCGCTGCCAAAAACAGTCGTCAACGTTGATGGGCAAGTGATCCGCCTTCAGGTCACAATACAAGTGCAGAATAAAAACCGCGACTGGCTGGCGACGAACAAAAAAGCGCTGTCCGATATTTTTCCGATTGTGGTTGCAAAAATAAATCCTGAAGACCTGCATTCCGAAGAGGGTTTTGAACGCGTCCGGGAAATGTTGCGCTCAGAACTGAATCAGAGCCTGGCGACAGATAAAATCGATTCAGTACTGATCAATGAGTTGCTGATGCAAAATCATTAGGCGTAGATAAGCATGTTGTTCCGGGAATAAAAAAAGTGACTTCATTGAAGCCACTTTTTTTATGTGCACGAGATTTTTTCAGACGCTGACAGAAATACTCTGAGAATTCGATGGGGACGGGGAGCTATATGCCTGCAACAGTTGTATCGCTTTTTTGAACAGTGTTGCTTCACTATTGTTGTCTGCAGCACCTGTTTGTTGAGTGCCTTTGTCGCCACTGGCAGCCGTTTTCGCCTCGAGCAGTTTCAGCAAATACGCTTCCTCTTCTTTTTGTGTGACCTTGCCATCCTGATTGGTATCGGCAGCTTCATACGTTTTGCTTGCGGACGTGTCACTAGCCGAACTTGTAGCGGTACTGCTGGTCGTGGCGCTGCCCGAGCTGATGGCGTCAGTCCCGCCTCCTGATGCCTCTGATGCGCCGGACGGTGGCGGCGGAGGCGGTGCACCTCTGTCCTGTCCTACGCCGGAAGTGCGGCTTTGGTTGAACTGGCTTTCCAGGTCGTCCGCCAGTTTTTTTAAGCCACTGGAAAACTCGTCTTTGGTTACTTTGCCGTCACTATCAGCATCCAGTTTTTTAAATAAATCGTTGGCAGTCGATGTCGCCTCGCTGCCGGATGCGCTGGCGATGTTGCTGAATGCGGATTCCAGATCGCTGACTTCGAGATAGCCCTGACCTTTGGTATCGAGCTTGGAAAACGCCTGTTCAGCCATCTGCGCCGGATCCGGGCGTTGCCGTTTGACACTACTGACACTGCCTGAATAGGCGGATGTGGACGAAATACCGGAAATGCTGCTCATCGTGGTCTCCTGTACGAAGAAAAAATCAGTAAGAGAAATGAATGAGATTGCGTGGACAGACAAGCTCAGACAAAACGTGTGACTGTGTTTATTGTCCCTTCTTGATTTTGCTCGTTTATGTCAACTTTGTATCAGGTATGACATACAAACGTCAGTGGGGCAGACACTTAGCTTTCTTCTGAATTTATTTCGCTACGTTGATGGCCGTGCGGGGCAGGCGGATTTCAGCGGTAAGCCCGATCCCGTTGGGATTGTTCGTGAGATTCAGTACGCCATGATGCTGACGGATAATTTCCTGCGCAATACTTAAGCCCAGGCCCACGCCGCCACTGTTCTTGTTGCGCGCTCCGGCGATGCGGTAAAACGGATCGAATACTTTAGTTAGTTCTGATTCAGGAATGCCAGGCCCTTCGTCACTGATACGGATCAGCGCGAAATCCGTCGCATCCTGTAGCTGAATCTGCGTGCTGCCACCATAAAAAATCGCGTTTTCCAGCAGATTAATGATGCTGCGTTGTAATTCATTCGGCATTGCATAGACTGGTTGCAAATGACCTTCGATACGCACGCTCTTTCCTTCGTCGCGCATATTATCGACGATGGCTTCCAGCATGGACTGGATATCCAGATATTGCATGGATTCACTGCTGCCGCGTAAATAATCCAGCGTCGCATCCAGCATGTGGCGCATCTCATCGATGTCCTGCAATAACTTGCCGTTGGTGGCCGTGGCTTCCGTCTGATCTATGCGTAATTTCATGCGCGTTAATGGCGTGCGCAGGTCATGCGATACCGCTGCCAGAAAGCGTGCCCGCTCTTCCATTTGCTGATGTATCCGATATTGCATCTGATTAAAAATGACCGCAGCCTGCCTGACTTCCAGCGGCCCGGTTTCAGACACAGGAACAACTTGCTGATCGCCTAACGTGCTTGCCGCTGCAGCCAGATTCTGTATCGGTCTGGCGAGTGTACGCGAACTGATCCATGCGCCTATCGCCAGCAGTAGCAATTGCAGACTCATGCTGATCAGTAAGCCGGATAAGGGGCCGTCAATACCGGATCTGCGATGTGGTGACGGCGGTCGCGCACCGTATTGTGGCGGATGATTGCTTGAATAGCCCGATTCTGCTCCCGGTGGGCGTAGTTCCGGCGGTGGTGGATGCGATGCATCTCTGAGGAACACGAAAAGTAAAACGAATGTAGCGGCATGACTGACGAAGACCGCGGCAAATGCGAGACCGAACAAGCGATTAAAAATCGTGTCGGCAAATACTCGCCGCATTTTTTGCCGTAATTTTTGCATCGTCGCGATTACAGGCTGGCGCTGAAGACATAGCCTTCACCACGCACAGTTTCTAATAACGAAGGCTGGCGCGGATCATCGTTCAGTTTTTGGCGCAGACGTGACACCATCAGATCGATGCTGCGATCAACCGAATTACTGGATTTGCCGATCGCCAGTTCGAGTAACTGATCGCGCGTCAGTATCTGTTTTGGATGGGCAAGAAATGCCCGCAATAATTTATATTCTGAATTGGATAAAGGAACGACCAGCTTTTGTGGGCTGAGTAATTGCCGGCTTGGACAATGCAATTTCCATCCCTGAAAGTGAATTTCATTTTCCGAGGCGAGTTGCTGATTTTTTGCTTCCGTCTGCGCGCGCCGGATCACACTTTGCATACGGGCGACCAGCTCGCGGGTATCGAATGGTTTGACGACATAGTCATCTGCGCCTAATTCCAGACCAAGAATTTTATCGGACGATTCCCCGCGTGCCGTCAGCATGATGACCGGGATGTTGCTCTTGTTACGCACGTGACGGAGCAGAGTCAGACCGTCTTCACCGGGTAACATCAGATCTAATAAGACCACATCAAAAGTGTGATGCGACAAGGCTTCACGCATGGCGCTGCCATCGCCGACGGCGGTGCAGTGAATATCAAATTTTTCCAGATACTTGCACAGCAGGATGCCGATTTCAGCATCGTCGTCGACGAGTAAGGCGCGGATTCTGGCGCTGGTGAAAGACAACTTATAACTCCTGTAAGTAACGCAGCAGCTTCGCCAGTGCGTGTGCGACTGTTTGTTCGCGTACCGCGTGGCGGTCGCCGGTAAATATCAGTCGCTCGGTATGTGTGACGCCGCCGACGACCCAGCCGAAGCAGACTGTGCCGATAGGTTTACCGGGAACGGCCCCGGTCGGGCCGGCAATGCCGGTTGTTGATAAGGACACATTGCCTTCTGAATTGGCGATGGCACCTTCGGCCATTGCGGCGGCGATTTCTTCGCTGACTGCACCGTGCCGGGCAATCAGCGCCGCCGGAATATTTAACAGCTCTGATTTGGATGAATTGGAATAGGTAACGAAGCCGCAGTCAAACCAGTCCGATGAGCCGGCGATTTCGGTGATCGCCTGCGCCACGCCGCCGCCGGTACAGGATTCGGCGACCGTCAGTAACAGCCGTTTTTCTTTCAGTTCGGTGCCGATTTGTGCTGCAAGTTCAAGTGCGTTTTGCATGGTGGGTCTCCCGTCTGGTTTTTGTTGGCGACTGTAAAGTCAGACTTACTTTACCACCATGTATGGCAGAAAGTGAAGACGCCGATGTGATCTATGACATGCGTCACACATCAATGCCGTTCAGATCCGGCACGGTGTCCGGCAAAGGCCAGTGTCACCATGCGCGCCAGAGTGCAAACACCAGCAGCGTAAAAAAGGCGGCGACAATATCGTCCCACATCACGCCGAATCCGCCCTTCAAGTGGCGATCGAAATAGCGGATAGGCGGCGGTTTGACCATATCAAAAAAGCGGAAAAGCAGAAATGCCCAGGTTTGTGTGCGCGCATCTGCCGGCAGCACAAACAACAGCACTGCCCAGATCGCGATGATTTCATCCCACACCATGCTGCCATGATCGGCCACGCCAAGATTTTTTCCTGTGACTTTGCAAGCCCAGATGCCGATCAGAAAGCCGATGACGATAATCCACGCCCAGCCTGCGGTCGTAAAGATTTCCGGCCAGCGCTGACTCAGTACATTAAAGCTGAGCCAGCCGAACAGCGTGCCCATGGTACCCGGCACCGCTGGCGATAAGCCGCTGCCGAAACCCTGCGCCAGAATATGTGCCGGATGACTCAGCATGAAACGCCAGTCGGGGCGGATGATGATCGTTGGTTGTTGCAGGTCTGACGTATCTGACGTGTTCATGGTGTGCTGAAATGATCAAAGGAATGGAGTGTCATGCTAACGGGTTGCAACTGATCATCGATCAGACGCAAACCCGCGGCTGCTTCAATCTGACCGATGCGGGTGACTGGCGTATTGCTTGCGAGCCCAGCGGCGATGATGTCGGCGCGGCGCTCTGCCGGGGCTGTGAAGCACAACTCATAATCATCACCGCCTGTCAGCGTGAACTGGCGGCGTAATTCTATTGTTTGTTGCTGTAACACCGGCCCGGCGGGTAATTGATCGACAAACAGCGTGGCACCAACGCCCGAACGTTCGAGTATATGACCGAGATCGCCTGCGAGCCCGTCGGAAATATCCAGTGCCGCATGGGCGATGCCACGCAAGGCGATGCCGAGGGCGATGCGGGGCGTAGGCTGATGCATGCGCTGCGCAGCGCGTTGGTGATCAGCATCGCTGAGCGCCACTTCTTTCCAGCACGCGGCCAATGCCAGACGCGCATCCCCCAGCGTGCCGGAGACCCAGATATCGTCACCGATTTGTGCCGCATCGCGTCGTAGCGCGCTGTCTTTCGGCAGTTCGCCAAAAATCGTGATGCAGATATTCAGCGGCCCTTTGGTGGTGTCGCCACCGATCAGGCGGCATTGATGGGCATCCGCGAGACTCAGCAAGCCATGCGCAAATTGTTCCAGCCAAGCCGGATTGGCTTCGGGCAGAGAAAAGGCCAGCGTGAATCCCAGCGGCTTTGCGCCCATCGCCGCCAGATCGGAGAGATTCACCGCCAGGCATTTGTGCCCCAGCAGAAACGGATCTGCGTCCGGAAAGAAATGTCGGCCAGATACCAGCATGTCGCTGGAAATCGCGATTTGCATGCCGGGCGTGGGATTGAGCAAGGCGCAGTCGTCGCCGACACCCAGTGCGAGCACGGCGTCAGGCGCGGAATGGTGCGCGAAATAGCGCTTGATTAAGTCGAATTCTGAGAGCATGCGCGCATTGTACCCAAGGATGATGGCGACGCGACATTCCTGATGACACCCTGACGCATGATTTTTCGCGCATCGAATGGAGATTCCGTCTGCATAGAATTTTCCTTGAATACGTCTGCAACATGCCTTCAACACGCACGAGCGATTGCACCTCGTTGAATGCCGATGGAGCAAGCTTTCTGGGCTGTATTGGTATCCCCACGTTTTCCTCTTTTTCCCGTCATTTTTAAGAAAAAAGGGGAGTATGTGAGAAAAACACGCTCATGTCCTTGTAAATAAAGGGCGTTAAAACATACTGGGGGGAGTATATTTAACGCCCAAAATGCCTTTGGAGATGCTTTTCACTCACGCAGCAGGCGCAGGTATTGGCGTTTTCAGGCTATCGCTGAGGTTTTCACTGTTCCAAGTTCGCTCAATAAAGCATTCCTGATTTTCGCTTCCTGTGGTGCCACCGCGAAGCCGCGCACGACACCATCATTGTCGATGAAGCGGCAGATGCTGGCGGACACTTCCGGATGACTGTCGGTCTGCTCGTTTTCCCATTGCCCACGCTTCGCCATTGCCAGTGGCGGTGCTACCAGTGCGATCGGATAGCTTGGCGTTTTCACCAGGACGGGCGCTGGTTTAAAGTCGATTGTGGTCGGCGTTCCAGCCAGACTTTGTGCAATTGCGCGCGCTGCCGCCATGATCGGTGCGACATACGGCAAGGTGACGCTGTTGCCATCGGCTTGTGCATATTGTGCGCAATCGCCCAATGCATAAATGCCTTTGACGCTGGTTTGCCCAAACTTATCCACGAGGATGCCGCGCTCGGCTTGCAAATGCGCTTCCTGTGCAAGGCGGATATCAGCACGCAAACCTACTGCAGACAAGATCACATCGACGTCGATGTGTTCGCCGTTGGCCAGCGTGATCCGCAAGCTGGTATCGGTGCGATCGATACTGCTGCTGGTCGTGCCCAGCCGGAACTGCACGTGCCGCGCTTGCAGTGCCGCTTGCAATCCTGCAGAAATCGCTGGTGGCGCGAGTGCCGCCAGCGGTGCAGGATTCGGGTCGATCAGGGTGACCTGATGTCCTCCCGTGCTCAGATCATCAGCAAATTCACAGCCGATCAGACCCGCGCCGATGATGGCAACACGGGCGGACGCACCGGCGTGGCTGAGTCTGTCACGCAGAACCGCGTAGTCATCCAGCGTATTCACTGACAACACCTGATCGGCGGCGTTGCCTGCGAACGGCAAACGTATTGCTTGTGCGCCAACCGCCAGCACCAGTTGACTGAATTCAAATTCACCGGCGCTGGTGTGGACAGTTTGCTTTGTCGTATCTATCCCACGGACTTGTGTTCTGGTCAGGATCGTGGCATTGATTTGCGCCGCCATCTGATCTGCCGTCTGGCTGCGCAGATGACTCGCGGTTTTGCCTTGCGCAAAGGCGTTCGACAACATGGGCTTGGAGTAAAAGCCGCCATCATCGCCGGTGATGATCAGCACAGGTGTGGTTTTGTCCAGCTTACGGAATTCACGAGCCACGGTGTAGCCCGCCAGGCCGGAACCGATGATGGCGACGGGTTTCATATCAGATTTCCACCATATTAAAATCGGCTTTGGCGACGCCGCAGTCCGGGCATTCCCAGTCAGCTGGAATGTCGTCCCAGCGTGTGCCTGCAGGGATACCTTCTTCCGGCAAACCGAGTGCTTCGTCATAGATAAAACCGCATACGATACATTGATAAGTTTTCATATTGTCCTCAGAATTGTTGCTTGTTTTTTTGATGTTGTCAGCGATGCCGCATTGATTCGGCGGCATCGCTGGAATGTCCGGTGTGCCGTTGCTTAGGATGCTTTGCTGGCTTCGAGCACAGCGCGATAGTGGTTCGCATGACGCTCTTCAACTTTCGCCAGCGCGGCAAAGCGTTTGGCTGCCATGGCTAAAGTCCGCTTAAAGTTTTCAGCATGTTCCTTAGATTCTGCGATTTGCTCATCGTACTCGGCGACAGCAGCGTGATTGCCTTCTTCCACGGCGAGGTGGCGGAATTTTGGATACATTTCTGTGTATTCATACGTTTCTCCTTCAATCGCGATTTCTAAAGCCCGTTGTGGGGTCAGTTGCGCTTTTGGATACAGCAGATCGAGATGACCGAATGCGTGCATGACTTCCTGATCTGCGGTCGCTTCAAATGCTTGTGCTACATCTTCAGCACCGGCTTCGCGTGCCAGCTTGGCAAAATAGCGGTATTTAATGTGTGCCATCGATTCGCCTGCAAACGCAGATTCGAGGTTTTGAATAGTGATGGATGGATTTGCCTGGGTGCTCATGTGACTCTCCTTGGTGATCGTTGTTTAAAACGTTTTCTATCAAATATGGTGCAATGATAGATATTAGTAATTGATTTGTGAATTCAATTGTTTTTATTTATTAGATAGTTTTTGGCTATTTAAGGGCGAGTGATTTGATCGATTTTTATCTGATTCGTCCTCTGAAAAAGATAAAAGTCGTGTAAATACGTATGAAGTTAGAGGGTTCCCTCTGCTAGAATCACAGGCTAATCGTAAGTTTTGAGTAAGTAAAAATAGAAAGAGGCAGCCCCACATGGATTCGTCATCAGATCAAAAAGAGCAAATACGTCAGCAGTTGCGCCAGGCCGCACTGGAATATCATGAGTTCCCGACGCCGGGTAAAATCAGTGTGACGCCAACCAAACAATTGACAAATCAACGCGATCTGGCGTTAGCGTATTCCCCTGGTGTGGCGTCTCCGTGCGAGGAAATCGTTGCTGATCCTACCGCTGCATTTAAGTACACCGCGCGTGGCAATCTGGTCGGTGTGATTACTAACGGTACCGCAGTGCTCGGTCTCGGCAATATTGGCCCATTGGCATCTAAGCCAGTGATGGAAGGCAAGGGCGTTCTGTTCAAGAAATTTGCTGGCATTGATGTGTTCGATATTGAAATCAACGAACCTGACCCAGACAAACTGGTCGACATCATTGCTTCTCTGGAGCCAACATTCGGCGGTATTAATCTGGAAGACATTAAAGCGCCAGAGTGTTTTTATATCGAGCGCAAATTACGTGAACGCATGAAGATTCCGGTCTTCCATGACGATCAACACGGCACGGCGATTATTGTCGGTGCCGCGATCATGAACGGATTAAAAGTCGTCGGTAAAGATATTAAAAATGCGAAACTGGTGGTTTCCGGTGCTGGTGCTGCAGCGTTGGCGTGTCTGGATCTGATCGTGGATCTCGGCTTCCCGATTGAAAACATCTATGTGACCGATCTGGCAGGTGTGGTTTACAAAGGCCGCGCAGAGTTGATGGACCCAGATAAGGAACGCTTTGCGCAGGAAACATCGGCACGCAGTTTGAAAGAAGTCATTGAAGGCGCGGATATTTTCCTTGGTTTGTCTGCTGGTGGCGTACTGAAACAGGATATGGTCAGAATGATGGCTGAAAAGCCGCTGATTCTGGCGCTGGCAAATCCGACCCCGGAAATTCTGCCGGAAGAAGTCAAGGCGGTGCGTGATGATGCAGTGATGGCAACCGGTCGTTCTGACTTCCCGAATCAGGTTAACAACGTTTTGTGTTTCCCTTATATTTTCCGTGGTGCGCTCGATTGCGGCGCAACGACGATTACACGTGAAATGGAAATCGCGGTGGTGCATGCGATTGCAGAGTTGGCGCAGGCTGAACAGTCTGACGTCGTTGCTTCCGCGTATGGCATCAGCAACTTGTCTTTTGGTCCGGAATATCTGATTCCTAAGCCATTTGATCCGCGCCTGATGATCAAGATCGCGCCAGCAGTTGCAAAAGCAGCGGAAGAGTGCGGTGTGGCGGCGCGTCCGATCAAGGACATGCAGGCATACGTTGAGAAGTTGCAGCAATTCGTCTATCACAGCGGTACCTTCATGAAGCCTTTGTTTCAGTTGGCGAAAAAAGCACCTGCAGATCGTAAGCGTATTGTTTATCCAGAAGGTGAAGAAGAGCGCGTTCTGCGTGCTGTTCAGGTCGTTGTTGATGAGAAGCTGGCAACGCCGATTCTGGTGGGGCGCCCACATATTCTGGCGCAACGCGTTGAGAAGTTTGGTCTGCGTATTCGCCCTGGTGTCGATTTTGAGGTGATCAACCCTGAGTTTGATCCACGCTACCGCGAGTATTCCAAGACTTATCATGAGATGACATGCCGCAAAGGCGTGACAGAGCAGTACGCGAAACTGGAAATGCGCCGTCGCCACACATTAATAGGATCAATGATGATCCATAAAGGTGATGCTGACGGTATGATTTGCGGCACGTTCGGTAGCACTGGCCTGCACCTGAATTACATCAACCAGGTTCTCGGTAAGCGCAGTAATGTTAAGGTGAATGCGGCGATGAATGTGCTGGTCTTGCCGGATCGTCAACTCGTTCTGGTCGACACGCATGTAAATGAGAATCCAACAGCTGAACAAATTGCGGAAATCACGATACTTGCCGCAGAAGAAATGCGCCGTTTCGGTTTGTTACCAAAAGCAGCCTTGTTATCACATTCTAATTTTGGCTCCAGCAATAGCGAATCCGCGCAAAAAATGCGTGCGGCGCTGGAAATCATTCAGCGTCAGGCGCCAGACCTGGAAATCGACGGCGAAATGCATGGCGACACGGCGTTGGACTCAGCATATCGTAAAAAAATGATGCCGAATTCGACTTTGAAGGGCGATGCGAATTTACTGGTTATGCCGAATATTGATGCAGCTAACATCGCGTATAACCTGATGAAAATCACCGCTGGTAATAACGTTGCGATTGGCCCTATCTTATTGGGTTGTGCAAAACCTGTTCATATCCTGACGCCGTCGGCGACAGTCCGTCGTATCGTTAATATGACAGCTTTGTGTGTGGTTGATGCACTTGCTCAGCGCTGATTAATATCACGCGGACCTGAAAACAGCCTTGCGTTCGAAAGGACGCAAGGCTGTTTTTTTATCTGTGATCGTTGATTTGCGTCGAATGTCTTTACCGCCGTCATTCGCATATTCATTAAAATAATTTACCTGTTAAATTGCGAATTGAGGAAGGTTTTGCTATAGTTCGGCTCCCGCTGAGAAGCGGGGGAAGAAAGTGAAGAGCTGCAAGTAAAAAAGCAGCCCG
>NZ_JACOGB010000008.1:0-310198 GCF_014284215.1 Undibacterium sp. FT79W | reverse complement strand
CCGCTTCACTCTTCCGAGTTTTGCTTCGCATCGTTGTGTGCGTCAGCAGCAGAGAAACGAGATTATGAAGTACTTCTCACTCACTGTCAACTCCCTTCGCCCTTTCGCTTCGCTTTTTCTTCTCAGCTTAAATAGTCAACTAACTGAGAACCATTGTTGATTCCAATTTCAAGCTTTAGATAAGGCGCAATGACTTCCTGATCGCCAGTCCTAAAATCATTGGATAATCATTGCATTGAGAGCCATGACAGATGCAGTAAACTATCCAACTTCTCCACGCAAGACGGAATACATGATGACTTGGGATTACCCGCAGCCTTATACACTAAAGCTGACGCCAGTAAGCAGCGACATCGATGGCCTCCAACACACAAACAACGCTGTATATGTTCAATGGTGTGAAGTGATCGGATGGGCGCATTCGGAGCAATTGGGTCTCAGTCTCAACAACTATCAAGAACTGAATCGGGCGATGGCGATACGCCATGCCGAATACGATTACTTATTACCTTCAGTCCTTGGTGACAAACTCATACTCGGCACCTGGATTGTTGCCAGCGACGGAAAGCTGAATATGGAAAGGCGTTTTCAATTAATCCGGGAAGCTGATCAGGCCATTATTATGCGCGGAAGATGGGATCTGGTTTGCATAGAAATCAGTACTGGAAAACCCAAAAGAATGCCACCGGAATTTTGCGATATTTATCTGCCTGTAATTGTGAAATAAAGCATTGCGCAGATTGATCCGCACTAACAGAAAACTTATCAAGTTCACATAAATT
The DNA here is from genome assembly GCF_014284215.1 of Undibacterium sp. FT79W. Taxonomy (NCBI): domain Bacteria; kingdom Pseudomonadati; phylum Pseudomonadota; class Betaproteobacteria; order Burkholderiales; family Oxalobacteraceae; genus Undibacterium; species Undibacterium sp. FT79W. The sequence goes on along the minus strand of NZ_JACOGB010000008.1, from coordinate 309,416 downwards.
TACTTTTTACAAAAGTATTCTATGTAATCCTAACAGGCAATTATTAATAAAAATCACTATTCACGCTTGCTTTTGATCAAAACAAATTCTGACCGCAGTTGTTAGATTCAGTTTATAGATGCAGAAATAACAGCTGGGCGAAATAGAGATTAATTTAAATAAGTTCGCCGAGTGATATCTTCGCCATCGCAACAAAAACAACAATAAATAACAGGGCTACTGAAAACACAGATGTAAATCAGAAACAGAGAAGCAACTGAATCGGCGTACATACAGCAACAAACATTTTTTAAGGTTCTTTATGTTGATTCACACACCGACAATGTTTTTGGTGATCGTAACAACGAGTTTTACGCTGGCATTGGCAATTGCCTGGATTTCGTATCGTAAAAATAATTCACTGTTTAATCCGCTTTTCATGTGGTCGCTGGCTCTGGCTCTCCATGGTGGCGCCTATTTGCTATTCAGCTTGCGAGGCTACATCAATGATGCAGTCTCGATCATCGTCGGCAACTCATTTCTTTCCGCTGGCTTTGCCTTGTTTGGTGAAGCTATTTATCGATTTCATGATGAGCAACCAAACCGCTTAACTTTGTGGGCGCCGGTTGTATTTATCGCTATCAGCTTTAGCATATTGCTGGATAACCAACAAGCTCGCCTGGTTATCAGCGCCCTGGTCTTTACTTTACAAAGTGCAGCCTTACTGGCATTCGCCATAAAAATGCGAAATAACACGATTGGACGAGGCCAATATATTATCGAAACAGGGCTAGTCTCAGTCATTGCAGCCATGATGTTGAGAGAGATCAGTTTTCTTCTGGGATCGACCAAATTAACATCGATCGCCGAATCCAATTCTATCCAGAGTTACACATTTATAACGGTGCTGGTCAGCCTGCTCCTACTCTCGATCGGATTTGTTCTCATGACGCACGAGCGAGCAGAAAAACGCGCATTGGATAATCAGGCATTCACAAAATTCAGCAATAAAATCCTTGACCTTCTTTCGCTTAACCGACCTCTCGACGATATTTTGAATGCGATCATCAATGGCATTGAACGGCTTCATCCGGAAATGTTATGCAGCATACTGTTACTTGATAAGCGCGGCAGATTCCTTAGCCGCATCTTTGCTCCCAGCCTGCCAGAGTTTTACAACAGCGCTATCCAGGGCGTCGAAATAGGTTTGGGCGTTGGCTCTTGTGGTACGGCAGCATATACAAAGCAGCGGGTAATTGCGGAAAAAATTGCAACCCATCCTTACTGGGTCCCTTATAAAGAATTGGCACTGCAAGCAGGGCTGGCATCATGCTGGTCGCAGCCAGTGCTATCCTCTAACCAGAAAGTGCTTGGAACATTTGCTATTTATCACCGCGATGAACACGCCCCCGAGAGCAGCGATATTGAACTTATCGAAGCTGTTGCGAAACTAGCCAGTGTTGCTATCGAACGCAGTTCTTCCGTAGAGCAACTCAGAGAAAGTGAGAAACATTATCGTTTGCTGATCGAAACAGCGAACGAGGGTATTTGCGTTGTCAATGATGGGGTCTTGCGTTACGCCAATCCGAAACTCTGCGAATTGACCGGGTATGACGCAAATACACTGACAAACAAATCCATCATCGACCTCATCTATCACGAAGATCAGGCTATGGTGATAGAGAATCAGAAGAAATTACTCCTGACAACAGTCAACGATCTGAAATATGCTATCCGCATTTCGACCAGACACCGCGGCGTCCGCTGGTTTGAATTGAGCGGCGTCGCATTCGAGTGGCACGGTGACAATGCAAGCCTGAATTTTCTGACAGATATTCATGACCGCAAGCTCATGGATGAAAAAATTCAGCAGCTCGCTTATCTCGATGCATTAACTCAGCTACCTAACCGGCGCTTACTGATAGAACATCTGAAGCAAGCATTAGCACGGAATATACGCAATGCGAGTTATAGCGCACTGCTGTTTTTAGATCTGGATAATTTCAAACCATTGAACGACAAGCACGGTCACAACGTTGGCGATATGTTGCTGATTGAAGTCGCACGTCGTCTGCAATTGTGCGTGCGCCAGACCGATACCGTGGCTCGCTTTGGCGGTGACGAATTTGTCATACTGATTACCGACATGGACGCAGACGAATCAAGTGCACACACACAGGCAGAAAGTATCGCAAAAAAAATTCTTTCTACCGTGGCTGATCCTTATTTGCTACAGACTGACAACAATGGGACAACAATCACCGTCGAGCATCGATGCACAGCCAGTATCGGCGTCATCACCTTTAATAACGGCGATAGCAGCGGCGAAAAATTACTAGACCGGGCAGATGCCGCAATGTACCGGGCAAAACAGGAAGGTCGCAACACCATCCGTTTTTATCAATAAACAGTCAGCAAGTGTGCCTGATTCAGAATTGTAGTTAGAGAAACGCATCACTGCATGAGCCAGAGTTGAATAAACGTTCAGGCACAGGTCTTCTGTTGCAGACACAATAAAATTTGTGCCAATTCAGCGTGTGTGTAGCAGTCACCATATCCGCATATTTTTCTGTCTCAATTGTCTCAGCAATTGCATTAATACGCGGCAAATCAAACCCGGCAACCTCCGCTCTTTCCTCCGGAACGTGTGTCGTTTTCAGCTGATCACAGCTTACATTTATTAAGCACTTCAGCAATAACACTCATCAACTTTTCACCTCTCACCGGCTTGGATATGTAACCATCCATGCCCGCATTCAGGCATAACTCCTTATCCTCGCTCATGGCATTCGCAGTCATAGCAATAATCGGAATATGGCCGCCGCTGACACGTTCCTTGTTTCGTATATTCACGGTCGCCTCAACCCCGCCCATGACGGGCATTTGCATATCCATTAAGATCAGATCAAATTTCCGGCGTTCAAGCAATTCCAACGCAAGCGCACCGTTGCCGCAGACTTGTATCTGATGTCCAGCCTTTTCCAGAATGACGGTAGCAATGCGTTGATTTATTTCATTATCTTCAACCAACAAAATACTCAGACGACTTTGTTGCAACTTATTTTCCGCAGACATTTCGACAGAAGATAAAGTGCGCACGTCATGATCAATAAATAATTGGCCAACAGCCGCTTTCAACTCCATCATTGAAAACGGCTTATTCAGATAAGCTAAATTCATTGACTGGCAAAGATCAATATCCTGAGGCGTCAATGCAGATGTCAGCAACAATATTTTTGGTGCCTTTTTCAGGTGTGCCGTATTACCAACCTCGTTGCATGCCTCGATCAGCTGAAAACTGTTCTTATCGGGCATGTGTGCATCCAGCACCAGTAAATCAATTTCTCGCCCGGCGTCAGTGAGTTTGACAAACTCATCCCAAAACACCTGACCATTGCAAGCCTGAATAACTTTCATCCCAGATTGACGCAAAGCATCTGCCATCAGATTCAAGTGGGTTTGATTATCATCCGCAACCAGTACCTGCAAATCTGGAAACAAGGTTGCGGGTGGCAGACGGCTGGCTTCGGGCGCTGATTGGAATGGCAAAGTAAAACTAAATTTACTGCCAATGCCGACTTTACTTTCAACGGATAAGGTTCCCCCCATCAGCTCGACCAAACGGGAAGAAATAGAAAGTCCCAACCCTGTTCCACCATATTTGCGGGTAATCGAATTATCCGCCTGCGAAAACAAATCAAAGATACTTCTGATTTTATCTTCAGCAATACCTATGCCGGTGTCGATAATATTGAAATACAAATCAGCCTGCCGCCGCTCGTACTGCGTATATCGCACCTGAACAGTGATCTCACCTTTCGTGGTGAATTTAATTGCATTGCCCAGGATATTGAGTAAGATTTGTTTCAGCCTGCCAGCATCGCCGATCACAAACCGGCAGATATCTGGCTGAATATCCAGAATCAGTTCAACGCCTTTTTTTTCCGCCTGCAAACCAAGCGGTTTAATCACCTCATCCAGCACCCGGAATAAATCGAAATTCAGGCTTTCGAGATCAATCTTACCTGCGTCAATTTTCGACGAATCGAGAATGTCGTTAATCAGTACCAGCAAAGAATCTGCCGATGCTTTGATCATATTCACATATTCTCTTTGCTGCGGATTTAATTCCGTCTCCAGAACCAGCTCCGTCATACCAATCACACCATTCATCGGAGTGCGGATCTCGTGCGACATTGAAGCAAGGAACAAGCTTTTGGCAACATTGGCCGCCTCAGCCAATTCCTTCGCTTTCATCAATTCTGCTTCGTGTTGCTTTTGCTCAGTAATATCCTGAACGATCCCCATCACTCTCATGGGCTGATGTTCATCCGGCTTATTCATTTTTCCGATCGCCAGTATCCATCTTTCTGCACCGTCTATCGGCCTGATGATTCTGTATTCCCGTCGGAAAGTACCGCTATTGAGCCGGACTTCGCGCATGGTCTTACGTTCATCTTCGAGGTCAGATGGATGAAGCAGCTTCAACCAGGCATCATAGGTTTTATCGGTATCGGGAGAAAGACCAAATATTTCGTCCATATTTGGCGAACTCTCGAAACGAAAAGTATTCAGATCAAAAGAGTAGCTGCCAATACGCCCGACTTCTTGCGATTGCCGTAAAATTTCTTCCCGCTCTTCCAGCTTCAACTGTGCAGTATTTTTTTCATTAAACGCACGGAATAACATAAAAAACAGCAAAGCACTGATGAGGCTGAATACACTCGCAATGATCAGGACATTTCTCTTTGTTACTTGATACGGTACCAAAATGCCAGCAACAGACTCGCCAGTGATAAAGATCATCTGATATTCAGGCAAGCGCTGGTAACCGTAGATACGCTCCACACCGTCTATCCTGGAGATAATCTGAAAATTCCCCTGAGAAGGAACCCGGTCATCTACAAAGCGACTGACGTCAATCATTATCCCTTTGCTCAGATCGATATCCGGTGAGCGAGCCAACACAAAACCATTTTCTCTCGCTACAGTAATGGTGGCGTTGGAATTAACCTTTTCTGCAAATTTGGTAAACATATCGGGACTGACAGAAATCACCAGAACACCGTTGAACTGTCCGTCTTTAAAGATAGGCCGCGTAAACTGGATCGACCATTTGCCTGAGATTTTCCCCTTCAAGGGCTTACTGATAAAAAATTTGTCTTTATCCGGGGCAAGCTGATGAACACGAAAATGTTCGCGTTCACTCAGATCAACACGCTCGGATGGCTTGGCCAGATTCGAAAACTGCATAATGCCATCTTTATCAATGACGGCGACCTGAAAAGAAATGTCGTGAATGATTTCTTGCCGGCGCTGAACCAGTTCGGCGAATTCCTTCCAATCGCCCCGCCACGCTCTGCGAAGATCCAGCAGCGCTTCATTGAGACGCTTGATATTGGAGGAAGAGTATTCCGCAAAAATCTGCGCCTCCTCGGTGTTACGTATCTTTGCCTCGTTGAACACCGATTGATAACTACGATTCATTTCGTAAAAAGCGACAACCCACACCAATACCAACATCAGACTGAATAACAAAAAAAGTTGTAGCCGCAAACGCTTTTTTGCCATTTTCATGATGAGTGATGACCGTATGATATTGAGGTAAGAGTTATTGAAATGACGTCAGAAGGCGACGCTTAATGCAGATGAAATCTGTATAACTACGCGAATCAAAAAACTAAAAGAGAACTCAAAAAAAGAATAATGAGTGTCTGATTACTGCCGCAGATTAGCATGAAATTTCTACCTGAAAATGGTGCTTAATCATTATTTACATTCCTGATGGCAACACATTCAGAATACAGATACGAGCCTAAGAATCAAGCAGCAAGCTGAGCTGGCGTGCTGCATCCAATACCGCCATCGCTTTGGCAATGATTTCGTCTGCTTTATTTCCGCCACGTCTAATATCCGTCACATCGCTCAATGCCGCCACGATAAGCCGCGCGCTCAGACACAGGCGCAAGGCACTGACAGGAATCTGTTGGCAAACACCACAAGTCACAGGCTGCCCCACTTGCATACGTTTTTCATTTTGCAAGCGGCGGTACACCAACATCGTCTGGTCGCGACTCAGTGGCTCGCCGGAAGCGTGATGCAGTACAAACGGAAAAATCGTCGGCCATTGATCCCAGCCTGGCGTCGTCGCCAACACTTGTCTATCGGGCACAGAAACCGGTAACAACGTAAGGCCAGAATGCGCATCAAAATACGTCAATACCGCACGCCGGAACGCTTGCACAAACTGATTGATTGCGTCGTCAGACAAGCTGCGAAATGCCCGTAATTCCGCCATCGCCGCCACCCAGCGCACCAGTAATCCGACATTCGCCTTCTTCTGCAAACCGTCCATTCCAGTCCAGGATGCAGGCCAGTCAGCGCGGCTGGAATAAGCATATAAACCTGCCGGTGCGGTTTGCTGCCTGTATCTGATTGCCGCTTCCGGCGGGAAAAATAAAGCACCGGAAAAACTGGGGCCAGAGATAAATTTTGAGCCCGTCACCGCAACTAAAAACTGCTGATCCAGATAAGCATTCAACGTGGCATTCGTCAGCCGGAACTGGCAGGCATCCACCAGCACCTCAAGCTGATCAGGAAATGTATTCCGCAACGCCAATGCACATTGCACAGACGGCCCTATCATGCCGGTCTTGGTCACATCGGCAAGCACCAGCAACACGCGCTTGTTGTGATGACACGCCTGCGTGACCAGCGCCTCGATTTCTCTGTCAATATCTTCGGCGGCGCGTGGTTTTCCATCTGCCTCGCGCAAAGCTACATTGACTAATTCAGATACGCCAACCTGCCCGACTTGCTGCCCCGGATGAACAGATGCACCCAGGGCTGCGCAATCGCTGAAATGCAAACCCTGCAACGCCGCAGGCACCGAGCTTCCGGTCTCGCCAGCCTCCACCATCACGATCATCGAAGGGCTTGAAGATGCCCCTGAAAATAGCTGCGATACGATTAAATGCAAATCGGTGCCAGAGGCTGCAAACGCCACATCCACCGCATCACCGGTCTGACACAACTGCTTTAATTCCTGACGCAGGCTCTGCATTTCCTGCTCATACAAGGAATACAGCGAAGACTGCGAGGACTGCGTTTCATCACGATACGCTTGCACTATCTTCTGATAGACGCGATTTGCCGCCGCAAAACCGCGTTGAGAAATAGTCGATGCGGTTGCCGAGCCAAATGCAAACGAGCTGTCTTGCGTACTTTGCGGCTCCACAGTACAGCCGTATTTATTTACACCGTACGTATCCAGCGTAATACGCGAATCTCCTCCATCAACCAGCAATTGCGCCAGCGATGGGATACCCGTGCCAGACGTGAACGCTGGTATCAGAGCAGATAAAATAGCGTCGTTGCTCATGCGTCTCCTGCTTACTGCGCGCTCAATGTTGAAGCGGATGTGCGCTTGACTAACAAGTCTCTGAATGCCGCAAACAATTTTTTCATCGTCGCCTGTTTATAGGGGAACATCTCCACTGGGTCCATGGCGTGCACGATCATGTCGCTATCGACTTCAAATATGAGTAGCTTGCCGTCCGGCGTTTCACCACAGTCGATGCCGACATAATCCAAGCCTAATTTGTCGTAGATTTCTTGCAGCGCCAGCGTGTGACGTGGCACAAATTCTGTATCGAAACTCGCCATAAAGCGCTGCTCTTCCGCCCGCTTTTCAGCGCTTTCCGCCATGCCGGCATTCAGATAATGAATCATCCAATGCTGCGAAATGCCCATGTGCGCAATATACGGTTTGCCATCAATCAGCATGACGCGGTATTTTCTGAACTGACCATCGGCGCTGCGATAGTCAACAAAGCGGGCGATGTAAAACTCGTCGCTCTGAATTTCCTGCAGATAGGCAGCGATTTCTGTTGGTGACACCAGCTTCTCAAGACCATGCCCCGCATGTGAATCGAGCGGTCGCACGATGATGGGAAAATCATCGCCGGGCAATAAATCGCTGATGGCTAACTCGCCTCGCCCGAGTTGTTCCAGCATCTGACGGGTAATGCGGCGTGACATCGGCATTTCAACGCCTCGCGCCGATTGCAGTTGCAGATAAGCGCGGTCACGCCCCAGATGGGCGATGCGTTCCGGCGCATTGATCACTGGCCGCGGCCATTGCGAGACGATTTCCTGCAAATCGAGCAGCAGCGTATGCTTGGCGTCGGCCTCGCCAATCGCCACAAACATCACATCATGTTCAGGTAATTGATCCAGCGCTGGGATGCCCTGCCCCACGTACAACAAATCGAGATCAATGTCCGAATCTTCAACCAGAAAATCGACTGGCGTATTCGCCATCAGATCGCCATCGGTCAGCAGCGCCAACAATTTGATTTTCGCCGGATGCGCTGCCGGCACCGAATACAAAGGCTGCTTTTTTAATGCTTCCATTTGCGTGCTCGCTGCCAATTCAGCGTGGCCGAGCAAAAGCAGCACCGTCGATAAATCCAGCATCGCATTCGCGTCATCGGGATACTGCTGCGCCCGCGCAATCAAGGCATTGGCCAAGGGTTTTAAATCTTCGCCTGCAAAAGCCCGCCGCATCAAAGGTGCGAGGCCGATATAGGTACTGTGCTGAGATTCGTGAAGAGTAGTCATATCTGAAACCAGGTTTATTGTGCGGATTGCGCCAGCAGGTCGCCCTGCGCGATGGTGGCATTGATGAGTGCATCAATATCTTCGGCTCGGGTACGATGATTCACAATCGCGGCACGTATCGCCAGTTGCCCACGAATGAATGTCGTTGATGGCGCACAGATGCCGCCCTCATGCAAAGCAACGACAATGTCTGCATTTAAGGCATCCAGATCGGCACACAAGTCGCTGCGGTAACGAAAACACACGATATTTAAATTCACCGGCGCGAGTAATTCCAGCTTAGGATGTGCCTCCACCTGTTGCTTCAGGTATTGCGCCAGTTCGCAGGTGTGCGCAATCATTTGCCCCAGACGTTCAGTGCCATACACCTGCAAAGTGAACCAGGTCTTCAGTGCGCGGAAACCGCGCGACAAATCCGGCCCGAAATCACAAGGCCAGGGCGAACCGCCAGCCAGCCCCCTCGTTTCCCGCCGCAAATAACCGACCGGTGCGGAAAAAGTCGCCAAATGCGCCTCGCGGTTTCTGACCAGAATAAAGCCAGCGTCATACGGCACCTGCATCCACTTATGAAAATCAAATGCCACCGAATCTGCGCGTTCTATACCCGCCAGCCGTGGTGCCAGTTCAGGTGATAACATCGCCAGTGCACCGAACGCGCCATCAATGTGAAACCAGATTTTTTCTTGTGCCGCGATCTCGGCAAGCGTAGTCAGATCATCAATCGCGCCGACATCCACCGAGCCAGCGGTGCCTGCGATAAAAAATGGCGTCAGCCCGGCAGCGCGATCTGCCGCAATCGCCTCGCGCAATAAAGCGGTATCCATTTCAAATTGGCTGGTCATCGGAATCATGCGCAAGGCATCTCTGCCGATGCCGGCAATATCCATCGCCTGCGCGATGCAACCATGCGCCCCCGCCGAGGTGTAGGCGACCAGACGCTGCTCATAGGAAGCCAGACCTGTTTTCCGCACCTCCGTTCCCAGCGCCACCGAACGTGCCACCAGCACCGCGATGAAATTCGCCATCGACGTGCCCGTCACAAACAAGCCACTCGCGGTTTCAGGGAAACCAAACAAGGTACTGACCCAGCGGCTGACCTGACGCTCCACGTCAATCGGAATATGATTGCGCCCGCCCAGATTCGCATTCAGCCCGGCTGCCAGCATCTCCGCCAGCGTGCCGACCGGATTGCCGCCGCCCTGCACCCAGCCCATGAAACCGGGATGACTATTTCCCACCGAGTAAGGCAGAATATCCTGCATAAACTGCTGATGCACCGCCGCTAAATCGCCCTCGCCCTGCGGCAAACCCTGCTGAAATTTCAACCGCACCTCTTCAGGAATTGGCTGCCACACAGGCCGCTCGCGAATATGCTCTGCATAATCCAGAATATCGTCCAGCATGCGATGCCCCTGGGCACGCAGCGCGCTCCAGTCGGCTGGGTCCAGCGTCGCTGAATCCAGTGTAGGTAAAGTTGGTGTTGCCATAATCCGCTCATCAATAGATTGTCGTATAGACGCATTATCTCTGAGACTCGCCGGATTTAAGCCAGAAACAAGCGATCTTTTGCGGTCTTTATTCAAATCACGGCAAATTCCCGCCGAATCCATTCGCCACACACGAGCAACTTGCGCCGCCACATCAGCCAGGCACCGACGCCAGACGCACCACGCACCACCTCAGATTGCCTATTTTTTGCCTGTCAATGAGAAAAATATACTGGGGGGAGTATTTTTAAACGCCCTTATTTTCTGTAGAGAATAAGGTGTTTTCGGCACATACTCCCCGATTTTTGCAAAAATTGACGGTTTTGGACGGGCTATTTAAGACGTAACGGACGCAGCCGATAGAAATTCCATTCCATCAAACATGCGCCAATCATCGTTGTTCAAAAAATATGCCGAGGGAGTTGTCTCTCTTATTCGAGAAGCGCGAGACGTTTGGAGCAGATCTATTTCCAGCCATTTGCCAGCACCCCATCCATAACTGCAAGATAAACATTGACGATGACATAATGCTACCGCCTAAAAAGAAATAGCCCCACTTAGGCTATGATTACTTGGGTTGAGCAGGCTGCGGCGAATTCGGTTGAGGAGGTGCAGGCTGAGTATTAGGTTTGGGAATTTGCTGCATAGTCGGGACGTTTAAGCCCTTAGTCAAATCACCGCCTTGAGGCATGATTTTAGTCATCAGGTTTGCAGGTAAACCGTCTTGAGCAAAGCCACTTTTCTTTTCCATAATAGATTTCTCCAAGTTGGACATTACAAATATTAGTGTGAATATCAAGCCAAAAATGAACGCTACACCGCTAGCCCAATTCAATTTTTTTACAATTTTATTGTAGATATTGTCTTTGTTAAGGTAGTCATGATTTTCGTCTAAAAAATATTTTTCGGCATAAGAAAGGGACAGTTCAAGCCCTTTGTAACTAAGCAAAAACGAGATGGTTGTAGCCGCGATTGAAAATGCAAAGAGTATCCAAGATTGATAGAGCAAACACGAAAAATTCGCAACTGTAATCGGTATGAAGTCTTTGAGGAAAGCAATTGAAACACCTAACGCCCAACTTGAGTATGTCAAAATTGATTTATCAAAGTTCTCAGAGCTAGATACTTGCCGCTTCTCGATCTCAGTTTTGAAGTCTTTGAACAGCTTCTGTATATCTTCCTTTCGCTTCTCTTCCTTTTGGTTTTCCTCCTCCAGCCTCTTCCGAAGCTCTTTTTCTTCGTCTGAATCACTCATTTTTTTTACCTCCGCCACTATTACCACCACCTGTTGACGGCTGCCGCTTGCCAGGAATAGGCGTCATGGTTGTTGATGGGATGCCAGCACGAGTGCGATTGCCGTTGGAGTTTCCACCTGTTGGGCTATGCGCCGGTAAATTTGTTTTCTTTTTACTCACAACATCCTCTATAGTCCGCCCATCACACCATCTTCGCTTCCACCCGATAATTCGAGTATTGCAATTGAAACGTATGCAAAGTATTCCGCAAAGTTATCAAGATGGTCAATATAAACGATGTACACATGAGATTGGAAGGCAATTTGAAGTCGCGACTTTGCGATACGAATTTTAAACAAAGAATTTAATATTTATTAAGATAAAAGAATATTTGGAAATTAAAAATTTTCCAATCCTGTTCAATATCGTCCAATTGAAGCCAGACAAAAAATGACATACTGAGCGGTCGAGAAAAAAGAAAAGCCCTTGAAAATCAAGGGCTTTTCTTTATATTCTGGCGGAGAGGGGGGGATTCGAACCCCCGATACCTGTTACAGTACGCCTGATTTCGAGTCAGGTACATTCAACCACTCTGCCACCTCTCCGGCTTTGGTTGTTCGTTATAAAACGAAGCCGCCGATTATAGCAAAGAAACTACCCTCCTTACTAGAGGATTTTGCTTAAATCAAGGGTTTATGGTGCCGGAAACAGAAGTAATGGTTTGAATAACAGGTTACTAAATATATTTCAAATACAGCAAGTCGCTCCACTACGTGTCCACTAACCTAGTTAGAGGATATATGGCATCAATCAAACAAAGCAGTACTGGCATTTACCAAGTTCGCGTCAGATCGAACAAGTACCCAACTGTATGTAAGTCTTTCCACTCTCTAAAAGATGCTAAATCGTGGGCTAAATGGATTGAGGCAGAGCAGCAATCCGGCAGATGGTTAACAGTTGCCCACATCAAAATACCTACGCTCAAAGAAGCACTGATTAAATATAGTCAAGAGGTAACGCCATTAAAGAAGAGTGCTAAGCGCGAGATATATACCATTGGCGCAATATGCAGGGCAAATATCACATCGAAACAACTTGATTTAATTAAAGGGGCAGATATAGCATCCTTACGTGACCAATGGCTTAAAGAAGCACTCTCCCCTGCTACCGTCAGACTTCGTATGGCAACCATATCCCATTGCTACACAATAGCGTTTAAAGAATGGGGGCTAAACATCACCAATCCTGTTTTGCAAGTGCGCAAGCCACTCGTGAGCAATGCGCGAGAACGAAGGCTATACAAAGGGGAATTTGAGGCTGTTCTGAACGCAGCAGAATTCAAAGGATTAAAAGAGGTTGCACTACTAGCCTTAGCCTCTGCAATGAGACTGTCTGAAGTCGTGGCACTACGCTGGACGGATATCTCTATAACCAATAAAACTGCAACATTGCACAACACAAAGAACGGCAAGCCTCGCATCGTGCCACTCGGAGCAGAAGCACTGTCTATTATAGAAGCCCTCCCAAACTGTTCAAATGGGCGGCTATTCGACAGTGAGAGCCACGCAATGTCACAGGCATGGGCTAGAGCAGTAAAACGTGCAAGAGCCATTTACGAGGCTGATTGTGTGAGCAACAGTATTACACCAGACGATAGATATTTAATTGATTTACGCTTTCACGATTTGCGACATGAGCGCATTTCCAGACTCTTTGAGTTAGGCATCCTTAACACAATGGAAGTAGCTGCCATTAGTGGACATAGAACAATTCAGATGCTAGCTCGTTATACGCATTTAAATGCTTCAAGAATTGCGGATAAGCTAGTGGCAGCGTGAGAAGTTCATAAAATGCAGAACAAAGCATTTCTAGCACCAACAATATTGGTAATATACTAAAAACATATAAAACTATAACTAGTTAAAAACCTGAAAAGGAAACAACATGAATGCACTCAAAATTTTAATGACGTTAATGCTCCTTCTTACAATCTCCGCTTGCCAAAAAGCAGAGAGTGAACAGTTGAAAATAAAATCATCTGCAATTCCCGACGAACCTAAAAAAGCAACACCTCCCGCACATATACCAACGATAGAGGAATGGAATGAAGCTCTTAAATCCACCTATACGGAGAGTGATAGCAAAGATGGAAAGGATGGTACAAGAGTTTTTTATGCACGCTTTCCCGATCAAACAGGTACGTTTTTCGACGCACAAAAGAAGTCTGGAAATCTCTCGCGCGTAACCAGAGACGGTTTTAGAAAAATGTACTTCTTCAAAAATATTTGGCCTGATACGATTAAGAATCTTGTTACAAATGTCTCCTCGTATATATCACTTCCCGATGGTGGCAAACCAACAATGCTATTACGGGTATATTTCAATGGAAGAAACGGCTGGCTTTTCATGAATAAAGTTGCAGTTATGTTAGACGGGGAAGTTATTCTGGAAAATGATTTTAGCAAAGAGCAAGTAGAACGAAATACAACACGGCCAGGAATTGAGGAAACTTATACATTTATTGCAGACGCTTCAAATATTGCCGCATTAAGAAAAATCAAACCAACATCTAAAGTGATTATTAGAATTACTGGCGATAAAGGTTACGTAAATGTTGACGGTGATGGCACTGGGAAATCTAAAGAGATTGATGCTACAGAAGTTTTCATCGATTCAATAATGAGAAGCCTTGCAATATATGACACCCTGAATATGGCACTAGAGAATCATATACCTCCGAAGAAATAACCTTCAGTATTCGTCTGAAACTTCACTGGAAAGAAGGCTACTTGAAACGCACAAAAATGTGACATTCAAAACGTCACAGTATATAAAGGGAGTGTAACGACCACAAATTAGTCTTGTGTGAGCCGATAGGCGAATGCCTTAACACTTAAAACCCCCATGCTTTTGCTGTTGCCCTTGCTTAATGTAGATAAATAGTTACGTACCCAAACATGGTGTTGCTTTTGACTTTGCACTAATGAGCGAAGCGAATGCACTAACCCAAAGAAAAGGATAATGCTTTTGTTCTCGACCTTGATTCTTTGCTTTTAAATAATGTTTGTGTGCAAGAGAGAGCCTATAGGCGAACGGCTGATCTTATATAAGATATTTTATAGAACTTATGCGACAGCATAGCGCCTATAAAGAACCTTATATAAGTAAGGGTAACAGCAAAGCTTTATATGTTTAGGTGTCCACGTATTCAATTGCAATATAAACAATGTTATTTATTACCGAACCACCTTCATTGGTATTGCAATAAATATAAGGCATTAACAATGATCTGTGCGCAGCACAATTCTGTTACGTTCCTTATAAGAGCGCACAGGCTCTTTCAGCACTCCTTATAGATTGGGGATTGGCGACAGCCAACATATCCCCTTTTCCTTAGCTATTCTATAAGACTTAACAAACCCTTAAAGACTACTAAACTCTAAGAGTTTTGACCTAAAAACACCCTTAAAAAGCAGAGTTTGGAACAACTTCTGGAACAACTTATGCACAACTATTTTGTTTAGCTCTAAGCAATGTCGTTCTACCAACACTCAAAATCTTACATGCTTGGACTTCGCTACAGTTGTGTTGCGTCATGGTCTGTGCCACTTTCTTAGGCAAAAGAATACTGTCGTCATTGTATACAGGTAACAACTCCGATATTACTCTTTCCCGCTCAACGAGTAGCTTTGTTAGTTGTTCATTCTCCAGCAACAGTAATTCAGTTTCTAAGAATGAGAAATCCATGCCTGAGTCCTCATGAACGGCTGTAAGCTCGCGAATTACCTCCAGCACTGGAATCATGTCATCTACAGTCTGTCGCAGCTCATGGAGTGTTTTAGCGTTCTCTATATTGTTCCGTAGTTTGTGCAATCCTTTGACCTTAAAAGCCCTCTCAGAGAAGGGGCTATTCTGCACACATGTTTTAATCAAACCTTTGTAGGCTTTAACGTGCTGAACATCTCTCATCAGTTGATTTGCTGATAGTTTTGTAGGTAGAAGGTTAAAGCCGTCACTTAGTATTTTGTTTATGTAATCCACTACAACTACATCATCCATTACTGGTTTTGGCTTAGCAGTTTCTATCAAGCATTGCTTTAAGAATGCCTGAGTCTTCCCTATATCACTTTGACGATTTCTTACTTCTTCTTCTGTCAATTCTGTTAAGTCTACATCTGCAAATTCCTTGTATATCTGTTCGTAAAGCATGAATCAATGTCTCCTTCCGTTGTGTTGTTACATCCTCATAAAAAGCCCTCCACAAACAAAATATTTGCACCGTTTCTAAATATGCTGTACCATTTTGCTTGTGGTAGTTCTCACAGTTATAAATTTACTCTAAAAATTTTTAAAACGCTTATTATAGCACAGAATTAAGCTCCTGTGTCACCTACGTCTGTTTGTAAGCCAAAAGAGCATCATATACAGCGAAAGGGAGTTGATGCTGGTATTGCTTAGCCAATGCTTTGATATAGGCTTTACGGGCTCTCTTATGAGCCCTGATAGCTTGCCTCTCCTCATCAAACAATCCTATACATACAGACTTACCATATTTACTTATCTTAACTTGGTACTTGCCGCTGGTTGTCTTGTAATAACCTTTGCTACCCCTACCCGTCAAAGCCACATTGATGGCTCTTGGTAGAAAGCAGCACGTCTCAGGACTGTAAATTTTTACACCTCCCTCCAGTAGTAAATCAGAGTCCAAATGAAACAACTCCCCCCGCTCATCAACTTGATACATGCCGATCTGGGAAGCAGCCCACTCAGCGAAAGCATCAAAGCTGTCAGCCCACTCCTTGCAAATAGTCGCACCTGCATAATGAGGTTGATTGCGTTGCAGGCTTCCACCAACTAAACATCGGCTTTTCATATTCTGATAAATCAAGCCAAGTCGAGTATGAAAAGCAAATCCGCCAATGGTAACTGAACGCTTATATAGCTTTGTCTCTTCGTCTTTTATATCTGAAACTGTTGAGAGATTTATCGGGTAATAACCCAATACTTCTGCATCGTAAAATGTCTGTATTGCTTGCGCTATTGCCTTGCGTGTAATTGCAGTCATGCGTTAATTCCTTTCTTGAATAAAAAAAAGGAAGATTGCTGTAGCAGCTACGCTGCCAACAGAAATCTTCCTATGTAGCAACGCCTTAAAGCGCTGCCTGCAAATGCATTGGTAAGTTATTGAGTATTACTTAGTTTTCTCTTTGTCATGTTGATGGCAAAGAGAAAAGGAGAAAAGTTAAGTGTTGATTCGTCCATCACATAACCTTGCTTACTTCTTGCGGCGAACTCATTTAGAAAAACAATAGGGTTAGTCGAGCAGAGATTTACAACGGGCTTGCTTGCATCTTTCAACTCTAATTCCCTTTGCCTCAAGGCTTCCTCATGTTCTTGCTCTATCAGAAGTTGATCCAACTTACGCCGCTGATCTTCTTTAAGCTTTAACTCGTAATATTCATCATCTGATAATGGCGCTGCTGCTTTTGCCGCGGCTTGCTCAGAGGCTTTTATAGCGGCTTGCGAATCGGATTTCTTCGCCTGATAGAAGTTGAAATTATCTTGTTGAATTTGTCGAGATTCTTGCGGATGATAAACGCGAGTGCTGTCAAACGACTTCAGAAAAAACTTATTTCCATTTCGATCTTGATACTCTTCGATTACATAAGCCATTAAATTCCCTCCTTGTGATTGACTTGCTTCTTATAGCGCTTCTCTTGCAACAGAAGCATTTCATCTGCCGTGAGTTCGTTTGTACTTAAAAGAAACAGAGTGAGCCGGACGACGACTGTATGCTTATAAAGAAATGGGTTAGCGAGATTCTTTTTAATAGCTTTTAAGGCTGGGACTGTGAAACGTTTACCAGACAGCGTTGAAATACTTAACGCATTAAGATAGGAGACTGTCCTCGCGTTTGTAAATTTCTCTGTTTTTTGAAATTTAAGAACATCAAGAATTTTCTTGAAGTGCGATATTTTGAAATTGATTAAAGGGTCATGCATATTTAAGATGAGCACAGGTCTTCCTCCATTAGCGTTTGGATTGTTTTATGAATTTAAGGGGGGGGAGTTAAAGCAAAGGAATGCATTAACCGTTCGCGGGAGCGAAAAAGAAAACGGACACAATAGTTACTATTATGTCCGAATATATAGTAATTATAGCACTTCTTTTCAAAAAGTCAATAGACACCAGTCTTTTTAAACACTCTTTATTGTAACGTATTGTAACAATAATGTTCGTCAAGTAAGCTAGCCGCGTAAATAACAGCAAAGACGCAAGCGTGGCTTAACCAACAATAACCCTCGACAAAGTATCTGCACTACGATATTAAAATATCTACAACTTGTTAGGACTTCAGAAGTCGGCTTATGGCTGGCTGCGTCCAGTCCTTACCCATCATCGTGTAGACACCATCACGATTGAGCCTTGTCGCTATGCCAGCCATTGTTAAGCCTTGTTGTTGATAGCTTTTAACGATTGGTACTATCTTATCCCGAAAGGCTCTAGCCTTGATTGAATTGGATTCATGCCCCTTGATACGCGCATCAGCCAAATTTGTTTTATTACCTAGCACCCCCGTTCCCTTCTTGGAAGCAAGTGCAGAAATTGTGTTTTGACTGATGCGCTTGCGCTCCTTCTCCCCAAGTGCCGCGAATAAGTGCAAAACAAAGGGGTCTACATTGTCGCCTAGTTCTGCAACGATGAACGGAACCCCCTTAGACATTAAGCCACTGATATAGGCAACGTCACGCGACAGGCGGCACAATTTAGAAACAAGAACATAGCCTTTATTCTTTCTCGCCAAAGACAAAGCTGCCTGCAAGCCTTTTCGCTCATTGTCACCACCTGATTCAGCCTCTATAACGACATCAATGACAGCGTAACCGTTAGCACTAGCAAAGTTCCTGCATACAGTCTCCTGCGCTTCAAGACCAAGCCCTGACTTGAGTTGCTCTTTAGTTGAGCAACGACAATAAATCACAACAGTCTTAGCAGTCATTGAGCGCCCCTGAAGTTTGATTATGCATATTGTATACGACCGTTTAATGGTTGCATATTCAAATTTAAGTGAGTTTTATACACTTATTTGCGCTATATTTCGCAATATGAAATTTGCAATAATGTCTCAATAACAACAGCTATTAAAACTCTAATTGCGTTAGAGCCAGATATGATGCAGTGACCCATTATTAAGCAAACTGTATTTTGGCTAACAATGGAAAAAGCAGCATTATTACTAGGATTGAGATTTAACCGTCTAGGTGTCCAAATACAGCGCATGTAGCACTTTGAGTATGCCGATTTAGTAAATACCGTTACAATGAAGTCGCTCCACTACGTGTCCAGTAGTGACGCTCAAAATTGATATTTAATCGGATATGTAGAAGCGATTATTTTGCATGTAAAACTCTGCAAAGCTAATGCTGATGAGGCTTTCAGGGGATTTTGAAGATATATTGATGTTACAGTACGCCTGATTTCGAGTCAGGTACATTCAACCACTCTGCCACCTCTCCGGCTTGGTTGTTCGCTATAAAACGAAGCCGCCGATTATAGCAAAGAAATCTTTGCTTTCCTAGCAAAGTGCGATTCGATCACGCATCCATTCGATGGTGTTGATTCAAATTTATTCCCTAAAGGCAATAATGACACGCGCTTGTCATATCAACTATTTATATTGTTGCTATTGATTGTTTTTGCGTCTGCAGTCTGAAAAGTCAGCGGCGCGTTTTTGGGAAAACCGCCGAATGAACAGCGCAGCGTCTGAGGAAAGAATGGCCATCGTGCATCAGCACCTGGCAACCGCCACTATTGCCGCCGGGGCGACGACGGATGATGCTGATGCGATGACGCTGGCGCATTTGCAGCGCATCATCGAACAACGCTCGCTGACGGCGCGTTTTCAGCCCATCGTTGAAATGCAGAATGGTGATATTCTGGGTTACGAAGGCTTGATACGCGGCCCGTCTGACAGCCCGCTGCATTCGCCGATTAATTTATTTAAAGCGGCATCGGCGCACAATTTAACGGTCGTGGTCGAACATCTGTGCCGCAAAATCGTGCTGGAAGAATTTTTCGTACAAAACCTGCCGGGCAAGCTGTTTCTGAATGTCAGCCCGGAATGCCTGATCCAGCGCGATGTGCGCTATGGTGAAACGCTGGATTACATTCATCAGTTGGGCGTGAATCCAGACCGCGTCATCATCGAGCTGACCGAATATCAGCCGACGCATGATTACGCTTTGCTGTCGGAGGCGGTAATTCATTATCGCAGCATGGGTTTTGAAATTGCGATTGATGATCTGGGCGAGGGCTTTTCGAGTCTGCGCTTATGGTCTGAATTAAAACCGGATTACGTAAAAATCGATATGCACTTTATCCAGGGCATCGATCATGATCCGGTGAAGGCGCAGTTTGTCCGGTCGATACAAAGCATTGCAGAGAAATCGGCAACGCGGGTGATTGCCGAGGGCATAGAAACGCATGCGGAATTGCTGATGGTGCGCGATATCGGCGTGGCTTGCGGTCAGGGCTATCACATCGCCCGCCCTCACCCGACGCCAAGTAAGGCGATTCCGGCAGAGGTGGCCAAGGCGCTGGTATCGCATCATCAGCAACTGTCGCGCCGGGCCTCGGGCTTCTTTGAGCAAACCGCAGCAGTCGAAAAGATTCTGAAAGAAACGCCATCAATACCATCGAGTATGCTGAATAATCAGGTCGATGATATTTTTCTGCAGAACCCGAAGTTACAGATGATACCGGTGGTCGATCAGGGCACGCCGATCGGCATCATCAATCGCTATCACATGATCGACCGTTTTGCGCGCCCGTATCAGCGCGAGTTGTACGGCAAAAAATCCTGCAAGGTGTTTATGGATCCGCACCCGGTGGTGGTCGATAAAAACACCAGTATGCAGGATGTCAGCCATATCATTGTTGAGGCGAATCCTGAGCATCTGATCAACGGCATCATCATTACCGATCAGGGACAATATCTGGGCATTTGTACCGGGCCGGATCTGATGCGAGAAATCACGCAAATGCAGATTACCGCCGCACGCTATGCGAATCCGCTGACGCAGTTACCCGGCAACGTGCCGATCAACGAACACATTGATCAGTTACTGCAAAAACAGCAGAGGTTCAGCGCCTGTTATTGCGATCTCGATCATTTCAAGCCGTTTAATGACGTGTATGGTTACCGACGCGGCGACGATATTATTCAGATGACGGGCGATGTGCTGAAACGGCATTGCGATTCGCAGATGGATTTTATCGGTCACATCGGCGGCGATGATTTTATTATTCTGTTTCGCAGCGATGACTGGGAACAGCGTTGCAGCGATATTCTGGAAAGCTTTGCAACCGAGATTCAGGATTTTTATAACAATGAAGACCGCGAACGCGGTGGTTATCTGAGCGAAGACCGGCAAGGAAAAAAAGTGTTTTATCCGTTGGTGAGTCTGTCACTGGGCGTGGTCAAATCCAGCCCGAATCAATTTTATTCGCATCATCAGATTTCGATTGCGGCTTCTGAAGCAAAAAAACAGGCAAAGAAAATTCACGGCAACAGCTTGTTTGTCGATCGCCGCGCCGAAGTTAAATAAAAATAGATAAAAAAATCCCGCGTCGTTAAATATGACGCGGGATTTTTTTCAGATCAACTTATTGCAACAAGCTGACTTACGCTGCCGGCACTAATTTTTCCATGCCCCCCATGTAAGGGCGCAACGCTTCCGGAATCACCACGGAGCCATCTGCCTGCTGATAATTTTCCAGCACCGCGACCAGCGTACGTCCCACTGCCAGGCCAGAGCCATTCAGCGTATGCACCGCTTCTGGTTTGCCTTGCGCATTGCGGAAACGTGCCTGCATGCGACGCGCCTGGAAGGCTTCCATGTTCGATACGGATGAAATTTCACGGTAAGTATTTTGTGCTGGCAACCAGACTTCCAGATCGAAAGTTTTGGTTGCGCCAAAGCCCATATCACCGGTACACAAACTGACGACGCGGTAAGGTAAGCCCAGTTTCTTCAGAATCGCTTCGGCATGACCGACCATTTCGTCCAGTGCTTCCATGGATTTTTCCGGATGCACGATCTGCACCATTTCCACTTTATCAAACTGATGCTGACGTATCATGCCGCGTGTATCGCGGCCATAGCTGCCAGCTTCGGAACGGAAGCATGGTGTATGCGCCGTCATCTTGATCGGCAAAGCATCTGCCGGGATGATTTCGTCACGCACAGTGTTGGTTAATGTCACTTCGGAGGTCGGGATCAGATACAGCGTTTCGCCCTCGCCGTCTTGTCCGCCTTTTTTCACGGCAAACAAATCTTCTTCAAATTTCGGCAATTGGCCGGTGCCGCGCATGGAATCGGCGTTCACCATGTAAGGCGTGTACATTTCTGTATAGCCGTGTTCAACGGTTTGCGTGTCAAGCATGAACTGCGCCAACGCACGATGCAAACGCGCCATACCGCCTTTCATCACCGAGAAACGTGAGCCGGTTAATTTGACTGCGGTATCAAAATCCAGACCCAGTGCGGAACCGATATCGACGTGATCTTTGACCTCGAAATCAAACACTGGCGGTGTGCCAACTTTACGGATTTCAACGTTCGCGGTTTCATCCTGCCCCACCACCACAGATTCGTGCGGTAGATTAGGAATCGTCTGCAAGAATGCCGTCATGGCGATCTGCACTTCTGACAGACGCACTTCAGAAGCTTTCAATTCGTCGCCGATGCCGCCGACTTCGGCCATCACTGCGGAAGCATCTTCGCCTTTGCCTTTGAGCATACCGATTTGTTTGGACAAGCTGTTACGCTTGGCTTGCAGTTCTTCAGTGCGGGACTGAATCTGCTTACGTTCACCTTCGAGTGCGTTGAACGCATCGACATCGAGTTTGAATTTACGGGTAGCAAGACGCGCGGCAACAGCGGCGATATCTTTACGCAGGAGTTGAATATCTATCATAGTGATCTGATACGAATAAGTGGAATAAGCTAATCGGCTATTGTAGCAAGGGCGGGCGAATTTCCCTAAACTTATAGCATGCTGATGACACCGAATATCAGCACCAGCCAGCGCATGTAAATGCAAATAATGGGGAGTATATGAGCAAAATCAGCTTATCTCTATACAAACAAAGGGGTACAGGCTGGCAAAAACAGATACCCCAGGGAGTATATTTCAGGCTTTTTTCTGCTTTTTGAGTGATTTCTGAGCGTTTTTTTACCGCGTTTTGACATTAGCAAATGCGCTGAAACCTGATCAAGCACATCAGCAAATCGACAGACGCCGTTAAACGCCATCCGCCTCATCATCCAGCCGCCGCAGATACGCCAGCTTTTCTGCAATTTTGATTTCCAGTCCGCGCGGTACCGGGTGATACCAGGATTCGCCTTCCAAGCCTTCCGGCAGATAAGTTTCGCCAGCGGCATACGCATCCGGCTCATCGTGGGCATAGCGATACAGTTTGCCGTAACCGAGTTGCTTCATTAACTTGGTCGGCGCATTCCGCAAATGTTCCGGCACGACGCGCGATTTATCTTTCGCCACCAGCGCCCGCACCGCGTTATAGGCTTTATAAACCGCATTCGATTTCGCCGCACACGCAAGGTAAATCACCGCCTCGGCCAACGCTAACTCGCCTTCCGGTGAGCCCAGACGTTCGTAGGTTTCAGCCGCATCCAGACAGATACGCAAAGCGCGCGGATCAGCCAGACCGATATCCTCCGACGCCATGCGAACGATGCGCCGCGCCATATAACGTGGATCAGCGCCACCATCGAGCATGCGTACCAGCCAGTAGAGCGCAGCATCAGGATTCGATCCACGCACGGATTTATGCAAGGCAGAAATCTGATCGTAAAACGCATCGCCGCCTTTATCAAACCGTCGCAAAGCGTCGCCCAGACATTCACTGAGTAAAGCAGGATCAACGACATTCAGATTTTTGGCAGTAGCGGCATGCGCCACGATATCGAGATTATTCAATAATTTACGACCGTCGCCATCGGCGCTGGACACCAGGCTGGCTTTGGCTTCCGGCAGTATCTGCAAACCATCAAGCTGACGCTCGCAGGCACGATCCACCATCAGCGCAAGATCATCATCCGTCAGCGATTTCAGCACATACACAGCGGCCCGCGACAGCAAGGCGCTATTGACTTCGAATGAAGGGTTTTCGGTCGTCGCGCCGATGAAGGTGAACAAACCACTTTCCACATGCGGCAAAAAAGCGTCTTGCTGACTCTTGTTGAAACGATGTACTTCATCAACAAACAGGATGGTGCGGCGTTGCGACGTTGCCTGCAAAATCTGCGCCCGCTCAACGGCTTCGCGGATATCTTTAATGCCAGATAAAACGGCGGACAAGGCAATAAATTCGCAATGAAATGCATCTGCCATCAGGCGCGCCAGCGTAGTTTTACCCACACCCGGCGGGCCCCACAAGATCATCGAATGCGGCTCGCCAGACTGAAACGCAACGCGTAGCGGTTTGCCCTCGCCCAGAATATGCTGCTGCCCGATCACATCATCCAGCGTCGCCGGACGCATGCGCTCTGCCAGCGGCGTGAGCTTCTTACGTGGTGAGCTCATCATGCAATCACATCTGCCATCTCATTTGCCAACTCAATTTCCATCATTATTGGCGGAACACATCTGCCCCGGCAGGGACGACGAATTTGAACTGATCCGCTTTCAAAGCAGGATTTTTTTCCATGCTTTTGAGCGTCACCAGTGACACCTGACCAAACTGATCGCGCAATTCCAAAGCGTAAGGAACGCCGTCTTTCATGCCGATGCCGATATGATCGAACTGGCTGCCTTTGGCTTTCGCAGTTGCTTCCAGCCATTCCATGCCCTGCTTCGATGGCACATCTTTGAGGACGAAATTTTTATCCAGATCAGCAGCGCCAGCGCTGCCAAACAGAATCGCTGCAGGGCTGGAACCCAACGCATTGCCTAATTCTTTGATCGTGACCTGATTCAAATCTTTATCGAAGATGAAGAGCTTTTCACCATCGGCCTGCAACACTTGCTCGTAAGGCTTTTGGTAAGTCCAGATGAATTTACCGGGACGGGCGAAGACGAATGCACCGCTGAAGGTCTTGGAGACTTTAGGGTTGCCATCCACCATCTTGATCTGCTGCTGAACGAATTCACCTTTGGCACTTTTGGTGTTCGAGACAAAGGATTTGAATTGATCGACTGCGGACGCCATGGCGATTGCGGGTAACAGCGTGGTGGCAACAACACATGCCAGCAGACCGCGTACTATTTTACTTTGCTTCTTCACTGATTTTCCTTGATTACTCATCTGTACTACTTATCATATCGACCGCCTGATCCGCCTGTCGCGGATATCCATGGCTACTCAGCATTTCCGACCGGGACCAGAATTTCACGGTTGCCATTCGACTGCATCGTTGATACGACCCCGCTTTGTTCCATTTGTTCCAGCAAGCGGGCAGCGCGATTGTAACCAATACGCAAATGCCGTTGCACCAGCGAAATCGAAGCGCGACGGTTTTTCAATACGATCGCCACGGCCTGATCGTACAAAGCGTCGGCCTCGCCACCACCGGCAACCTCGCCCGCAGCGCCGCTCTCACCGCCCTCTTCCAAGGTGCCGCCTTCGAGTATGCCTTCGATATAGTTAGGCTCGCCCTGCGCTTTTAAATGCTCAACCACACGATGCACTTCTTCATCCGACACAAACGCGCCGTGTACCCGTACCGGTAAACCGGTGCCGGGCGGCATGTACAACATATCGCCCATACCGAGCAAGGTTTCTGCGCCCATCTGATCGAGAATCGTGCGCGAGTCGATTTTACTGCTGACCTGAAACGCGATACGGGTAGGAATATTCGCCTTGATCAGGCCGGTAATCACGTCCACCGATGGTCGTTGCGTTGCCAGAATCAAATGTATACCCGCTGCGCGCGCTTTTTGCGCAATACGGGCGATCAGCTCTTCCACCTTTTTACCCACCACCATCATCAGATCGGCCAACTCATCAATGATGATGACGATGGTTGGCAATTTATCGAGCGGTTCCGGCGCATCCGGTGTGAGGCTGAATGGATTCGGAATATGTTGTTCTTTCTTTGCCGCTTCTGCGATTTTGACGTTATAACCAGCCAGATTACGCACGCCCAGTTTCGACATCAGTTTATAGCGGCGCTCCATTTCAGAAACCGCCCAGTTCAGAGCATGCCCAGCTTGGCGCATATCCGTCACCACCGGCGCCAGCAAATGCGGAATACCTTCGTACACCGACATCTCCAGCATCTTAGGATCGATCAGTATCATGCGCACATCGTTAGGATCAGACTTGTACAGCAGTGACAATATCGTCGCATTAATACCAACAGATTTACCGGAGCCCGTTGTACCCGCCACCAGCAAATGCGGCATCTTCGCCAGATCGGCACAAATCGGATTGCCTGCAATATCTTTACCGAGTGCTACGGTGAGGCTTGACGAGCTGTCGTGATAAATCTTGGAGCTGAGAATTTCTGTCAGGCGGACAATCTGCCGTTTCGGATTCGGCAATTCCAGCCCCATGTAATTTTTACCGGGAATGGTTTCCACCACACGTATCGACGTCAGCGACAATGAGCGCGCCAGATCACGCGCCAGATTGACGATCTGACTGCCTTTTACGCCGGTCGCTGGCTCAATTTCGTAACGGGTAATGACAGGCCCCGGATAAGCCGCAACGACCTTGGCATCAACACCGAAATCGGAGAGTTTTTTCTCTATCAGACGACTGGTGAATTCCAGGGTCTGCACGCTGACGGTTTCTTGCACGGGCGGCGCATCATCAAGCAAAGAAAGCGGTGGTAGATTCGTGTCTGGCAGTTCATTGAATAAGGACACCTGTTTCTCTTTTTCCACGCGCTCAGAACGCTGCACGGCAACCACCTGAGGCTCTATGCGTATCGGCGATGCTTCCACAATCTTCGCCCGTTCCTGCACCACTACTTCTTCGCGCTTGACTGCGGCAGTCTGACCAACACGCCGGTCTTCCGCCGCCGCGTATTTATTTTGTATGAACACAAAAACGGTTTCTATCGCCGCACCGGTTTTTTCTGCGATCGTCAGCCAGGACACCTGAAAATACAAGCTGATCCCCAATGCCATCGCCATCAGTAACACCAATGTTGCGCCAGTAAAACCCATAGCGCTGTATGCGGCAGAACCAATTACATTGCCAAGTACGCCCCCGGGAGCCAATGGCAATGGCAGACTCAGGGTATGCATGCGCAAAAACTCCAGCCCCATGCTGCCGCAAATCAGTAAGGTAAATCCCGTGATCCGCGCAAGCAGGTAAGGCAAGCCCTCTTCTTCGCCGGTTTTCGTTTCGACTTGCATCGATAGCCGATCAGCCAGACGCCGATAAGATTTCACTACCTGACGCAAGCAAACAACGCTCCACCACCAGGCAGAAAAACCGAATACATACAGCACCACGTCTGCCAGCCAGGCGCCGAATTTTCCGCCCAGATTATGGATTTTCGGGACAACGCTGGACTGTGACCAGCCCGGATCTGCCTTGGAATACGTCGCCAGTATCAATATCAGGCAAACGCTTAATGCAGCGAAAATGAGCCAGCGTGCCTCCATCAGCAACACCACCATTTTATTTGGCAGTGGCGGGGGCGGCGGGCTTTTACTGCTACGGGTGTAGGCTTCGCTGTTACTTGTAGTCATAAATCAGGAAAATGTTCATCCAGACAACCAAAGACTGACAAGATAGCATGTTAGAGCCCGCTCGCCAAACACCGGGTACCTCACGCAGCGCCAGAGGATAGACTATAATTTGCGCTGATCTGCAGATGAAAATGCAAAAAAGCGCCATCGCTTGCTTTTTTCTAAGGCAACACCATCTGCAAGCAAATAAGGCATCGATTATCCCGTCTGGCCTCCCCTTCAACTCTTTTTATGCAGGTCTGCTCATGTCTACATCTAAAAAACACGCTCGCGTATTGATTCTCGGCTCAGGTCCAGCGGGTTATTCCGCCGCTATTTATGCCGCCCGCGCCAACCTTAATCCGGTATTGATCACTGGCGTAGAACAAGGTGGGCAACTCATGACGACAACGGATGTCGAAAACTGGCCAGCAGATCCGCTGGGTGTGCAAGGCCCGGAACTGATGCAGCGTTTTCTGCAACATGCAGAACGTTTTAACACTGAAATCATTTTCGATTACATTCATACAACTAAGCTCGATGAAAAACCTATCCGTCTGATCGGTGATCAGGGTGAATACACCTGTGATTCACTGATTATCGCGACTGGTGCATCAGCACAGTATCTGGGTTTACCTTCTGAACAAGCCTTTATGGGTAAAGGTGTCTCCGCCTGTGCCACTTGCGATGGTTTCTTTTATCGCGGCAAAGAAGTTGCGGTTGTCGGTGGCGGCAATACAGCAGTCGAAGAGGCACTGTATTTATCGAATATCGCCAGCAAAGTCACAGTGATTCACCGTCGCGACAAATTCCGCGCAGAAGCTATTCTGATCGACCGCCTGATGGCAAAGGTCGCGGAAGGCAAAGTAGAAGTCAAATGGAATCACACTCTGGATGAAGTCACTGGAGATGATTCTGGTGTTACCGGCGTAAATATCAAATCGGCGGATGGGGTAATTACACAAGTGCCTGTCCATGGTGTATTTGTCGCAATTGGTCACAAACCGAATACCGGCATTTTTCAAGGTCAGCTGGAAATGCATAACGGCTACATCAAAACCCGCACCGGCACTGAAGGCATGGCAACCGCAACGAATGTTCCCGGCGTATTTGCAGCCGGCGATGTGCAAGATCATGTTTACCGTCAGGCGATTACCAGTGCAGGTACCGGCTGTATGGCGGCACTGGATGCACAGCGTTATCTGGAAGAATAATCCAGGCTGAATCGATGTCGTCGCTGAAAAATTTTGCTGACCTGAAATCTCTGGGTCAGCAACTCAAAACACAACAGGAAGCCAGACAGCGCGCTGAAGCAGAACGTCTGGAGCAGGAAAAGAAAGCAAAAGCAGAAGCTAATATTTTCCGCTCCAGCATAGGTTCGGTTGAACCATTGAAAGTGGCGGTCAAGCATCAGGCAACTCCGGTACGCCCGGCACCAATACCATTTCAATACATCGCCGATGAGAAAGCAGCATTACAAGAATCGCTTTCTGATGAATTCGATGCGGATTCATTACTGGAAACAGATGAAAATCTGAGCTATACCCGTCCCGGAGTCGGGGTTGACGTCGTCAGAAAATTACGCAAGGGGCACTGGGTGATCCAGGCGCAATTAGATTTGCATGGTCTGCGCCGTGATCAGGCCAGAGACAGTCTGGGTGATTTTCTGAGGCGATGCGGTAGAAACGGTGTTCGTTGCGTACGGATCATTCATGGAAAAGGCCTGGGTTCTGTCAATAAAGAACCCGTTCTGAAGCACAAAGTACGAAACTGGCTGATCCAGAAAGATGAGGTGCTGGCATTTAGTCAGGCGACTGCAGCGGATGGCGGATCAGGTGCGCTGATCGTATTATTAAAGGCCTGAGTTTCCTCAGGCCTTTTTTATCAGTTCTTGAATTTTCCGTCTTTGCCAATCATAGTCATATCAACGAATTTTGAACCATTGTGATTCGACGATGAAAAGTTAATGTCAAAACCACCAGCATCGTAACTCTTAGTGTTCAACGACTCTAAAGAGGAAATCAATTTTTCGCGGGTCAGATTCTGGCCTGAACGACGCAAACCTTCCACAAATACCTTCGCCGCAATAAAACCTTCCAGACTGGAAAAATTCAGGTCTTTAATGCCGGCTTTATTCATGATTTTTGTGTATTCACCGACGACAGTTGCGTTCGCCGCAGACCAAGGAAAAGGCACGACTTGCGACACAACGACACCGGAACCATCTTTACCCAAAGCATCCGACAAAGCCTGACTACCGACAAAAGAGACGTTATAAAACTGGCCGGTATAACCCAACCGGCGCATCTCTTTAATTAACGCTGCAGAAGAAGAATAGGCGCTGATCTGGATAATAACGTCGGGACGTTTTGCCATCATTTTTTCAACTGCTTTGGCAACATCAACACTATTTCTCTCTACCGTTGCGGTATCAACAATAGGAAGATTTTTTTTCTTCAGCGCACGCTCTACACCCGTTAATCCTGCTTTACCGTACGCGTCATTTTGATAGAACACAGCGATATTTTTAAGCCCGGTATTTACCAGACGATCAACCAGATGTTCGGTTTCGTCAAAATAGCTGGCGCGAACATTGAAGATCAACTTATTGAAAGGTTCCCGCAAAGACTGAGCACCAGTATAAGGTGCAAAGAATGGCACTTTCGCTTGCGTGAATATAGGCGTTGCGGCGTTGCTGGTTGCCGTGCCAACATAACCAAACAAGGCAAATACATCGTCAGTCTCTATCAGTGCCTTCGTATTGGAAGCAGCAATGTCAGCCTCGTATTTATCGTCACGCTTAATGACTTCGATCTTACGGCCGAAGACGCCGCCAGTGCTATTCACGTGATCAAAATAGGCTTTCGCCCCTGCATGCAACTGTATGCCCAGTTGCGCTGCAGGCCCCGAAAAAGCAGCAGATTGGCCGATAATAATTTTATGCTCACTAACGCCATTTTCCGCAACAGCTGGCATGGCCAGCAGCGCTGCGAATACAGCAGTGAGTAATTTGGATGCCATCATAGTTGCTTGCACTCAGTTTAAGTAATAAATCAGACCGCTTCAGAACCAGTTTCACCGGTACGGATGCGAATTACCTGCTCAACGTTCTGCACAAAAATTTTGCCATCGCCTATTTTTCCAGTATGCGCCGCTTTAATAATGGCATCAACAACGTTATCGCAAATGTTGTCGTCCACAACCACTTCTACTTTAATTTTCGGCAAAAAATCCACAACATATTCGGCACCGCGATACAGCTCAGTATGTCCCTTTTGACGACCAAAGCCTTTTACTTCGGTCACGGTCAAGCCCGTTACGCCAACATCAGCCAATGCTTCGCGGACTTCATCCAACTTAAATGGTTTAATGACTGCTGTGATTTGTTTCATAATAAATTTCCTTTTTTAGTCTCTGAATTTTGAGGTGATCGGGTAGCGCCAGTCACGACCAAAAGCACGGTGAGTAATCCGCACACCTATTGGCGCCTGACGACGTTTGTATTCATTTATTTTAATCAAACGCGTAATTCGTTCAACATCCTCTTCGCGATATCCCGCTGCAATAATATCGGCACGGGATTTATTTTGTTCCATATACAACTGCATGATGCCATCGAGTATTTCATAGGGCGGCAAAGAATCCTGATCTGTTTGATCCGGACGCAGTTCGGCAGAAGGTGGTCGCGTCAGAATGCGCTCTGGAATAATCTCGGCAATACTGTTTCTGTACGCACACAAACGGTATACCAGCGTTTTAGGAATATCCTTGATCACGGCAAAGCCACCAGCCATATCACCATACAAGGTGCAATAACCAACGGCCATTTCACTCTTATTGCCGGTCGTCAGCACGATTGAACCATACTTATTGGATAAGGCCATCAGTATCGTGCCGCGGATCCGCGCTTGAATATTTTCTTCTGTCGTATCTTCTTTTAAGCCGGCAAACTCTGCGCTCAGGGTGGTTCTGAATGCATCAAAACAAGCGCCGATTGAAATCTCATCGTAACGCACAGCAAGGCGCTCCACCATATCGCGCGAGTCTAACAGAGAGATATCTGCGGTATACGGTGAAGGCATCATGATTGCCCTGACTTTTTCTGCACCCAATGCATCAACCGCGATCGCCAGAGTTAACGCAGAATCAACGCCGCCAGACAATCCCAGTAAGACGCCGGGAAAGCCATTTTTAGTCACATAATCACGCACGCCAAGTACCAGTGCATGATAAACCTGAGATTCTGTTGTACCCAACTCAGGCAAGGGCTGAGACACGGGTTGCCCACCGTCAAATTTTATGACTTGCAAAGCCGTTTCGCAGTGTGCCAACTGAGCAACGAGTTCGCCTTGCGAATTTAAAACAAAGGAATTTCCATCAAAAATCAGCTCATCCTGACCGCCCAGTAAATTGGCATACACAAGCGACATGCCTGTAGTGCTTACATTCGCGCGCATCACATCAAGACGTTGCTGCTGCTTATCCATGTGAAATGGTGAGCCATTTGGCACCAACAATACCTGCGCCCCTGCACTCCTCGCTGCCATAGGCGCATCTTTAAACCAGGTATCTTCACAAATATTGATACCAAAGCGCACGCCCTTCACGTCGAACACACAAGCCTCAGAACCCGCAGAAAAATATCTGACTTCATCGAATACCATGTCATTCGGCAGATTGCGCTTAAAGTAGCATTCAATGATGCTACCGTTGAGCAAAACGGAAACCGCATTAAAATGACGTCCATCTCTGGCCTCAGGATGCCCGACCAACACATAAATATCTTTGAATGCAGCAAGCTGCGCAGTCAGATCAGATAACACCTGCTGTGTTTGCAGATAAAACCCGGTTCTTAACAGTAAATCCTCCGGAGGATAACCAACCAAAGACAGCTCAGGTGTTACAACAATATCGGCTCCCTGCTCAGCTGCCTGGCGGACATAATTTACTATTTTCGCGGCATTTCCGGCCAGATCACCGACCGTACTATTCATCTGAGCAATGGCAACTTTAATCGTCATAATCGTGCAATTTGAAAAAATCAAAAAATGGAATTAGTTTCTATCGACCAGTATTATCGCATGGGCTTCGCAAGTTCTCTCTCTGATATTGGACAAGAACAATGGGACAGTTTGCTGAAATCCGATCCGTCCGCCAATCCCTTTCTTTCGTATGCTTTTTTGCACGCCTTACACTCATCCGGATCGGCCTCGGCAAAAACTGGCTGGCATCCATATTATTTAACGATATGGCAAGATAAAACCTTGGTTGGCGCTTGCCCGCTTTATCAGAAAACACATTCTTACGGTGAGTACGTGTTTGACTGGTCCTGGGCACAGGCATATCAACAGCATGGGTTGCAGTACTACCCCAAGCTACTGTCCGCGATACCATTCACTCCCGTCACAGGCAGCAGAATTATTGCGAGTGATAATACGGTCAGAAACTTATTGCTGGAAAATCTGAAAAACCTCACGCTATCAGGAGACTTTTCCTCGTGTCACATTCTGTTTCCTGATGAAAATCAAATAACACAGCTGAAAAATGCAGGTTTTTTGATCAGAGCGGGGGTACAATTTCATTGGCAAAATGATCAGCACTCTGACTTCGAGAGTTTTCTGAATACGCTCAGTAAGAAAAAACGCAAAAATATCCGTGCCGAGCGAAAAAAAGTACAGGAACTAGGCATTGTTTTCTCGCATATTCAAGGTTTGGATGCGAACGAGAAAGACTGGCTTTTTTTCAAGCGCTGTTACGATGCCACGTATGAAAATCATCACTCAAAACCTTACCTGAATCTTGAGTTTTTCACACAAATTGGCAGCACAATGCCGCAGCACGTCCATCTTATTTTTGCGATTAAAGATGGAAAGAAAATTGCGGCTTCGCTGTTGATATTCAATCAAAGCAAGGTGTACGGTCGTTATTGGGGTTGTGTTGAGCATTATCCTTGCCTGCATTTCGAGACTGCTTATTATCAGGCGATAGAATTTTGCATTAAAAACGGTATCCGGACCTTTGAAGGCGGAGCCCAAGGGGAACACAAGATGGCCAGAGGATTTCTACCGCAAAAGACTGCCTCGGCACATTTCTTAACGCACCCAGAGTTCAGTAATGCTGTCGCCAATTTTCTACAAAGAGAAACAAACGGCATAGAACTGTATCTGGACGATTTGAATGAGCATAATCCGTATAAACAACCACTTGAAATTTAAGATGCATCAAGGCATCCTGCTGACATGCAAAAAAACAAAACAACATCCGATAATCCGAGTAACGCAATGAATATGCACAAACGCGCTGGTCGCTTTTACCTGACTGAAAAGCTAGGCACAGGATCGAATGGCACCGTCTTTCGGGGTCATGATCCAGTCATTGACCGGGATGTTGCCATCAAAATACTCAATGCAAGCGGGAATGCCGCAGACAAAAAACAACGTGAACAGCAGTTCATCAACGAAGCACGGGCGGCCGGCAGGCTTTCCCATCCGAATATTGTGACGATCTTCGATGCTTCCAGCGAAGGAGGTACAACATTCATCGCGATGGAATTCCTCGGTGGACAAGACTTGAAAATGATGCTCGCTGCGGGACGCACTTTCGATTCCATAGAAACCACAGATATCATTCAAAGAATTGCGGATGCGCTTGCCTATGCCCATGAGAAAGCAGTCATTCACAGAGATATCAAACCTGGCAATATTTTTATTCTGACGAATAATCAACCCAAAGTAGTCGACTTTGGTATTGCCCGCGCACCGAATCGCCTGCTGGATGAAAACCAACCAGCTAATGTAACGCTGTTCAATAATAATATTCTCGGTACACCTAACTACATGTCTCCGGAACAGGCCATGGGAAAACAGGTGAATGCGCAGACGGATATTTATTCTCTCGGCGCGGTCATGTATGAAATGCTGACCTTGCAAAAACCATTTCAAAGTAACGATATAGACAAACTACTGAATCAGATCGCGTATAAAACGCCGAAGGCACCGTCAGAAATCAATCCCGCGATACCTGAATCGCTCTCAAGAATCGTAATGAAAGCAATGCAAAAAGAGCTGAGCGATCGCTACCAGACTGCACGCGAGATGGCTGATGATTTACAAAAAGTACTGGATCGGGATAAAAGACTGAAACGCAAGAGAGGAAAAATCAGTCCGGACGGTGCAGAGAACAACACCAGCACTGAGAGCAATACTCTTCTCTGGCTTAGTCTTGCAGCGATACTGATTGCAATCGCGTTTGCGGTCATGGTCAACCTGCCGCGCTAAGGTCTTGTCCATGTGGGTTTTACAAGCAATTACAAACAAGACTTATTGATTCTGAATAAAAAACGCGGCCGGAATAGCCGCGTTTTTTTAGGGAAACTTACTTATTTCTGAAGCTTTTTGAAATTTTCAACGCCATCCAG
Source organism: Undibacterium sp. FT79W (assembly GCF_014284215.1). Lineage (NCBI taxonomy): Bacteria > Pseudomonadati > Pseudomonadota > Betaproteobacteria > Burkholderiales > Oxalobacteraceae > Undibacterium > Undibacterium sp. FT79W. The sequence continues at coordinate 274,968 of NZ_JACOGB010000008.1, read as the reverse complement.
AATCTCTTTTTTTGCCTCTTCCGGGCCACCCCAACCTTCAACTTTCACCCATTTGCCTTTTTCGAGATCTTTGTAGTGTTCAAAGAAATGTTGAATCTGTTTCAGGCGCAACTCATTCATATCTTCTGGTTTCTGCCAATGCGTATAAATCGGCAAAATTTTATCGACAGGAACGGCCAACACCTTTGCATCTTCGCCACCTTCGTCCGTCATTTGCAATACACCAATGGCGCGACAGCGAACAACAACACCTGGAATCAAAGGAAATGGTGTGATGACTAATACGTCAACTGGATCACCATCACCTGCGATAGTCTGCGGAACATAACCATAATTACATGGGTAGTGCATTGCCGTGCCCATGAAACGATCAACAAAAATGGCACCAGTTTCTTTATCAACCTCGTATTTGATAGGATCTGCATTCATTGGAATTTCAATGACGACGTTAAAGTCATTTGGCAGATCACGACCTGCTGGTACGTTATTCAAGCTCATGTCACTCTTTCTTAATAGATATCAATAAATTCAATTTACCGTGCAAAATTATATCGGGTTTATGGCTATATTTGTGCGGCGCAAAAGATAAGGCAGCCAAATTACAGCGTCGTCGCTATGGCACATTGCCGGTAATGGTAGGCTGCTTCTTCATCCTGCCCAAGCGCCTCGTGCAATTGTGCCAATTTCAGATTCGATTCTGTCACTGTCCGGGCTGAAACCGCGTCAGACAAGGCTTGTTCCATGTGTCGTTGTGCCTTGCCCCATAATTTTTGACGCAAACAAAGTACGCCAAGCGTTAATGCCAGTTCAGGATCAGTCGGATGACTCAGGGACCATTTTTCGCAATGTTCAATCTGAGATAACAATGCGGCCGAACCCTCTGCAGCGGCTGCATCGCGATAAGCCCGCAACAGGCGCTCATCCCAATCCTCTGTCAGTGCTTTCTCAACGATAGAACGTGCCTCATCATACAAACCTCTGGCATTAAAAGCGTTCGCAGCCTGATATGCGATAAAGGCGGATTTTCTGTCGTTTGCCGGGATTTCAAACCAGACGCGCCGCAAAGACTCAGCATCATGCTCATGCCCCTTTAACAAATCCTCGTAGGCTAATTCCTTCAGTCTTTTCGAGAGCGCTGGATGCAGGGCATGATGCTTATCGAGAGTACGAACCAGTTTCAGTACATCGCCCCACTTCTGCGCCTGCTGATTTGCTTTCAATGCCCAACGCAGCACCTGGATATGGCGACTACCATTGGCATGTAACTCCTTAACTGCCTCAAGCGCCTTATCTGACTGATGCTGATCAACCAGCAGCTCAGTCGCACTCACAAGCCTGGCGACTTTATAGTTGTTGTCAGCCTCAATTCCCGCCAACCACAGATCTCTGCGCTCAAATTGCCCCATGTGATGCGCCGCACGCGCACCAATCAGTGCAGCCACCCCGGCATTATCTGGTAGTTCGGCAGCGCGGATCGCCGCTTTTTCAGCATATCCGAAACGTCCTTCAAACAAGGTCTTGAGCGACTCACGTAAAGCCTTATTGCCATCACGTTCACGCTTCTGCTGGCGGTAAGCTGCCACTTTCTTAGGCATTTTGCGTGTAGTGTCGATTGCTCCGAAAATCGCATAGACAATCAGAAACAGCACTGCCACCAAAAAGAGAAATAAATTTAAAGATAAATCGATTCTGTAAGGCGGATAAAACAACACGACGTTTCCTGGATTGAAACGCGCACCTATCGCCAGACCAACGGCAAGAGAAAACAGAATCAGAAGCCGGATAAAAATTCGCATACGTTAAGGCTTCACTTTGTAGTTGCGTACTGCATTTAAACTTTCTGACAAATTCGGCATTTCTATCGACAGATTGCTGCCCTGAACCTGACGCAATAAGGCTTGCGCATTCTGTGTCTGTTTCGCCCTTGTGTCGAAATACTTTGAAATCGCATCTTGTGCAGACACTAAATCACTACGGAAGACGCTCTCATTTCTGGCCAGCAAGGCAAGTCTTGCGTTAAGCAGACGCAATTTAAGATTTTCGCGTGCGAAATAGGATTGCGTCGGGGTCAACAACAAAGCGTCAGGCGTTTCCACACTGCGGACACGAATCAGTTGCTTAACCTCGCCCCACATCTCGCTGGAAAAACTCTGCCAAGCGTCCTGCAAACGCATTGAGAAAGTACTTTCCTCAACCTCGGCCACTTTCTTATCCTGCTTATCCGGCTTAGATGCACGCTGAGTTTTTGGAATAATTCTCAATGGTGCTTTTGGCGGGGTCGGAGAAACCACTGACTTCTCATCTGCCCACAAAGGAATATGATCAACCTGTGTAATGACGCTGTCGAGGCGTAACGCAATGCCTGGTAAATCAAGTGCCGGCAAAGACTTCAGACGATCAATGTCTTTCGCGATTGCTCTTCTGATCGTAATGAACTGAGGCTTGTCAGATTTAGCCAGGCGCCCATCCGCGTTCTGCAATGCAATCAACGCACCCTGAACATTACCTGCCAACTGCAATTGCTGGCTGGCTGTCGCCAATACCTGTTCAATTTCTGCCAATGCCCATTCATCACGATTTTTTGACAGATCCTGATACAGCTGCTCCAAAGCCAGTTGCTGGCTTTGAGATTCGATTTGTTTGCTTTCAATCAAAAGAACTTTGGCCTGAATTTCTTTTGTCGTTTCCTGCACATTTTTGGCCAGCAACTTCGTTTCATTACTTGTCGTGTCAGCGCTCAGCAAACGTCGAGCAACCTCCTCTTTCAGACCACTGATCTGATTTTGAGAAGACCACCATTGCGCAGCCAACAATACGGCTAAGACGCCTGAAATCAGAAAGGCAGGATGAGTCCAGCTGCCTGACGAAGAAGCCGGAAGCGAATTGGCCGCAGTAGCGACCACGGATTGATCAGGGCTTTGAGATGGCAAAGAACCCCCTGTGTTAGTTTGCTGTTCATTCATACTCAGGATTGTAACGCGACAAGTAGCTGTTCGTCGCCTGATGCGGTTAAAGTGATGGAATGAAACCCCATTGCCTGCGCTGTTTCGGCAATACGGACGTGGGGAACGATAATGTGTTGATGTTGGATTTTTGCCACGGCATCGTCGAGGGTTAATTGTTCACACCAGAAAATGAGCGTTCGCAATGCCTCAGAACTGGTAATCACCCAGTCATTCTCTGACTGGAGCAACTGTTCTAACTGCCTCTTCACAGAAATACTGAATTCGGGAGCAGAACGCCGATAAGCAGCCAGTTGCGTCACATGAATGCCATGGGAACGAAATGCATCGGCCAAAAATTCCCGGCCTGTTGTTCCTCGCACGATCAATACCTGCCTATCAGCCAGTGCAGCAAAGTCAATCTCGGCCGCCAAGGTCTCAGAATCCGTTTTCAGTTTATTCGAGGGACTGATGATCGTCGCATTGTCAGAATGAAGACCATAGCGCGCCAAAGCAAGCCTACTCCCCTCACCGACAACACCAATCGGAACCTGTAACGGCCATTGCGTGATATGCGAAAAAAAAGCATCAATCGCGTTCGGACTCACAAAAACAACTAATCCATAACTACTGAGATTAGTTACTTTGTCGCTAATCTCAGTCTGATTCTCTAAGTGATGTATTTCGATCAAGGGAAATAATTGACACGGACGCGATAAAGCCTGAAGTTGAGCGGCAAAATCCTGAGCCTGTGCCAATGGGCGCGTGACAATCACATTCCTGCGCGACATAAGAGAATTACTCAACAATCTGTGCTTTACACAAAGCCAGGATGCCCTCAGCATCTTGGGCAGACAAGGCCTGCGCCAGTTGTAAACCCAGCGTTCCTGGCTCAGACGCATCACCAAAAATCTCGGCACTCGCCACTCGCCGTCCATCCGGGGTTGCCACCATTCCACGTAAGTGCATTGTTTGATCAGCTACGGTTGCGAACGCCGCCAGTGGTATCTGACAACTCCCGCCAAAAACCTTGGACACAGTTCGCTCGGCAATAACAGACTGAGAAGTTGCCAAATGATTCAACGGGGCAAGTAACTCAAGTAAATCAGGGCGCGAATCCGACACTTCTATCGCCATAGCGCCCTGTCCAGCTGCAGGCAAGCTTGCCTCAGGCTCTAAAAATCCGCGTATACGCTGAGGTAATTCGAGACGTTTTAATCCTGCCGCTGCAAGAATAATCGCAGCGTATTCGCCCTCATCAAGCTTACGTAAACGGGTATCTAGATTGCCACGCAAAGGGCGAACCACTAAATGCGGGAAACGGGCTGAAATGAAGGCCTGACGCCGCAGGCTGCTGGTACCGACAACAGCCCCATCGGGCAAGCTACTAAGGGAGTCATAATCGTTGGAAACAAAAGCATCGCGCGGATCTTCACGCACTAAAATCGCAGCCAAAGTGAAACCTTCGGGTAGCTCCATAGGAACATCTTTGAGGGAATGTACTGCCAGATCGGCACGACCTTCAGCCATCGCCACTTCCAACTCTTTAACAAATAAACCTTTCCCGCCGACTTTAGATAAAGCGCGGTCTAAAATCTGATCGCCGCGCGTCGTCATTCCAAGAATATCGACCTGGCAATCCGGGTATAACGATAACAGGCGGTCACGAACATGTTCAGCCTGCCACATTGCCAACCGGCTCTCTCTGGAAGCAATGACCAATTTTTTGGGAGAAACTGCAGTCAAAATAATTTTCTTTCTAAATATTCAGGCAATCAGATGTCATCTGGTAAATCGAGTGTGCCGAATTTTACCATTCAGAAATCATGATTTCGTGGGTTAAACTATTGAAAATTTGCAGACTTTTTGATCAATCCAGGCAAACTTGACACATAATCGGCGGTGACGGCATCATAACGCCTTGATTAGACGCACATATTCAAAATGCCGCCACAATTGAGCGGCATTTTTTACGCACGTAAACAACGGAATTTTTATGCAAGCAAGTACAACTGAAAATAAAAACCACACCATTCTGACTGGCGACCGCCCTACTGGGCCTCTTCATCTGGGACATTTTGTCGGCAGTCTGCGCAACCGCGTCAAATATCAACATCAATATCAGCAGTACATCATGCTCGCCGATGCACAGGCATTGACGGACAATATGGACAATCCTGCCAAAGTTCATGACAACGTACTTGAGGTTGCACTGGATTACCTCGCCGTTGGCATTGACCCCACTAAATCCACGATCTTCATTCAGTCGCAAATTCCTGAACTGACAGAATTAACGTTCTACTATCTGAATCTGGTTTCGGTTGCCCGCCTGGAACGCAATCCGACGATCAAACAAGAGATTATTCTGCGTAATTTTGAGCGCGATATTCCTGCTGGCTTTCTGACATACCCGGTCAGTCAGGCCGCCGACATTACTGCATTCAAAGCGAGCCTGGTACCTGTGGGCGAAGACCAGATTCCTATGATTGAACAGACAAACGAAATCGTTCGCCGATTCAATCGTCTGGCTAAAAAAGATATTCTGGTTGAGTGTCAGGCATTGGTGCCAGAGATCGGTCGTTTGCCGGGTATCGATGGAAAAGCCAAAATGAGTAAGTCCCTCGGGAACACGATCAACCTCGGCGCCAGCCCCGCAGAGATAAAAGCGGCAGTACGCAACGTCTATACAGATCCATTGCATCTGCGCGTCAGCGATCCTGGCCATCTGGAAGATAACGTCGCCTTTATTTATCTGGATGCGTTCGATGAAGACAAAATCGGATTACAAGCAATGAAAGACCACTACACACGCGGCGGTTTGGGTGACAGCGTAGTCAAGGCGCGTCTTGAAGGAATATTACAGGATCTGCTTGCACCAATTCGTGAGCGTCGCGAGGAATATGCCAAAGATCGCGGTCAGGTTCTGCAAATGCTCAAAGAGGGAACCCAAAAAGCGCGGGAAATTGCAGCTAAAACGACCGATGAAGTGAAAGCAGCGATAGGATTAAAACATTTCTAAAAAAGATGCTGTACATCATTAATTCCCCCCTCTCGTTCAGTCCAGAGGGGGAACTATCTGCAGGATGTATCAACATGTGATTAACCACCTTAAAACTTGTTATTAATCAAACGCACATCCCTCAGATAATCCATTATGAAGGTTCGATCTGCCACTACTGAAAGGAAGAACGATGTATAGCAAAATTCTTATGCCGACCGACGGGTCTGAGTTGGCCAATGCCAGCATTCAAGCGGGTATTGAGTTTGCAAAAAAAGTAAATGCCAAGGTAGTTGGGATTTTTGTAGCGGCGAATTATCAGTACCCTATTTACATCGACATCATTCCACCAAACACTCCGACTGAAGAAGAATACCAGGCGGCGATGCGTGCCTTTGGCGAATCTTATCTGGAGCCGGCCAGAGTAGCTGCGCATAAGGAAGGTCTGGAGTTTGAAAGTGTCGTCAAGTTTAGTGATGCACCTGCAAAGGAAATCGTCCATACAGCACAGCAATATGCTTGCGACCTGATCTTTATCGCGTCCCACGGACGCAGTGGCGTCGGACAATTACTTTTGGGTAGCACGACAAGCAAAGTTTTATCCATGTGTGATATTCCAGTTCTGGTGCATAGAGTCAAAAAACACTGAGCTGGTAGCCACGGACATAGGCAATAAGCAACTAATCGGGTTGTACAGTACAATAGTGCATGCCTTGCGACTCAGCTTGCACAAAATTTAACTGCACCACTGATCAATGATTAGAATTCTTATTGCCGATGACCACACTATCATGCGTGAAGGACTCAAGCGCATACTTGATGGAAACGACGACATACGTGTGGTTGCAGAAGCTATCGACGGTTTTGACACTTTGGAAAAAGTGAGAAACACACAGTTTGATGTTCTGTTAATGGATCTATCCATGCCAGGGCGAAGCGGCGTCGACCTGATACGTCAGATCAAAGATGAATTCCCCAAGCTCCCGATCCTGATTCTCACCATGCATGAAGAAGAGCAATACGCTGTGCGTGCGATCAGAGCCGGCGCCAGAGGGTATCTGACAAAAGAAAGTGCGGGCACACAACTGGTTACCGCATTGCGCAAAGTCGCGTCGGGCCGCCCCTATATCAGCATAGAAGTAGCAGAGCAGTTAGCCATGAATGCGATGCCTGCCGACGATAACCTTCCGCATACCAGCCTTTCTGATAGAGAATTTGAGGTTTTCAGCCATATCGTCAAGGGAAAAACGATTACAGAAATTGGTGATCTGCTACATCTCAGTGTAAAAACAGTAAGTACACATAAAATGCGGATTATGCAAAAAATGAATATGAGCAACATTTCCGACCTGGTTCAGTACGCTGTCGCCCATAACCTTCTGATTCCTAACGCCTGAACAAGCACTTCCACCGTCACTATCTTGTAGGAATATTCCTATAAGATCAGCCTTAAATCTGACAATTCAAATCAGCATTACCTGATTTAAATCAAAAAGCGAAGCCGTGATAATAGACATCAAGCAAACAAGCGATGTCTTACATCACGCGCACCATGAATTTATTTATCGTTGAAGATTCGGTTTTAATTCAAAATCGACTCGTTCGTTTCATAGAAGAAATACCAGGGATGCACGTTATCGGTGTTTCTGGCGACATCGATACTGCCTACGACAGTGTTATCAATAGTGACACTGATGCAATGATTCTTGACTTGCAATTAGGTGATAAAAATGGCTTGCAACTTTTGAAAGATGTGAAGCAAAATAAACCAGAGGTCAAGATTGTCATTCTCACGAATCACTCAACTGAAGACAATCGCGTGCACGCTATGCGCGCTGGTGCAGACGGTTTTCTCGACAAATCTACTGACTTCGACCAAATACAGAATTTTCTGTACGACTGGGAAAGTCCAAATGCGTCGAAACAAGTTAATTAATTTTCGTTTATCCAGGAGACTCACATGACAACAGTTGCCCAATCATCCCGCCCAGTCAGCCAACATATTGCAGCAAACAAAGCGATGCTACCAGTGATGTCAAACGAGGCAGGTTGGCGTTGCCACGGCAATTTGTGGTCAGATCTGAGTCAGGTCTGTGATCTGTTAAATATTCCTACTCCTCTTAACTCAACGGATGAAGAAGCCTTATTTCAGCATGTTCGCTTTAAAGCTGGTCAGCGCATCCATACGATAGGACAGAATTTTGAAGCGCTGTATGTTGTCAACTCGGGATTCCTGAAAACTGTATTAATTGATGAATACGGTAACGAACAAGTACTGAGCTTTCCGATGAAGGGTGATCTGCTTGGAATCGATGGCATCCATAATCAACAACACGCGTCAGAAGCTGTTGCTCTGTCAGATTGCGACATCATTATTTTGCCTTACAAGGCTTTTGCAAATCTGGGGCGCAGCTATGTTGAATTAGAACATGCAATGTTCAGCGTCATGAGCCGCGAACTGGTTCGTGAACAATTAATGATAGGCATGCTCAGCGCACTTAGTGCAGAAGCCAAAGTTGCCCGTTTTCTGACCACACTGGGCGAACGCTTCAGCCAGTTAGGTTACTCTGGAAAATCATTCAACCTGCGTATGACTCGCCACGAAATCGGCAGCTACCTTGGATTGACATTAGAAACCGTCAGCCGGACGCTGTCTGCATTTAACGAAATGGGATTAATCAGCGTCGATCAACGTGAAATATGCTTACTTGATACAACTGCGTTGAAAACCCTGCGTCGTCTGCCGCCAGCAAAAACCCGAAATAAAGTCAGTGAAAAAGTATCTGTAATGGTTGGGAAAAAACTACTTCCGCAATGGGGAAGTGAAACAGCGGTTGCCGTATAAAATATTTAAGCTAGAATCTGGCAACTTATACAAAAATTTGCGTCACCGATTTTGATTCATTACCGATTTTTCTCTGAGAGTTTTTTAAGCTCTGACGCGAAGAAAAAATTAACAGGAGCAATGACATGACATATAAAACCATACTTGTGCACGTTGATGAATCAGAGCGATCAAATTTAAGAGTCAAATTTGCGGCTGAAATTGCTAAAGCTGAAGATGCACATTTAATCGGGACAGCAGTCACCGGCGTTTCACGATTTATCTATCAGGACGGAAACATCAGTGCCAGCGACCCGAACTTGACGATCCATCTCAATTTTCTCAGAGAACGCGCAGAAAAAGCCGTCGCCAATTTCAATCGCGAAGTGGAAACGATTGGTGTTTCATCACATGAAAGTATGGTTGCAAATGACGAGGCTGGTGGTGGAATTGGCCTTCAAGCCAGATATAGTGACTTGGTGATCATAGGACAAACCAATCACGATGAGCCCTCACCTTCAGTATTACCAGATTTTCCTGAATATATTGTGATGAATTCCGGGCGTCCGGTACTCATCATTCCGTATGCAGGGGATTTTAATACGATCGCAAAACGCCCCTTGATCTCTTGGGATGCAAGTCGGGAATCGACCCGTGCAGTTACTGATGCACTGCCCTTACTAAAAAAGGCAGATGTAGTTCAGGTTGCCATTTTTAATCCAAAATCCACGCCTGACGCTCACGGCGAGCAACCCGGTGCTGATATCGCTCTTTACCTCGCAAGACATGGCGTTAAAGTCGAGGTTTCAGTGCACAAAACTTCCACTGATATCGGTAACGCATTGCTCTCATTAGCACATGACCTCGATAGCGATATGATAGTGATGGGTGGTTACGGACATTCCCGTTTCAGGGAAATGATCATGGGTGGCGTGACTAAGACCATTCTTGAAAGTATGACGGTTCCTGTATTTATGTCTCATTGATCATTACTGGCGTCAGGTTCACCGCCTCGGTAATAATGGCATCCACTGATGGGTGCCATTTTTTTTACCAAGACATCAATATAAGCTGATTTCAGCCCTTAAAATACACAGATCTCACTCAATATCATCAAGTCGCATGTCATCAAATTCACTCTCACTAACATCAAGACTATCCGAAGCGCGTTGGATCGCGGGGTTCCTATTTGTACTATCCTGTTTTTTATGGGTAGACCAGGAGCGCCTCTCCGTCTTCGTCGTACCAGCGCCGCTCCCGGTACATACCTTTCTAGAGACAGTGACCATCGTTATTTTTGCTTCGGTGTTTATCGTTTGCTGGAATGCTTTTGGTGAAGTACGTAAAAAAAGTAGTGTGATACTGGCGGTCGCATTTCTCTGCACAGCAATATTGGGCTTTTTTCATACGCTCACATTTCAAGGTATGCCTGGATTCGAAACCGCAGGAGACATGCATAAATCAATGAGTTTCTGGCTTATTTCTCGATCAATAATCGCGACAACTTTGCTAGGGCTTGCGTTTGATCCGGAAGACTCAGAAATAAGTCAGATGCAATCGTATGGGGTTTTGAGTGCCGGCTTACTGGCCACGTTAGGCTGGGGGATTCTGGTTTTTGCATTTCCCAATTTAATTCCGCTTACATTCATTCAGGGAGCCGGTCAGACATCGTTCAAAGTCGCCTGCGAAACCTCATTAATTGCAGCACATATCTTAGCTGCAGTTTTATTTTACAGACACGCACTACGCTTCCAGATTGACAAATCTGCAGAGCATTTACATATCGACAGAGTTCCACTGTTTCTGGCCACCGTCTTGATGGCAATGTCTGAAGTTTACTTCTCCATCTATGCGGAAACCAGTGATGTCAATGTCGTCATAGGGCATACATTTCTACTATTTTCCGCGATTGCGATTTACCGCAGCATGGTCGCTGTCAACATCCATACACCTTATGCAAGCCTCGCTGCTTCTACTAATAATCTGGCAAAATCTGCTGAAGAATTAAAACTGGAACGCCAACGTCTGAGTCGCATGATCGATACTGCAATTGATGGCATCATCACCGTTGACGACAAACAGGAAATCATTCTGGTCAATCCCGCCGCTGCGTTAATTTTCGGCTATGAAGTAAATGAATTAGTCGGAACATCCCTTAACCGTTTAATTCCGGCACGCCATCGCGAGACGCATAAAAGTCACGTGCAGCAATTTGGAGAGGCCGGTATCACCCGCCGCAAGATGGGTACTCATTTTGAAGACTTTTATGTCACCGGATGTCGCGCATCAGGTGAGGAGTTTCCGATCGAGGCATCAATTGCACATCAACTGGAAAACGGAAAACGCTACTACACGGTCATCTTCAGAGACATTACTGACCGAAAAGTCGCAAAAGAGAAAATGGCAAAGTATCATGAGCAACTAAGCCAGCTCTCAGCAACACTACAATCGATCCGTGAAGAGGAGCGTAAGCACATCGCGCGCGAACTACATGACGATCTGGGCCAGCTGCTCGCTGCACTTAGGATGGATTTATCATTACTGCAACGGGATCTGTCATTTCTGGACAGAAATAAACCCACGATCAACAGCATGGATCAGTTGATATTGACTGCAATTACTACACTCCGTCGTATCGCCACAGATCTGCGCCCACGCGCACTGGATGAGGGAGGACTGTTCTTTGCACTACAGACTTTACAGAGAGATTTCTCTCATCGACATCGCATAAATTGCGAATTGATTGCTGACGAAGATCAACTGACGTTAGACGACGCGCGAAGCACTGCCATTTTCCGCATTATTCAGGAGTCACTGACCAATGTTGCACGTCACTCTGAAGCAAGCGATGTTCAGATCGAATTTCAACGCTCTCACGCAGAACTTAAATTAAACATTAACGACAATGGTAAAGGAATTGTTGAAGAAGATATGGGTAAAACCAGCTCATTCGGCTTGGTAGGTATGAGGGAAAGAATTAAAGCAATGAACGGCGAATTTCAGGTTCTGAGCACACCTGGAGAAGGCACTACTCTGGAAATAAGATTACCGCTGACAGATTAAATATTGTATAACACATCGTGATGTAAAAAAATACGGGATACACTCTGCATATGGCAATATTTTCAAAGGAAAGCTGATGCTATCTTCTATTTTGAGCAATGGACTGTCAGGCATGCGAGCAAATCAGACAGCCTTAGATGTTTCCAGTCACAATGTAGCGAACGCGGAAACACAAGGCTTCATACCTCAGCAAGCTGCGTTTCAAGAGGCAAACAATGGTGGTGTGACCGTCAGCATCAGCCAACAGGGTTTTAAGATGGCAACACAAGAGGCCAGCGGCACTGATCTTACGAAAGAGATAGTGCAGTCTATTCAGTACCAAGCTGGATTTGACATCAACGCAAAAATGGTGAAAACCGCTGATGAATTATTAGGAACGCTGATCAACACCAAAGCGTAGTCGCCACACTGACTGACACCTAAAAAAAGCTAGCGATCAGGCAAGACACAAAGAAAACCGGGCATCTGCTGCATATCTGAATACCAGAGTCCGATCAATCCTATCCCTATCAGTACAAATGCGCCGGTGTATTTCAATACCGACGGCACCCTGACCTTACTGACAGCATTAAATATGCCCTGACTCAACAACAGATGTGGCATTGCACTCAAACCGAATAACAACATCAGTATTGCACCCGAAAATGCATCTCCCGATAGCAAAGCAAAAGGTGCCATCCCCCAAAGTAACCCACAAGGCAGACATCCCCAAGCCATACCGACAAAGAACGGATATTCAATACTTTGCTTTAGCGGCGGCGCAAAAAAAAACAATGCTTGCTGCAGGCGCGAAAAATAAGGACTCAGAGCATTTATGTGAAAACGAAACCCGACGACTTTGAGCCCCAAAATAATCAGCGCAAGATTACCAATGACAAACAAAATCTGATGAACCGGAAAGTAAGGTTTCAAAATCATGCCTGCACTTCCCAAACCACCAAACACTGCACCAATCATCATATATGTGGAAAGTCTGCCGGCCTGTAGCAAAGCCTGAAAACGAATACCACTAGTTACCGAGACTAGCGACTGCCTTTCAGTATCATCACTCCGACTGATAGGAATCACTTTTCTTCCATTGCTCCCGGCACGACTAAGCATGGAAGAGATACCACCGCACATACCTACACAATGCACCCCTCCCGCGATACCGGCGGTTACAGCAGCAAGTATCAGGGGCAGAGTCAGCATAGTAATAATATAAATCGGAATGAACACGAGATAATAACTATATCTCGCTTAAGAGATGAAACTGACACGCATTGCGCAGCAGTATTCAAGAGCTACACACCGCTTGAATAAAGATGTATAGCAGACTGGTGTCTGAAACGTGGTTAATGAGCCTTCTGTACCAGTAAAGCAGTCAAACCGCTGGAGAGAATGCCTAACAGCCAGAACATGAAAAAACCTATTGTGTACACACCTGTAAGATGCAACTGCAGACGCTGATCAAATATAATCAACTCCATAGGATCAACGAGACTAAAAAACAATCCTGTTGCAGCACATGCCATTAGAAATGCGGGCCACAACACTATCATCAACATTGGCCGTAAATAAGCTTTGCTGTGAGCTGAATTCTGATGTTCCAATCTCGTCCCCTTTAGTGATTATTCAACTGATCAGTCAACAAATCATAGGGATGCGCAATTATTTTGCCATACCTAATTGCGCGACCTTTTGCTCTGGTTCAAACCAATCCCCGGTCAGTCGCCAATCAGTCGTTTCTAATTTAATGTGAAACAATTTAACAGAGCTTGAAAAAATACTCGAGACTAACTTTAAGTCACCCTCATAAATCCCAGGGCTAACTTGAACCATAGGTAAGCGATGAACGACTTCGTTTACAGATGTCGCACCTTCAGCGGCATTAGCAAGACTCAGCTTCACAGTGTCAGGCAACCGACCGTCACCTTTCAACTGCATACGAAGTTTTCCAGAGGACACGTCGAGACTCAGCGTTGCACCTAAATGCAATTCTCTTGATTTCGCATCACGCTGAATATCTTTATTGATCATTAAGCCCTGCTTGTAATAATCTTCAGCAACAACCTTATCTGCTCCACGAAATGCAATGGCACCAGTAAAAATGCTGGCACAAACAACGATTGCAGGTCCGCCCGCGACCAACAAAAGCCAAGGTTCTTTGAACCATTTATCTCTTTTTTTTGAAATCAGGATTGCATCCATAACCACTCCTTAGCGGGGAACAATAAACACAGCTTTTTCAGTGACGGAAACATCAGGCGCATCGAGATCTTTAACGACAAACCGAATTCGATTGGAGCCTGTCTGTAGAACATTCGCCGGAACTCGTACACGCACCGGAAAAGCTTTTGCTGCGGCAGATTTAACGTCGATATCAACATTATTCAAAATTGTTGCACCCTTAACACCCTGAATTTCTACCGAATACCTGCGTGCAGATTCCTGCGTATTCATGACTTGCAGGCGGTAGACATTTTCTATCTCGCCATTTTCAGTAATTTTTGGCATACCGCGATCGCGAATCACATCCACTTTTAATGGTACGTGATAGACCAAAGAAACTGCTGCGACGATGATAATTAATCCTAAAATACCGCTGTAAACCAAGGTACGTAAGCGGAATACCCGTTTCCACATCGCCTTGTTATCTAACTTGCGTGTCAGTGCATGTTCAGTTGTATAGCGGATCAATCCACGCTCATAACCCATTTTATCCATGACCTGATCACAGCCATCAATACACAAACCACAAGCAATACACTCGTATTGCAAGCCGTTACGAATATCAATTCCAGTCGGGCAAACCTGAACACAGATACCACAATCAACACAAGAGCCCAGACCAGCAGCTTTAAAATCAACCTTCTTGTTGCGAGAACCACGTGGCTCACCGCGCTCGGTATCGTAAGTCACAATCAATGTGTCTTTATCGAACATTGCGCTTTGGAAGCGTGCATAAGGACACATATATTTGCAGACCTGCTCACGCATCCAGCCTGCGTTGCCGTAGGTGGCAAAACCATAAAAAAGGAACCAGAATGTTTCCCATGGACCCAAGGTAAAGGATCCGACAGAAATAGCTAATTCACGTATTGGCGTGAAATATCCAACAAAGGTAAAACCCGTCCACAAGCTTAAAATCAGCCATAAAAAGTGTTTAACGAATTTTAAAGAGAATTTGCGAGCAGTTAATGGACCTGTATCAAGTTTGATACGCGCATTACGGTCACCTTCAACCTTGCGCTCTATCCATAAAAAGATTTCGGTGTATACCGTTTGCGGGCAGGCGTAGCCACAAAATAAACGTCCCGCAACTGCTGTAAATAAAAACAAGGACAACGCTGAGATTACCAGCAACACCGCGAGATAAATAAAATCCTGCGGCCAGAAAACAATTCCAAATATGTAAAACTTACGTGCAACCAGATCGAACAATACCGCTTGCCTCTCATTCCAGTTGAGCCAGGCAGTACCGTAAAACAGTAACTGTGTAAAAGCCACCATTACCCAGCGCCAGTATGCAAACCAGCCCTTTTGTGTACGAGGATAAACTTTCTTACGTTCCTCAAACAGAGCCAGCTCTACTTCATCCATCGGCACCGGAGTAATGGGGATATGCTTCATTTTAAAACTTCGTCTTTCTTATTTAAACAAATGCTCTTACGCTTATTTTACGGCGTTATCCGCAGCAGGTACAACAGCGGTAGCAATTTGCTTGATGCTCTTAGCTTCAGAATCAGATACTTTCCCTGCTTCTGTATTGTTTGACAGCCCCCAGACATACGCTGCTAACAGATGAATTTTTCCTTCTGTAAGTATAGTCTTATGTGCAGGCATCTGGTTAGTGCGGCCTTTATTGATCGTTTCCATTACGGTATCGATACTGCCACCATACAACCAGATTTTATCTGTCAGATTCGGAGCACCCAAAGCCTGATTTCCCTTACCATCAGCACCATGACATGCTGCGCAAGCGGCAAACTTTGGCTTACCTATCGCTGCTTTGATAGGATCGTGTGCAGAATTAGACAAACTCAATACATAGTTAGCGACGTTACGAACATCATCATCGCTACCAATTGCTGCGCCCATTGGAGGCATCATACCGTTACGACCATGAGTGATAGTAGTCTTGATGACTTCAGGATCGCCACCATAAAGCCAGTCGCTATCTGTCAGGTTTGGATAACCTTTACCGCCTTGGGCATCAGATCCATGGCATTGCGCACAAGTGTTCAGGAAAAGACGCTGACCAATTTCACGTGCTTGCGGATCTTTCGCGACATCCTTGATATCCATTGCCAGGTACTTATTGAAAATCGGACCGTATTGCGCCTCACCATCTTTCATTTCTTTTTCATAAGCACCAACCTGGCTCCAGCCAAACGATCCTTGATTTCCACCAAAACCTGGGTAGACAATCAAATAGCCCACGCTGAAGATGATCGTCAGATAGAACAACCATTTCCACCATTGCGGAAGCGGGTTATTTTGCTCCATCAGAGTACCATCCCACACGTGACCAGTGGTTTCTGCTGGCAAAGGCTTACCATCAGCACCAACCTTCACCTTCACTTTTGACTGCGACCATAACAGCACAACGCAAAAGACCATGCCGAGAGCCACGATGGTGGCGATACCTATGCCCCACCATTCATTAAAAAAATCTGCCATGACTATTTTCCATTCTCATTATCAATTGGCAAGCGAGCCAGTTTTTCGAAGCGCTCCTTGTTACCGGAACTAAACGCCCAGTAGACGATGCCCAGAAATACAAACAGGCTAATCAACGTCACCACACTGCTCAGGATCGTGAAATTCATAATTTACCCTTTCAAAAAGTGATAACCCAAGGAGCCACTCTTTAGTTTTTATTTTTAATCGCTGTTCCAAGAACCTGCAGATATGCAATCAAAGCTTCTTGCTCAGATTTATTTGCCAGTTCTGCCGGACCTGCTTTGATTTGCTCTTCAGTGTATGGAACACCTAAAGTTTTCATCGCATTCAGTTTTGGAACAATGCTATTTGGATCCAGCGGTGTTTTTGCCAACCATGGATAAGCTGGCATATTCGACTCAACAACAACTGAGCGAGGATCATTTAAGTGATCACGATGCCAGTTATCACTGTAACGACCACCGACACGTGCCAGATCAGGACCAGTACGCTTACTACCCCATTGGAAAGGATGGTCGTAGACAGACTCACCCGCAACGGAATAGTGACCATAGCGCTCAGTTTCAGCACGGAAAGGACGAATCATCTGTGAATGGCAGCCGTAGCAACCTTCACGCAGATAAATATCGCGCCCCGCCAATTGCAATGGCGTATAAGGCTGCATTCCCTGAACAGGTTGCGTTGTCGATTTCTGAAAAAACAGCGGAACAATTTCAACCAGACCACCGAAGCTGATCGTCAGAATGGTCAGCACCAGCAGCAAGCCTACGTTACGCTCAATCAGATCATGAGTAAAATTACGCATCAAATTTCTCCTGTTGATTTAAGCATGAGCGGAATTAGCAGACAACGCAGGTATCGCGTTATTCACTGGTTTCGCAGCCATCAATGTTTTCGCAACGTTGTATGCCATGATAATCATGCCACTCAGATACATTGCACCACCTGTTAAACGGATGACGTAGTAAGGGAATGTCGCTTTAACAGACTCAACGAAAGAGTAAGTCAAAGTACCGTCTTCATTTACTGCACGCCACATCAGACCTTGCATCACACCGGCAATCCACATAGAAGCGATGTACAAAACAACGCCGATAGTCGCAACCCAGAAATGAATCTCGATCAGACGCTTGCTGTACATTTGTGTCTGTCCAAACAAACGTGGAATCAGGTAATACAAACTACCGATGGAAATAAAGCCAACCCAACCCAAAGCACCGGAGTGAACGTGACCAACAGTCCAGTCAGTGTAGTGCGACAAGGCATTCACGGTTTTGATCGCCATCATAGGGCCTTCAAATGTCGACATACCATAGAAGGACAGAGACACGATCAGGAAGCGCAGGATAGGATCTGAACGCAATTTACTCCAGGCACCAGACAAAGTCATAATACCGTTGACCATACCACCCCATGATGGAGCCAGCAGAATCAGGGAGAACACCATACCGATGGACTGCGCCCAGTCAGGCAATGCCGTGTAGTGCAAATGATGCGGACCCGCCCACATGTAGGTAAAAATCAATGCCCAGAAGTGAACGATCGACAAACGATAGGAGTACACAGGGCGCTCGATTTGCTTAGGAACGAAGTAATACATCATTCCAAGGAAACCTGCAGTCAGGAAGAAACCAACCGCATTATGACCGTACCACCACTGAACCATCGCATCCTGCACACCAGCATAAGCTGAGTAGGACTTAGTCAATGAAACTGGCAATGCAGCACTATTTACGATATGCAACACTGCAACGGCGAGAATAAACGCGCCGTAAAACCAGTTTGCAACATAAATATGTTCTACTTTACGTTTAGCCAGTGTGCCGAAAAATACAATCGCGTAAGCAACCCAAACGACCGCAATCAGCAAATCAATTGGCCATTCCAGTTCAGCGTATTCTTTACCCTGAGTAAAACCCAGAGGCAGAGAAACGGCCGCAGCAACGATCACCAGTTGCCAACCCCAGAAAGTAAATTCAGCCAAACCATCAGAAAACAAGCGTACGTTGGAAGTACGCTGAACTACATAATAAGATGTCGCCATCAGCGCACATCCGCCAAACGCAAAAATTACTGCATTAGTATGCAAGGGTCGCAAGCGCCCATAGCTAAGCCAAGGTATCCCTGTTAAAAATTCTGGAAAGGCCAGTTGAGTAGCAATCACCACGCCCACAAGCATGCCGACTATTCCCCAAACTACAGCCATGACAGAAAATTGGCGTACAACCCGATAGTTGTATGAGTTTTCTTTAGTTATCGTCATGATCTCACTCTGTTGTAAAAATACACTGAAAGAATAACAACCGCACTGCACAACTACATTGATACATATCAAATATTACCGGAATCTGCGCCTGCTTCATGCTATTCGCAACAGCCTCAAGAATAACGCCGATTAACGGTTTGCGCAAAAAAAAACGGCACCGTTCCGGTACCGTTTTATGGTCATCTTTTTTGATTACTGAACTACTTGAACCGGAGCTGCCAAAGCCGATTTATTGACGCTGACTTTCGCCTTTTTTTTCAACAACTCTATGTAAGTCAAAAGATCCTGTTGCGACTGCATACTGGCAATTTGCTGCGCATCTGATGCACGTTTTGCTGCATCAGGAACACCTGCACTCACCTTAGAAATACGGAAAACACTATAACCGCCACCACCGAGCGCCACACCAACATAAGCTGGCAATTTTTGCGTATCCGCCTTCATCACCTGCACAAATGCTGCCGCCGGAATATCCTGCGGCTTCGCGCGTGAAATCACTTTCACATCCGAGAATCCGGCAACAGAATCCGCCGCTTTCAATGCGGCCAGTTTAGCCTTACCTTCTTTTTCAGCCAAAGCCTCAGCTTCGGATTGCGTAAGTTTCGCAACGATCGTCGGCTTCACCTCTTCCAACGGGCGCTTGCTAGCCGCTTTGTATTCCAGAATACGACCCGCAATCAGAGTATTTGGCGCAACCTCAACCGCTTCTGTGTTGTGTTTTTTCTTCACAGCACCGTCAGCAAAAATAGCCGTCAGAAATTTGGCATTATTCGTCACAACAGAAGCTGGCAACGCCTTATTCGGCTCACGCATCAAACCATCAACTACTTCTATTTTGAGTTTCAGTTTGTCTGCAACCGGTTTCAGACTATCCGCCTGCTCATAAACTGTATTACCAAAAGTTTCCGCCGCCTCTGCATACGCCTTTGCTGCTTTCTGCTTTTTAATATCAGCAGTAATTTGCACCCTCACCTCATCCAGAGGTTTGACCATCGCAGGCTTAACATCCGTCAACTGAATGATATGAAAACCGAAATCGGACTGTACGACGTCACTGACTTCGCCTTGCTTCAGCTTGTAAGCTGCATCCTCAAAAGGCTTGACCATCGCGCCTTTACCGAAGAAGTCAAGATCACCGCCACGCTCTGCTGAGCCTGGATCCTGAGAATTTTCTTTTGCCAGCTTTGCGAATGAAGCAGGATTTTTACGAACTTCCGCCAACAATGATTCAGCCTTCGCTTTTGCCTTCGCCTTTTCAGCATCACTCGCGTCTTTTTTCGCCGCAATCAGAATATGACTGGCACGGCGCTGCTCATCAACGCTATAGGCTTTCGCATTGCTTTTATAAAACTCCTGCACTTCCGCATCAGAAACAGCAACCTGCGCCTGCAATACATCATTATTCAAGACAACATATTCGGCCTTGATTGACTCAGGAATTTCGAATTGCGCAGCATTTTTATCGTAATAAGCTTTCACCATTTCATCAGTGACTTTTACCTGCGAGGTAAAATCAGCCGTTTTAAAGTTCAACATCTGAACTTCACGCTCCTGCTCGCTGATCAGCGCAATACGATCCACGACCGTTTTTGGAATAAAACTCGTGTTCTGCACAGCACCAGCCAACTGCTCAACCGTCAGATCCTGGCGCATACGTTGATCAAACATAGCCTGAGTCATCCCCTGAGAAGCAAGATAATTCAGATACCGTTCTTTATCGAAGCTGCCATCCGCCTTCACCAGACCAGGCAATGCCAGAATCTGTTGCTGCAGGGTCTGGTCAGTCACCGTCAGTTTGCTATTTTTAATTTCAGCAGCAACGGCTTTACGGGCAATCAACTCATCCAGAACATTTTTCCTCATTTCCGGAGTATTCAACATCTTAGAGTCGAATTGCGGACCATAGCTCTGACGGAATTTATCCAACTGTTCGCGCAAAGCGGCATCCAGCTCCTGCTGAGTGACCGCCTGACCTGCAACCGTTGCAACCGTCGCACCGGCAGTCGCTTGCGATCTGGTATAACTCTCGATACCAAAAAAGGCGAACGAAGGAAAAATAATCAGCAACAATAAAAATTGCATTAAGCGCTGATGGGTACGAATAAATTCAAACATGTTCAACCTATCGTATGACGAAGAATAACAATCACAAAATTGCAAATATAAAAAAAGGCGAACTTTCGTTCGCCTTTTCAGTTTTCTGGCGGAGCGGACGGGGCTCGAACCCGCGACCCCCGGCGTGACAGGCCGGTATTCTAACCAACTGAACTACCACTCCTTTTTTTACTACTATGTATAAATTAACTGGTGGGCGCTGAGAGGCTCGAACTCCCGACCTAAGCCTTGTAAGGGCTCCGCTCTACCAACTGAGCTAAGCGCCCGCACCTGCAATTTACACTCGCGCCGCCATTGTCACGGCGTCGCGAAAGATCATTAGTTTACAGCATCTTTCAATGCTTTGCCAGGTTTAAATTTAGGAACCTTAGCCGCCTTGATTTTAATTGCTTCTCCGGTACGTGGATTACGGCCAGTTCTTGCTGCACGTTTACCGACGGAGAAAGTACCAAAACCAACCAGTGTGACTGTACCGTTTTTCTTCAGCGTTGTTTTTACCGCACCGATCAAAGCGTCCAGAGCGCGGGAAGAAGCCGCTTTTGAAATATCCGCTGTTTTCGCAATATGATCGATCAACTCAGTTTTATTCACTTAAAGCCCCCTCACAAAAATTTGAATTTCGCGACGATGTATTCGATTGTTTCTCAGTCTCGCATCTATCACGGCAAGCAGGAAATCTGCATCCGGTATTAAAACAAGCCGGAAAGCCTTGTGTCAAGCGGTTTTACAAGCTTTCATTGCAATCTTAAAGATTAAGTTTGACTTTACTCAGTATAATTTCACCTTGATATCGTTGCTGGCTTTCTGTTAACGATAAATCGGCTCAGCCGCGCATTGCATAAATAAGCGAAAACCACATGCTGGTGGTGACGACAAAATCATACAAAAATTATCCGACATAAATATGAAACCGATTCAAATTTTAGGCACCCCACTCGCCCCTTCCGCAACCAAAGTTATGCTGCTGGGCTCAGGTGAACTTGGAAAAGAAGTCATCATTTCACTGCAACGACTGGGAGTCGAAGTGATCGCTGTGGATCGCTATGAAAATGCGCCGGGTCATCAGGTCGCACATCGCGCTTACGTTATCGATATGACCGATGGCACAGCATTGGCGGCACTGATTGAATTCGAGCAGCCTGATCTGGTTGTTCCTGAAATCGAAGCCATCGCTACTCCGACGTTGGTTGAACTCGAAAATGCCGGCAAGGTGCAGGTGATTCCGACAGCGCGCGCAGCATGGCTGACAATGAATCGAGAAGGCATACGCCGCCTTGCGGCAGAAACATTAGGGCTGGCGACATCGCCATATCGCTTCGCCGATAGCCTGGAAGAGTTACGCGCTGCATGCACAGAAATTGGTTTTCCCTGCATCGTTAAACCAGTCATGTCTTCTTCCGGCAAAGGACAATCAAAACTCGACAGCGCCGCCGACGTAGAAACCGCATGGAACTACGCTGCAGCAGGCGGGCGCGTCAATTCTGGTCGCGTCATTGTTGAAGGCTTCATCGATTTCGACTACGAAATCACACAACTGACCGTACGCGCCGTAGGCAGCAATGGAGAAATCCAGACGCACTTCTGCGAGCCTATCGGTCACGTTCAGGTGCAAGGCGATTATGTCGAATCGTGGCAACCGCAGGCGATGCACGCGCAGGCGCTGCAAGGTGCACGCGATATCGCCAAGAAAATTACCGATGATCTCGGCGGTCTCGGTTTGTTTGGGGTTGAATTATTCGTCAAAAACGAGATGGTCTGGTTCTCCGAAGTCAGCCCACGTCCACATGACACGGGCATGGTCACCATGTCGAGTCAGGTGCAGAATGAGTTCGAGCTGCATGCCAAAGCCATACTGGGCTTGCCGGTCGATGTCGCATTACGGACACCGGCGGCATCAGCGGTCATTTACGGCCAACACGAAGCAAAAGGTATCGCATTTGAAGGCGTTGCAGAGGCATTACAAGTACCGGGCACAGATATCCGCCTGTTCGGCAAACCGGAATCTTTCGCACGCCGGCGCATGGGCGTGGCGTTGGCAGCAGCGGGCGACACCGACACAGCACGCCGCCTGGCCAAAGAAGCTGCAGCCAAAGTGAGACCTGTCGTCATAAAATAATAAAATAAATCATTTCAACAAACGCAGGTCTGTCAGCACGTTTGCCGCGACTTAAAAATCGCGGCCATTTAACAACAAGACGGCGCAACAAGACAGCACGTTTTTATAAAGCTCTTTATGAAGAATTTCGATGTAGTCATCGTTGGCAGCGGTCTGGCGGGCTTATCCGTCGCCTTGCATCTGGCGCAAACACGCAAGGTTGCCATCATCTCCAAACGCGAATTGCTTGACGGTGCCAGCAATTGGGCTCAGGGCGGCATTGCCGCCGTTCTGGATTCGCATGACAGTCATGATCAGCATATTTCAGACACACTGATCGCTGGGGGCGGCCTGTGCGACGAAGGAGCAACCCGTTATATTGTTGAGCATGGGCGTGAAGCAATTGACTGGCTGATAGAACAAGGCGTGCCATTCACCAGAGACGAAGAAGCCGAACTCGGCTTTCATCTGACGCGCGAAGGTGGTCATAGTCAGCGTCGCATCATTCATGCCGCCGACGCCACCGGACATGCGGTGCAGGTCACGCTGGAACAAAAGGTGCGTAACCACCCCAACATCGCGCTGTTTGAACATCATTACGCGATTGACGTCATCACCTCCGCAAAGCTCGGCGACACCTCACCGACACCACGTTGTCTCGGTCTGTATGTGCAAGACGTTAAAACCGGAAAAGTCGATACCTTCTCCGCTCAGCATACCGTGATGGCGACCGGCGGCGCAGGCAAAGTTTATCTGTACACCACGAATCCGGATACAGCGACTGGCGACGGTATTGCAATGGCATGGCGCGCAGGCTGCCGCGTCGGCAATATGGAATTCATTCAATTTCACCCAACCTGTCTGTATCACCCATTTGCCAAATCTTTCCTGATCACGGAAGCGGTGCGTGGCGAAGGCGGTATTTTAAAATTACCCGCCGAAGCAGGTGCCGCCGCTGGCAAGCGTTTTATGGCCGATCATGATGAACGTCTGGAGCTCGCACCACGTGATGTGGTGGCGCGCGCGATCGACTTCGAAATGAAAAAACGCGGCCTCGATTATGTAGAGCTCGACATCAGCCATCAGCCACCAGAATTCCTGCAAGAGCACTTCCCGACGATTTATGCACGCTGTCTGGAGCTCGGCATCGACATCACCAAACAAGGTATTCCTGTCGTGCCCGCTGTGCATTTCACCTGTGGCGGCATTGTCACCGATACCGATGGCAGAACCGATCTGCACGGCCTGTATGCGGTCGGGGAAACGGCTTACACCGGCCTGCATGGCGCCAATCGTCTCGCCAGCAATTCCCTGCTTGAATGTCTGGTCGTTGGCCGTGCCGCAGCAAAACACATAGAAAGTCAGGAAAGAATCACACCGATCGCTTTGCCTGACTGGGATGAAAGCCGCGTCTCTGACGCCGATGAAGAAGTCGTGATCGCCCACAACTGGGATGAATTGCGCCGCTTCATGTGGAATTATGTCGGTATCGTACGCACCACCAAACGACTGGAGCGCGCGAAGCACAGGATACGTTTGCTGAAAGAAGAAATCGACGAGTATTACGCCAACTTCCGCATTTCCAATCACTTGCTGGAATTGCGCAATCTGGTTGAAGTCGCCTCACTCATCGTCAACAGTGCCTTGTCACGCCGTGAAAGCCGTGGCCTGCATTTCAGCCGCGATTATCCCGACACCTTGCCAAAAGCCTTGCCGACGGTGCTGACGCCGAAGCGCAAAAAGTAAGCATCAGGCGATTCAACACAATCAAGAATCACGAAAACGGCAAAAACAATGCCGCCACAGCCCAATATTTATGCGGACTCTGGCGGTATTGTTTTATGCGAAAAAAGAACGGGAAAACTATCAGCGCTCAGATAATCCGTAAAGAATAATCCGTCGCCTTGATATCCTTGGTCAGGCTGCCGATGGAAATGCGATCCACACCGGTTTCAGCAATCGCGCGAACGGTGACATGATCAATGCCACCGGATGCTTCCAGCAAAGCACGGCCAGCGTTGA
The DNA here is from genome assembly GCF_014284215.1 of Undibacterium sp. FT79W. Lineage (NCBI taxonomy): Bacteria > Pseudomonadati > Pseudomonadota > Betaproteobacteria > Burkholderiales > Oxalobacteraceae > Undibacterium > Undibacterium sp. FT79W. Next base: position 249,978 of record NZ_JACOGB010000008.1, on the reverse strand, counting down.
TTGCCACGGCTTCACGCATCGTTGCGGTATCGAAGTTATCCAGCAAAATCGATGTCGCACCGGCTTGCAATGCTGTCTGCAATTGCTCCAGCGTTTCCACTTCTATCTGTATGCTGACTCCGGCATTCAGACTCAGCGCCTGTTGCATGGCAGCGGCGACACCACCAGCGGCAGCGATATGATTTTCCTTGATCAGGATGCCGTCATACAAAGCCAGACGCTGGTTTTTTCCACCGCCGACACGTACCGCATATTTTTGCGCCAGACGCAATCCTGGTAAGGTTTTGCGCGTATCGAGAATCGCCGCTTTAGTGCCGGCGATGATAGCAACATACTTGCCGGTCGCAGTCGCAACCGCAGACAACAACTGCAAGAAATTCAGCGCGGAACGTTCGGCCGTCAGCAAAGCACGGGCTGGCGCCTTGATTTTGCAGACCACCGTGTTGGCCTTTATCGCCTCACCTTCGGCGTATTGCCAATCCACTTCGATAGCGGCATCCAGCGTCGTCATCACGGCATCGAACCACGGCGCACCACACAGAATGGCATCTTCGCGCACGATGACCTGCGCCTGTACGATTTCATCGGCAGGCACCAACAAGCCAGTCAGGTCGGCGGCACCGACATCTTCCGCCAGTGCATCACGGATATTGCGTTCAAACGCTTTTTGCAGATCGGCATCAAACGGCGAATGAGAATTTTTCAAATTACTAGGCATGAGTACAAAATCCTGAGCAGAGTTCAGTTAAGCCGGACCAATGCCGGAAAATAAGCTGGCTTCTTTTGCCAGATCGGATGACGGACGCACATTGGCTTTTTTCGCCGCCGCAAAATCCAGCATGCGATCAATGCAGACCCGCGCTTTTTGCCCGACCACAGGATCAACATGAATTTCATGATCGCCGTTTTCCAGCACGTGCAGCAAATTGCGCAAGCCGTTCATCGCCATCCACGGGCAGTGCGCACAGCTTTTACATGTCGCACTATTGCCCGCCGTTGGCGCGACGATGAACGTTTTACCAGGTGCAGCCAGCTGCATTTTGTGCAGGATGCCGTTGTCGGTGGCGACAATGAACTCCTGCGCATCCATGGTCTGCGCCGCGTGAATCATTTGCGACGTCGAACCCACCACATCGGCCAGCGCAACGACGGCGGCTGGCGACTCCGGATGCACCAGAATTTTTGCATTCGGATGCTCGGCCTTCAGCAAATCCAGCTCTATACCTTTGAATTCATCATGCACGAGACAGGAACCCTGCCACAACAACATGTCGGCACCAGTTTTTTTCTGGATATAGCTGCCCAGATGTTTGTCCGGCGCCCATAAGATTTTTTTGCCCTGCGCATGCAAATGCGCGACGATATCGAGACCGATACTGGAGGTCACCATCCAATCGGCACGCGCTTTGACAGCGGCACTGGTATTGGCATACACGACCACGGTGCGATCAGGATGCGCATCGCAAAACGCCGCAAACTCATCGGCCGGGCACCCCAGATCGAGCGAGCAGGTCGCATCCAGATCCGGCATCAGTATCGTTTTTTCAGGACTGAGGATTTTGGCTGTTTCGCCCATGAATTTAACACCAGCGACGATCAACGTTTTGGCCGGATGATCCCGCCCGAAACGCGCCATTTCCAGCGAGTCAGACACGCAACCGCCGGTTTCTTCGGCCAGATCCTGCAAGTCTGCATCCACATAGTAATGCGCAACCAGCACCGCCTGCTTTTCTTTCAGCAAGCTGCGGATACGGTTTTTCAGGGCGATTTTTTCTTCCGGTGTCGGCATATCCGGCACTTTGGCCCAGGCATTGGCGACACAACTGCTGCCTTCTTCCATTAAAGGACGTTCAAATTCAACGACTTTGGTAGCTTCCATCATTCTCTGCCTATCGCCGGAAGCGCGCTGGAAGGCGTTCCGGCATCAAAATATACTCCCCGGGGTATATAAAAAGACCCATTGTTTATGCTGACAATAGGCCGATTTTGGCATATACCCCCTGTTTTTTAGGGAAATTGAGGATAAAAAACGCCGGTTGCGCTGTGGGCGAAACCGGCGTTGGGATCACAGCAAAGGCGACAGTATACGCTGTTACCAGATGTTCACGCGTTTCGCACCCTGACGCAATGGCGAACGATCGCCCTTACATTGGAAGGCCTCCGCAAATTCCGGCATGTTTGCCAGCGGCGCAATGACGCGGTATTTGTCTGGCGCATGCGGGTCTGTGGCCAGTTTCATGCGCAACATTTCATCACGAATCAGGCTGCGGAAACTTTGCGCATTCGCAACGAAGAAGCGCTGATCCGGCGTCAGGCCGTCAATTTCTGCGGCCTGTGGTTTGGCCTTCAACGATTGACGTAAGGCTTGTAACGCGATTTTCAAGCCACCCAGATCGGCGATATTTTCACCGGCCGTCAGCTTGCCGTTAATGTGCAGTTGATCGATAGGATTAAATTCATCAAACTGACGCTCAATGGCCTTGGCGCGCAACAGGAATTTTTTCTCATCCTGCGGCGTCCACCAGCTTTTCAGATTTCCCTGTGCGTCGAACTGCCGCCCTTCATCATCAAAACCATGCGTCAGTTCATGCCCTATCGTCGCACCGGTATTACCGTAGTTCGCTGCCGGGTCGGCATTCACATGGTACAGCGGCGGTTGCAGTATCCCGGCCGGGAAGACCATTTCATTCATGGTCGGGTTGTAATAGGCGTTCACCGTTTGCGGCGTCATACCCCATTCATTGCGGTCGATAGGCTTACCTAATTTTGCCAGCACACGCTTAAACTCGAATTCAGAGGCGCGCGCGATATTGTCGGCATACGAGCCCTTGTCGATCTGCAAACCGGAGTAATCGCGCCAGACATCGGGGTAACCGGTTTTCACCATCACCGTATCGAGTTTTTTATACGATTGCTGCTTGGTCACATCGGACATCCACTCCAGCTTACCGATACTGTCGCGCATCGCCGCTTTAATGTTCGCCACCATTTCCTGCACGCCAGCTTTCGCTTCGGGTCCGAAGAACTGAGCCACATACAACTCACCCATGGCCTCACCAGTGTGAGCATCAATGCTTGCCAGCACCCGTTTCCAGCGCGGTTGCAGCTCTTTCGTCCCGGCCAGAGTTTTGCCGTAAAAATCAAAATGCGCATTGACCAGTGCAGAGCTGAGTGCTGATGCCCGCGTGTTCAGCAATTCCCAACGCAAATAGGTTTTCCATTGATCCAGTGGTACGCGATCCAGCAGGCGATCGGCTTCGGCGAAAAATTTAGGATGCGCAATATTGATCTGCCCCGGCTGCGTCAGCCCAACACCCGAAAAATACGTGGCCCACGGCGTGGATTTCGTCAGTTTCTGCAACCCAGCCAAGTCGGACAAATGATAGCTGGCCTGCGGATCACGCAACTCAACCTTGGTCAGAGAAACCTTGGCGAGACGGGTTTCCAGCGCCAGCACATCTGCTGCATTTTTTGCTGCGACCTCAGATGTATCGCCCAGAAAGCCAAACATCTGCGTCATATAAGACAGATATTTAGCGCGAATCTCTTTCGTTTTTGCATCGGTTTTCAGATAGTAATCACGATCCGGCAAGCCCAGACCGCCTTGCATCAGTTGTGGAATATAGCGGTTCGCATTTTTCGCATCCTGATCGATCGTAAAGCCAAATAAGGGATTGATGCCTTGTTTATGCAATACAGCAATCATGGAAATCAACTGCTGCTTATCACCGATAGCGTTAATTTGCGCCAATGTCGCATCCAGTGGACGTACGCCCTCTTTTTCGATTTGCGCTTCATTCATACCGCTGGCGTAAAACGCGCCAACCAGTTGCGCTGCGCGGTTTTGATCGTGACCCGCCGCAGCTGTTTCCGCGATTTTTTTCAAGGCAATCATATTGCGCTCGGTGACCTCATCGTAAGCACTGTAGCGCGAGCGATCAGCAGGAATAGGATTATTTTTCAACCATAGCCCATTCGCATATTCAAAAAATTGTGTGCATGGATCTGCTTTCAAATCCATCGTTGATGATTCAAGTACCAATTGGTTTGAGGTGGCAGTTTGTGCCTGCAACGGTGCAGACATACAGGCAAGACTCACCAGAGTAGCAAGGATGCTGCGTTTGAAGAATTGAGGTGTCGACATAATTTTTCGTTTTATTGAAATATAAGTGAATGTAGTGCCAGCGATTATTTCACCAACACTGGTACGGAGATACCGGAATACTGCCCTGGCGAGCGATAAATGCGTTGCGTCGCTTTTTGGAAATCGTCAGGATTTGCCTTAGGAATATCCATAAATTTTTGTGGATTTAAGTCAATCAACGGGAACCATGAGCTTTGTACCTGCACCATGATCCTGTGCCCACGGCGAAACGTGTGGTTGATATCCGGCATACGATAGCTCACTGTATCAACTTTTCCCGGCGCAAATGGCATAGGTTGTTCAAAACCGTGACGGAACTTTCCACGCAAAGGCTCGCCACGGACTAATTGCTGATAACCGGCCATTTTTATCGCCGGAGGCGGCACATCACTACCTCGATCACGCGGCGCTTGTCGCTCAGGATAATCATCAGGATAAACATCAATCAGCTTCACGACCCAGTCAGCATCGGTACCGGATGTCGAGACAAATAAACGGGGACTGACCGGCCCCGCAATCGTCACATCTTCTTCCAACACATCAGTCTGATACACCAGCACATCGGGGCGGGTAGAAGCAAAACGTTGATCTGACACCATATACTCACGCGGCACACCCGTTGCCACATACGAGATAAACGGCACAGGCTTTTTCGGGTCGCTGATATATTCGTCAAAGGTGTTGAACTCTTCCTGTGGCTCTTTCCAACTCAGCTTCCCATTCGCAGAAAAATACAAAGTACGATTTTGTGCCTGCTGTGGCGGCCAACTGGCGTATTCGCGCCAGATATTCGTTCCGGTTTCAAACACGGTCGCTTCCGCCAGTGCTTTGCCCTTCTCGCCTTTCAGATGCTGCTCAAAAAACGGAAACAGAATATTTTTACGGTAATACTCGCCGGTCTTCACATCAAAGCTGACATTGCCTAATGACTTACCTTCTGCGCCAGCCCATCCGCCATGCGCCCACGGCCCCATCACGACGCCATTAAAACTGCCTTTATTATTCGCTTTGATCGCCTGATAGGTTGTGAACGGGCCTTGCGCATCCTCGGCGTCATACCAACCGCCAACCGTGAGTACCGGCGTTTTAACGTTTTTCAGATGCGCCGCAATATTGCGCGACTTCCAGAAATCATCGTAACTGGTATGGGCAATTGTCGGCATCAGTAATTCGCGCTGTTTGTCGCTGAGTTGTGCCGTGATATTTCCCAGTGTCAGATGTTGCAGAAAATACTGATAACTATCCTGCGTTCCATAGTCAAACTGACTCCAGATTTTTGGCAACCGGGTCGGATTTTTTTCTGCCGTGAAATTGGTATAAAAATCAAAATTTGCCGACAACATAAAGGCGCCACCATGATAAGAATCATCGCCCATATATAAATCTGTCACTGGCGCCTGCGGTGATGCCGCCTTGATTGCTGGATGCGAATCGATGACGCTGGCAGAGGTATAAAAACCGGGATATGAAATACCCCAGATACCAAGCTTACCGTTATTACCCCGTACGTTCTTTAACAGCCATTCGACGGTGTCATACATATCCTGGCTTTCATTGCCTTCGCCGGGAGCACGGTCTGATTTCGCATGGGGCGTCATTTCCTGCCACTTACCTTCCGACATGTAGCGCCCACGCACATCCTGATTCACGAAAATATAGCCGCTGTTTTCAAATTCCTTTGATGGACCGACAGAACGCGGGTAAAAATCCACACCATAATGCGACTCTTCACCATCATGCACGCCGCTACCATAAGGCGTTCTGACCATCAGAAACGGATAAGCTTTAGATGTATCTTTGGGAACATAGACCACGGTAAACAGGTGCACACCATCACGCATAGGAATCAGGTATTCATATTTGGTGTACAGCTCACGCACCGAGGGCTTGCTGTCAGCTTTTTCCGTTGTATCTGCTGCAGCCAGCGCAGAACTAAGCGGATTAAACGCCAGCAGCGACGCACATAACAACGCAGAAAGTTTCAAACGAGTCATCACAGATCCTTTTTCTTATCGGATTTTCACGGAACATCATTTCTTTTGACTGCCATTTACACGCATATTCTGCTATTTCCAATTTAAAAAGCACGCTTCATCGTGCAACATAAGGAAACAATAGATTTTCAGAATACTGCTAATATGCAGTATATGAACATGACAGATCATAGTTATCTGTTACTGAGTGTTTTTTTTGCATTAAGTTTCGGAATTTTACTGAAACAGCCATTTATATGCTGAAGGTTGACATCATGAAGGTATTTAAGCTGCTTTGCGTAACCGGATTTGCTCTTTGTTTTTCCGCCAATGTGCTGGCGCAATCGCACTCCGGCCCGGTCAACTCTGTTCGCCACGGCTACTACGCCGGACGCCCATTCCCCGGATACACTTATCATAGTCCCCGCCCTTATTACGGCAACCACGGCTATTACCGGGGGCATTACTCTTATTTTCCGGAGGTTCTGCTGGGCTCAGTAGTCGTGGGCGCCATGCTCAGTGCACCATCTGTCGTGTATAGCAACCAGACGTACACAACGTATGCGCCCTACCCAGCATACGCAACGACATATAGCACCTACTCCAGTCCAGCGTATATCAGTGAACCTGCGACCAGTTATACCTACTCCGATCCCATCCCAGTAACAAGCAATAACGGCGACTGGCTGTACTGTAATCAGCCAGACGGCTTTTATCCTGCAATTAAAGATTGTCCGGGCGGCTGGAGAAAAGTCCCCGCGCAAGGACGATAACATCGTCATTCATGCTCAATTCCAAGGTGGCGACATCGGTCGCGATATAAATGACGATATAAAAAAAGGACGCCAACCCGGCGTCCTTTTTACATAGCAAACAAGCGCTGACTTACTATTTATTTTTCAAAATTTTCCTGATTGCTGCTGCCAACTCTTCTGCCACAAACTTGGCGACATAGGCATCTGCGCCAACGCTCTTAATGTGCTCTTCGTTCGTGGAACCGGAGAGAGACGAGTGGATAATCACAGGTAAATTCTTATAACGATCATCCTGCTTGATCTTACGTGTCAGGGTAAAGCCATCCATTTCAGGCATCTCCAGATCGGTGAGTATCATCGCCACTTTATCGCTGGCAGGCTTCCCATCCGCAAGAGAGGCTGCCGTCATTGACTGCAATTTATCCCAGGCCTCTTTACCCGTTTTAGTCATGATAAACGGCGCACCTATCGCATTCAGCGCCTGTTCGATCAAGCTGCGAGCCACGCCAGAATCATCCGCCGCCAGAATGACAGCGCCTTCTTTCATCAACAACTTATCGCCAATCGTATCTGGGTCAACATCTTTCGTGTCAGATGGCGTAATCTCACGCAGGATCTGCTCCACATCGAGCACCTGAGCCAGACGGGTATTCTCAACATCGCCGTCAAGACGAGCAATGCTGGTTACCATGCCACCTACAGCACTGTTTTCTGCTGACAGCACCTGACTCCAGTCAAGCCGCACGATTTCCTCAACAGATTCCACTGCGAATCCCTGAGTGGTGCGCGCATATTCAGTAACCAGCATAATATTCAGGCCAGTTTTCGGCGTACATCCGACAACCGCAGGCAAATCAATCACTGGAATTATTTGCCCGCGCAAGTTCACTACACCCAGCATATGGGGAAGAGAGCCGGCAACAGCAGTAATCGCAGGCATCGCAACGATTTCGCGCACTTTAAACACGTTGATACCAAACAATTCAGAGCGATCGCCATTTGTATCACCGCCCAATCTGAACAGCAGCAATTCAAATTTATTCGAACCGGTGAGATTGGTACGCTCGTCCACTTCCTGCTGTACTGTACTCATAAATATTTCCTTCTAAATTAAAGAGAACTGGTTCGATGGTATGTTACCAATTTCAACGGATAAGCCAAACAAATTTATCTTTCAAGACGGGGAATTCACATCTTTTTGCAGTTCCGGAACAAAAATAAGACGATAAAAGCGCAAGTCCCCCGCATCTGCTTTATTTAATAATCCGATAACAAGGAGTGTACGCTTTCCCCGGCAATTTCATACGATTTTGTGCAACAAACGAGCTTAATAAAGCATCCATGGATTCCATGATGGCGGGGTCACCACAGATTTCAAAATTCCCATATTGTTCTATCGCCCTGATTCCCTGATTCTTCACATTACCGGCAACCACCCCGGAAAATGCACGGCGCAGGTTGGCGGCCAGTATGTGCTGCGGCTGATTTTTATGAATTGCCAGATTGCGCATATTTTCATGACTGGGTTCAAATGGTCGCTGAAACTCTTCATCGATCTTCAACATCCAGTTGAAATAATAAGCATCGCCCTTTTGCTTTCTGAATTCCCTGACCTGCTTTATACCCTGTTCAACGGCGCTGGCAACCGCGACGGGATCATTTACAATAATCTGGTAGTGCTGCTGCGCCTGAGGGCCCAAAGTGCTGGCGATAAACTGATCAATCTGATGAAAGTAATCAGCCGCACCATCGGGGCCTGTAAAAATCAGAGGAAACGGAATTCCTTCATTCTCAGGATGCAGCAAAATACCGAGCAAGTAGAGAATCTCTTCAGCCGTGCCAGCGCCACCTGGAAAGACGATGACTGCATGCCCGATACGAACAAAAGCTTCGAGCCGCTTCTCAATATCCGGCAAAATCACCAGATCATTGACGATGGGATTCGGCGCCTCGGCGGCGATAATTCCCGGTTCGGTCAAACCTATGTAGCGGCTATGCGCAATACGTTGCTTCGCATGACCTATCGTCGCCCCCTTCATCGGTCCCTTCATCGCACCTGGGCCGCAACCGGTGCAAATATCCAGGTTACGTAAGCCAAGCTGATAACCGACTTGCTTGGTGTAGTCATACTCATGACCAGAAATAGAGTGACCGCCCCAGCACACCACCAGATTCGGGTTCACCTGAGGGCGTAACAAATTCGCGTTACGCAAAATATGGAACACCGCGTCAGTGATTCCCTCGCTGGAATTCAGATTGAATTTATTTCTGTCTGCAATTCCAGTCGCGGCACTGTTTTCCATTTCTGCATTCATGAACAAAATATCGCGCAATACGGCAAACAGATGCTCTTGAATTCCTTTGATCATGACGCCGTTGACAAAAGCCAGAGCAGGTGCGCCTTTGATATCCAGTTTAATTCCACGCTCACGCTGAACAATGCTGATATCAAAATTCTTATAACGTTCCAGCAATTCCTTGCCATCATCCAGACCGCTGCCGCAATTCAATACCGCTAACGCACAGCTACGAAACACCTGATACAAACCCCCATGGCTGTTATCAAGCAACTTACTGACTTCCGCCTTAGACAATACTTCCATGCGACCTTCCGGTGCAATCTGACTATCAATCACTTCATATTCCATCACTGCTTTTCTCCGCATCAATCAAATTAATTCCGCACATCAAACTCTCGACACAATGTTATTTCCGTACTTTATTTCAGTACTAGCCTTCATACGTTCCCCATTATGCCTCGCAGTAAACCATTTATATCTTGCACATGATTTTAATCATTGAATTTCGACCAGCAACAACTTTACGGAGCTAGCGGAATTTATTTTCATTGCGCACTTGTATATGGGCCACTTGCCATGTATCATTCGCCCTCTTCAGACGCGGGGTGGAGCAGTCTGGCAGCTCGTCGGGCTCATAACCCGAAGGTCGTAGGTTCAAATCCTGCCCCCGCAACCAATCAGCCTATCTCAGACCTGTCGAACCGACAGTTACTCGATTCAATCGAAAAATCCCTGTCCAATCTTAGTCTGAGATATTCGGTACGCAACAGCATTGTTCTGGTGTATCACTTGTTTTTATAAATATCCTATTAAAAAATCAGGGCAGTCATTCGTTTATCAATGCGGCATTCCTTGGTACAGCTGATTATTTTTAAAAAAACTGACGCTACTGATTCAGACGAAGTCCGATGAAAGATTATAAAGATAACGCGACAATGGAATTACCCGGATTTGGTGAGCCTGCGTTTGAGGCTCCGGAGGTCAGAAAGGGAAATACCAAATCCCGACAAGGAAAGAACATCCGGCAGGAACAACTTGATTTGCTTGCGGCGCTGGGCCCGACAGATATCAGCGGACTGCCAGCTTGGGTTAATGATGAAAATACCGATCTGACGGGTCTTCCTATCTGGCGCTGAATACACTCAACGAACCAATGTCTTGATTAACGGCCATTGGCGTCTTGAAATAGGCAGGCGTTCAACAGAACCAGCGACGATCACCTGCCAATTTTCACTTACCTTCTCGTTTTCGCCATCCATATCGACAATGTGAGTCGCGCGCTCGACACCTGCAATCGCTGCTTTCGCAACCAATGCATTTCTATGGATGCGTACAAATTTATCTTTCAACTCTGTTTCTAATGAAGTCAGGGATTCCTCCAGCAAAAATTCCTTTTGCGATGTATATAAAGTCACGTATTTCTGCTCCGCCTTCAAAAATAAAACATCACGAACCGGAACCAGCAAAATACGTCCACGCTCAAGAACAGAAAAATTCTCGCGGCAAACAAGCGCTGATTTCTGCTCAATGGTCGCGCTCGCTGGCACTACTACCGGAAGGCGCTTCGCTACCCGGGTAACTGCATCAGCCAGACGATTCGCTCTCACCGGTTTAAGGAGATAATCTGCTGCTTGCACACCAAAAGCAGGGAATGCAAACTCATCATAGGCTGTAATAAAAATAATCGCCGGCACTCCGGAAACGACTGCGTGATCGCGCAAATACTGCGCCATTTCCATTCCATTCATTTCCGGCATCTGCACGTCCAGCAAAATAATATCCGGCCGCAATTCTGCAATCTTTTCAAGGGCAGACTTTGCATCGGATGCTTCACCGACAAGCTGATGCGGGCATTCAGCCTGTATATCAGACAATAAAGTCGTCAACCGCTCCCTCGCAGGAGCTTCGTCGTCAACAATAAAAATGGTTGGAATACTCATCTTTGTGCCGGGAAATGTAATATCACTTCAAAACTATCATCTGATTTTCTGATACTTAATTGCGCCTCAACGTCATACAATAATTTTAAGCGCTGCCGGATATTGTCGAGCGCCATTTGATTCCCGGAAGATAATCTGGCGTCCCGATGTACAGAATTCCGCACACGGATTTCGATTTTATCCAATCCTTTCTGAATGTCGATGAAAATCGTTGCCACTCCGGAAGATGGCTCGACACCGTAGTGAACCGCATTTTCCAGTATCGGTTGCAGTAACAGCACAGGAATTTGTATCTGGCGCATATCTTCGTCCGTCAACTGCTCTGTGTTCCAGGCTAACTGCAGACGCTCCCCAAGTCGCAAAGACTCAATTGCCAGATATTGTCTGCAAAGATGTAACTCGTCATGCAAACTTGTCATGGTCCGGGTATCGCGCATCAGCACCCGAAACAAATCAGACAAGTCCTCTATCACCGATTCAGCCCGACGCGGATCTTTCCGTATCAGTGACAACGCGGTATTCAAACTGTTAAACAAAAAATGCGGTCGTATCCGCGCCTGTAACGCCTGCAAGCGCGCCTCGCCCAATGCCGGCGAAAAAGCACGGGTACGCAGCTCAAAATACTGTTGCAGACAAAATCCTGAAACAGCAGTGAAAATAAGAATAAAACCCGTGTTCAAACGTGGGAAAGCAAGCAAAAACCATTCAAACTGTCCAAAGAAGGCGAGCAGAAAAATACTGACAGCAGCGGGAATCAATACGCAGGCCAGCCGCTGTAGCCAGACTGGGGAGGCATGTGAATAGGCATAGCGGCGACAAGCACATAACAGGAAAAGCGAAAGCAGACAAATCGCTTCTATCAGCATCGACGCTTCAATGAAATTCTCCAAAACAAGCGCCCAACCATCGCCACGCGAGGCCAATCCCAGCAAAACAACCACACTGACACCCGCCAGCACGCGGAAAATCACGCCGATATTGCAGCAATCGGGAATCACAGGTTCATTCTTTGGGACAGATAAAACAGTCGTCATCGTGGTTTTGCTCGGGGAAAAGTGGTGCGGTGTTTTATAATCGGAGAATATTTATCGCTAACCGCAGCCAAAACGGCAATCAATCCATTATGACATCACAATTCAATAAAAAAAGCGAGGCATGGTCTGCCCGTTTCTCCGAGCCAGTTTCCGATCTCGTCAAGCGCTACACCGCTTCGGTATTTTTTGATAATCGCATGGCGGCGGTGGACATTCAGGGTTCTCTCGCGCATGCGGAAATGCTGAGTGCACAAAATATTATCAGCGCTCAGGATTACGCTGATATTCAACGCGGCATGGCACAAATTCAGTCAGAAATTGAATCGGGCAAATTTGAATGGTTACTGGATCTGGAAGACGTGCATCTGAACATAGAAAAACGCCTGACCGAGCTGGTCGGTGACGCAGGGAAACGACTGCATACCGGACGCTCGCGTAACGACCAGGTCGCGACCGATATCCGCCTTTACATGCGCTCTGCGATTGATAATATCGTCGCCCTGCTGCGCGCCCTGCGCAGCGCATTGATTGATCTGGCAGAAAAAAATGCAGCGACGATTTTGCCGGGCTTTACGCACATGCAAGTCGCACAACCGATCACGTTCGGGCATCACATTCTCGCTTACGTAGAAATGTTCGGACGTGATACCGAGCGCATGCTGGATTGCCGCAAACGCGTCAATCGTCTGCCATTGGGAGCTGCAGCGCTGGCGGGCACCACCTTCCCGATCGACCGCGAACGCGTCGCTAAGACACTGGGCTTTGATGAAGTTTGCTACAACTCCCTGGATGCAGTTTCTGACCGCGACTTCGCGATTGAATTCTGCGCCGCTGCCGCGCTGGTGATGACACATATCTCACGCATGTCTGAAGAACTGGTGATCTGGATGAGCCCACGGGTTGGCTTTATCGATATTGCCGACCGTTTCTGCACCGGCTCATCGATCATGCCGCAAAAGAAAAATCCAGACGTGCCAGAACTTGCCCGTGGCAAGACAGGCCGCGTCAATGGCCATTTGATTGCGCTGTTGACGCTGATGAAGGGTCAGCCGCTGGCTTACAACAAAGACAATCAGGAAGACAAAGAGCCTCTTTTTGATACGGTCGATACCCTGGTCGATACACTGCGCATTTTTGCCGATATGGCGACTGGCATCAGCGTCAAACCTGAAGCCATGCGTGCCGCTGCTTTGCAAGGCTATGCAACTGCAACCGATCTCGCCGATTATCTGGTGAAAAAAGGTTTGCCGTTCCGTGATGCGCATGAAGCTGTTGCACACGCCGTCAAAACTTGCGTGGAAAAAGGCTGCGACCTCAGCGAAATGTCGCTTGAAGAATTACGCGGCTACTCTGCATTGATTGAACAGGATATTTTCCAGGTGCTGACACTGGAAGGTTCTGTTGCTGCACGCGATCACATCGGCGGCACTGCACCAAATCAGGTGCGGGCAGCAATTGCACGTGCACGCCAGTCGCTCGCATAAACTCTCGCATTAACAACAAGCATCAGGTGCAGCCCAAGTCCATCTTAGGGCTGCACCTTCCCACCTCAAGACCCGCTCCCACCCCAGCTCTGCCGATGCTATAAGTAATTCTACTTAAGCAGCGGATATTGCACCGCAACACCATGTTATATTGCCCTTCTGCTTGGCAGCCAATACAATATTTGGCGAAAATAAATATTTATCTAATAAAAATTCTACGGCGATTATTCTGGGCCGCCAGTTAATAGAGACGCATGCTATTTCACGCTATCGGTGACCAGTAAATCCTTTTCATCACATTCTTTCAGGAACCCTTTATGTCACACCAACTAAAACTGATGGTTGCAAGTGCCTTGCTCGGATGGACTGTCATCGGCAATGCCGCCGATATCAAAGTCGGCGTTGCCGAAGCACTGACTGGCCCGGCAGCGAAATACGGCGTAGCAATTAAAAACGGGTTCACTCTGGCAGCCGATGGCATCAACGCAAAAGGTGGCGTCAACGGAAACAAAATCGCTCTGGTTGTGGAAGACGAACAAGGTAAGAAAGAAGAAGCGATCAATGTTTTCAAAAAACTGATCTTCCAGGAAAAAGTTTTACTGGTTTTCGGCCCGACTTTATCCAATTCTGCATTTGCCGCCGATCCTATCGCCAATGCAACTAAAACCGTGGTTTTTGGCACCAGCAATACTGCGGATGGTATTACCAATATGGGTCCTTTCACTTTCCGTAACTCTGTGATGGAAGCCGACGTCTTACCAGTCACCACTCGTGCGGCAGTAAAAAAATTCAATATCAAAAAAGTTGCGGTGTTGTATGGCAATGACGATGCCTTTACGAAGAGCGGCTACGACGTTTTCAAGTCAGCACTCGCAGATCAGAAAATCAGTGTCACCGATACCGAAACCTATGCGAAGGGCGACGTTGATTTCAAGGCGCAACTGACCAAAATCAAAGCGTCGAATCCTGATGCGATTGTTTGCTCCTGCCTGGCAGAAGAGGCCGCCAATATTATTCTGCAAACCCGCTCACTGGGCATGAAACAGCCGTTTATCGGTGGTAATGGATTCAACTCACCTAAGCTGTTTGAAATCGCCAAAGACGCGGCTGACGACACTTTGATGGGTAGCCCATGGTCGATAGAAAATACCTCTGCTACAAACAAAAAATTCATCGCCGATTACAAAGCAAAATTCGGCAATGAACCTGATCAGTTTGCGGCACAGGCTTTTGACGCACTCAATATCGTTGCCGAAGCATTGAAAACAGTAAAACTGACCGGCAGCATCGATAAAGACCGTATCGCCTTGCGCAATGCCCTGCCTGCGATCAAATTTGAAGGTGCTACCGGCAAATTTGCTTTCCGCCGCGCTGCTGCAAAAGATGGACAAGAAGCAGGTTACGATGCGCAGCAAGAAGCCATCGTCAATATTGCTAAGGGCGGTAAATTTATACTGCTGAAGTAAGATTTCATCTTTAAGAAACAGCGGTTCCGCCACTGACAGTGCGAACCGCTGCTGTATTTCTAAGGAATGAATTTTTATTTTTTGTGAGTTTTCATTTTTTCAGCAGATTTTTTCCTGCTTAGCATCTGTGTTTTTTGATCTGAACTTTCTCTCATTTCCATAAAACACTTTTCTGACAAAACTGATACGCAACTCAACAGCGGCAAGAGTTGCAACAGTTTTTCGCCTGGATCATCATGTTTGAACAACAACTTATCAATGCCCTTTCACTCGGTAGCGTGTATGCATTGTTTGCGCTCGGTTTTACTCTCGTCTTTGGCGTGCTGGGCGTCATCAATCTCGCTCATGGCGCGATATTCATGCTGGGCAGCTATGTAGCCTTATTGCTGGTCAATCAATTTCAGATGTCCTTGTGGCTGGCCATGCTGATCGCGATGCTGACCTGCGGCGTGATTGGTGTGATCGTCGATTTCCTTGTACTTCGACCTTTGCGTAAACGGAATGCCCCGCATCTGGCTCCGATGATCGCCACTATCGGCGTCGCCATCATGATTACGAATGTGGCACAGGGTTTCTTTGGCGCAGAAAACAAACGCTTCCCGTTTGGCACGATACCGGAAGAAAGTTTTACTGTCGGTAATCTGCACCTGACCGCCGTGCAGTTAGCCATCGTCCTGATTTCATTTGCGCTGATGGTCGTGCTGCTGATCATTATGCGTCGCACACAACTGGGCAGAGCCTTGCGGGCCATCGCAGAATCACCTAAAGCTGCGTATCTGCTCGGCATTAATGTTGAGGGCCTGTTTCTGTTCACCTCTTTTGCCGCGGCAGCACTCGGCGGTGCAGCAGGTGTGCTGGTCGGCCTGTCTTTCAACGCGATTTCACCATTCATGGGACAACCCATGCTACACAAAGGTATTGCAGTGATTATTCTGGGTGGCATGGGCGATATCCGTGGTGCCCTCATCGGTGGTTTATTTCTTGGCTTTGCCGAAGTCATGAGCGTCGCTTATCTATCCAGTGACTTCCGTGATGCCGTGGCATTTGGTTTATTGTTTGTGATCTTGTTGGTTCGTCCTTCCGGCATGTTTGGCAAGATTTTAGAAAGAAAGGCATAAGATCATGCTCGAATGGTGGGATGGTTTCTGGGCTATTTACAGCACTGTTATTTTTGGTATTGGCATCAACGCGATGCTGGCACTGTCAATTTATCTGACCCTGTCGTGCGGCTTGCTGTCGCTTGCCAACGCAGCGTTCATGGGCATAGGCGCGTATGCCGCGTCGATGATCAGCATGCAGACCGAGCTTGCGTTCCCGGTCGCCTTGCTTGCAGCGGGTGTTGCGCCGGCGCTTGTCGCTCTCGCCGTCGGCATTCCGACCTTGCGTTTGTCGGGTGTTTATCTGGCGATGGCCACTCTTGGTTTCGGCGAAATCGTACGCGTCATCGTTCTGAATATGGAAATCACCGGTGGCCCTATGGGTCTGAACGGCATTCCACTTAAAACAGAGTGGTGGCACATCGTTGTTATTTTAGGCATCACCTTATTTGTGCTGGCAAGATTACGCCGCTCGAAAACCGGACGTGCATTTGAAGCGATTAAGGAAGATGAAATCGCGGCGCGCTTAATGGGTGTCAACGTTGCGGGCTACAAACTGCTGGCGTTTGTGCTCGGCGCAGTGATCGCCGGTGTCGCAGGCGGTCTGAACGCACATTACACCTTCACGATAGGCCCAGGAAATTATGCGTTTGAAAATGCCGTCGAGATTCTCACGATGGCCGTCTTCGGCGGCACCAGCAATCTGATTGGCCCGGTGCTTGGCAGCACCATCCTGACACTACTGCCAGAAGTGATGCGTTCGCTGAAGGACTACCGACTGGCCGCGAATGGCCTGATTCTGATCATCGTGATTCTGTACCTGCCTAAAGGTATCTGGGATCCGGCTAAAATCCGCGCGCTGCGCCGCAAATTCACATCCAGCAAGTCTGAAGAGGTTGCTTAAATGTTGCAGTTACAAGCTATCAGTAAAAATTTCGGCGGCTTGCAGGTCTTGCAGGACGTCAGCTTCACCATGCCTGAAGGCAGTATTTTCGGGTTGATCGGTCCTAACGGTGCAGGCAAAACCACCATCGTGAATCTGATCACAGGTCTGTTACGTCCATCGAGCGGAGAGATACGTTTTAACGATCAGGATCTGAGCGTGGTGGCCTCCCACAAAATTACGCAGCTCGGCATCGCCCGCACATTTCAGAACATCCGCATTTTCAAGGAAATGAGTTTGCTGGAAAACGTCGTCGTTGGCATGCATGAGCACCTGAATTACAGCATCGGCAGCATGTTGTTTAATCTTGCGACGTTTAAAAATGCAGAAGCGAAAGCGCGTGAACGTGCGCATGAATTGCTGACCTGGGTAAGACTCGATCACAAAGCGCACATGCTGGCTGACAATTTATCTTACGGCGAACAACGCAAGCTGGAATTCGCGCGGGCACTCGCGACGCAACCCAAACTATTGCTGCTCGACGAGCCGGTCGCCGGCATGAATCCCGCAGAAAAAACAGAGCTGATGGCAGAGATTAAAAATATCCGCCAACGTGGATTTTCGATTTTTATGATTGAACACGACATGCGCTTTGTAATGGAACTCTGTGATCGCGTCGCGGTACTCAATTTCGGCAAAATCATCGCA
Organism: Undibacterium sp. FT79W; assembly: GCF_014284215.1. Classification (NCBI taxonomy): domain Bacteria; kingdom Pseudomonadati; phylum Pseudomonadota; class Betaproteobacteria; order Burkholderiales; family Oxalobacteraceae; genus Undibacterium; species Undibacterium sp. FT79W. The sequence goes on along the minus strand of NZ_JACOGB010000008.1, from coordinate 232,194 downwards.
GAAGGAACGCCGGATGAAGTGCGCGCCAATCCTGACGTCATCGAAGCCTATCTCGGTAAGGAGGATGCCGCATGAGCACTATATTAAGCATCCAGAACCTCAGCGTATCGTATGGCCACATCCGCGCCGTCAAAAACATACAACTGGAACTGAACGCCGGCGAAATCACTGCCCTCGTCGGTGCCAATGGCGCGGGCAAGAGCACTTCATTACTGGCGGTATCCGGCCTGATCAAAACCAATGCAGGAAAAATCCTGTTTGAGGGCGAAGATCTGACCACACTCTCGCCGCATCAGATCGTGCAGAAAGGCGTGGTGCAAGTGGCCGAGGGGCGCGCCATTCTGACCACATTAACAGTACAGGAAAATCTTGATCTCGGCGCATACACCCGCAAAGATAAAGCGCAGATCAGTCAGGATCTGGACTACGTATTCCACCTGTTTCCGGTGCTGAAAAACCGCGCTTCCGGACTCGCAGGTAACTTATCAGGTGGCGAACAACAAATGCTGGCGATTGGCCGCGCCCTCATGGCAAAACCCAAAGTGCTGCTGCTGGATGAACCATCCATGGGTCTGGCGCCGTTGATGGTGCAGGAAATTTTCCGCGTGCTGAAAGAGATCAACCAGACCGGGCTGACGATTTTGCTGGTGGAACAAAACGTCAGGCAAGCTCTGAAAATCGCCCAACGCGGTTACGTTCTTGAAAACGGCGAAATTGTGTTGCAAGACAGCGGTCAGAATCTGCTGAACAACCCAAGAGTGATCGAAGCTTACTTAGGCGCTTAACTTTCGCTGGCAACATCCGGGCTACACAGAAAATATTCTCAGCATAAAAAAACGACCATCTGTGATGGTCGTTTTTATTTGAACAGTCAGTAAATGATCAGTTACCTGCAACCGTCATGCTCCCTATCAGTATCGAGCCGGTCTGCTTGGTGCCGCGTACCAGTGTATCCGCGCCAACCGCGACGATTTGCGTGAACATGTCGCGCATATTGCCAGCGATGGTGATCTCTTCGACCGGATATTGAATCACACCATTTTCCACCCAATAGCCAGAAGCACCGCGCGAGTAGTCACCCGTCACGTAATTCACGCCCTGCCCCATCAGCTCGGTCACCAGTAAGCCAGTACCCATTTTTTTGAGCATGGCGGCAAAATGATCACTCTTTTTTGTATTGGATGACAGCAAACTCAGATTATGCGAGCCGCCCGCATTGCCGGTTGTTTGCATCCCCAGCTTACGCGCCGAATAGGTGGACAGGAAATAACCCTGCAACACGCCATTGCTGACCACATCGCGGCGCTGGGTGCGGACACCTTCATCATCAAATGGCGATGAACCTACCGCGCCCGGCACATGCGGATCTTCGACGACCTGAATATGTTCAGGAAAAATCTGCGTTCCCAGCGAATCCAGCAAAAATGAAGATTTACGATATAAGGCACCACCGGAAACCGCCTGCACAAACGATCCCAGCAAGCCTGCAGCCAATGGTGCCTCAAACAGAACCGGGCATTTACGCGTCGTCAGTTTGCGTGCATTCAGACGCGCCAGCGCGCGTTCAGCGGCATAACGACCGATGGCCTCAGGCTGAGCAAGTTTCTTCGGATTGCGTTGCGATGAATACCAGTCGTCACGCTGCATCTTGGCACCCTTACCTGCAATCGGTGCTACAGCGATCGTATGACGGGACAGCGGGTAACCACCAATAAAGCCACGCGAGTTCGCAGAAACGAAATGCGATTGCTGCACATGGACGCTGGCACCTTCACTATTCGTAATCCGTTTATCGACGGCAAACGCCGCCGCTTCGGTGCGCTTGGCGATATCGATCGCTTCTTCTGCGCTGATATGCCACGGATAGCACAGCTTCAGATCACGCGGCGCCATTTCAAACAGTTCCGCATCAGCCAGACCAGCGCAATCGTCTTCTGCCGTAAACCTGGCAATATTGTAAGCCGCGTCCACCGTGTCTCTCAGCGCCTGACGGGAAAAATCAGATGTGCTGGCATTACCGCGTTTTTGTCCGATATAAACAGTAATACCAATACCTTTATCGCGGTTCTGCTCTATCGTTTCCACCTTGCCTTTGCGCACGCTGATCGATAAACCTTCACCTTCGCTGATTTCGACAGCCGCATCGGAAGCGCCTTTTTCTTTAGCAAAAAGCAACATATCCTGCGCAATTTGTTTCAGTTGATCTTGGGAATGGGTAAAAACTGGCTTGCTCATAGATGAGGTTTCTTTGGAGACGGAACTAAAACGGTTATCATATCAGCCGTTTCATTAAGTTTATAGTAAAGGCGCAGAATTATGCCAAATCCAAACCGGGGCTCATGTGGCTACCAATCGAGCGAATTTGAAGAGGAATACGAACGCCCTTCAAAATCTCAGCTCAAACGTGAAATGACCGCATTGCAAAAACTGGGACAAGAACTGGTCGAACAGGCGCGTGACCGCGTCAAACGCGTTCCTATGCCAGAAGATGTGCGCGACGCGATTCTCGCATGTCAGCAAATCACGAACCATGAAGGTCGTCGTCGTCAGATGCAATTTGTCGGCAAAAAAATGCGTACGCTGGATGAGGCGGAAGTTGCCCTGATCCAGAAAACCATCGACAGCTGGAAAGGTGCGTCGAAAGCAGAAACCGCCGCGATGCATGCGATGGAACGTCGTCGCGATAAACTGCTGACGGACGACAATGCGCTGACAGAGTTACTGTCTGAACATCCGCATCTCGATGTGCAGCAATTGCGCACCCTGATCCGCAACGCGCGTAAGGAACAGGCAGAAAACAAACCACCAAAAGCCTACCGCGAGATTTTCCAGATTCTGAAGCAATTGCAAAAAGCGCCTGCGGGCGGTGACGCATTGGATGATGAGGATGCAGAAGATCAAGAGGATGAGGACAATGAGTAATACGGATACAGCCGACCGCGCATTGCGCATAGGCCTGGTCTCCATCTCTGACCGCGCATCAGCTGGTGTCTATCAGGATCAGGGTTTGCCCGCGTTGCAGGAATGGTTCAGCACTGCCATGGCGAGCAATTGGGTGATGGAAACCCGCCTGATTCCCGATGAACGTCAGGCGATAGAACAAGCGCTGACTGAACTGGTGGACGTGGCACGCTGCGATCTGGTGATTACTACTGGCGGCACCGGCCCTGCTCGGCGCGATGTGACGCCGGAAGCCACGCTGGCGGTCGCCACCAAAGAGATGCCGGGATTCGGCGAGCAGATGCGTCAGATCAGCCTGCAATTTGTGCCAACCGCGATCTTGTCGCGGCAAGTGGCTGTGATACGTGAAACCGCTGATCATGCCGCATTGATTCTGAATTTGCCGGGGCAACCGAAGTCGATTAAAGAAACGCTGGAAGGTTTGAAAGATGCGGATGGCAAACAAATTGTCTCTGGCATTTTCGCAGCGATTCCTTATTGCATCGACCTGATCGGCGGGCCTTACATAGAAACGCACGAATCCGTGTGCAAAGTCTTCCGCCCTAAATCGGCGTTACGACAAAAATCCTGATTGCCTCCGTTAAATCGGGTCGCCAGCAATGTACGCAGACAGATGAACAAAGCAGATTTTCCGCCATCAGCAAGACGATTATGGATCACTGCTTTGCTCGGCACCTCAGCGCTGGGCCTGCTCAATAACGTCTTTGGGGTAACTGTGAACGCGGTGACTGCAGTCACACTCAAGAAACAACAGAAATCATCCGACATCCGCAATTCCCCTTCAACCAAGAAAAATACTCCGTCAGCCATGAGCAATTACCTCGACACCGTAGAAATTGAAAGCGCCACCAATCCCAGCGTCGCCATTATCTGGATGCATGGTCTGGGCGCAGATGCCAATGATTTCGTTCCTATCGTTCAGGAACTCAATCTGAGCGGCTTACCCGGCATACGCTTCGTGTTCCCGAACGCGCCAACGATGCCGGTGACGATCAACAATGGCTACGTGATGCGCGCCTGGTATGACATTCTGGGCACCGACATCGCCCGCCGCGAAGATGAAAAAGGCTTACGCGCATCGCAAGTGGAAATTGAAAAACTGATCGCGCGCGAAGTCGCACGCGGCATTCCGGCTAATAAAATTTTCCTCGCGGGCTTCTCGCAAGGTTGCGCGATGACCTTGCAAACCGGCTTACGCTATCCACAAAAACTGGCAGGCTTGCTGTGTTTATCCGGCTATGTGCCATTGCGTGATGTGGTTGCTACCGAACGCAGTGCGGCGAATCAGGAGACACCGGTGTTTCTGGTGCATGGCCGCGCCGATCCAGTAATTCAGATTCAACGCGCAGAGCAATCGCGCGATTTGCTGAAAGAGCTCGGTTATCAGATCGAATGGCATGAATATATGATGCCGCATTCAGTCTGCGCCGAAGAAATCCGCGATATCGGGCTGTGGTTGCGCAAGGTGTTGGCAGCGTAAATTTGCGTTTGTTGCCCGTTGCAAGAGGCAAAAACGCCTTAAATATACTCCCCCCAGTATTTTAAAACGTCCTTATTTTCTGCCGAGAATAAGGCGTTTTTTGCATATACTCCCCGTTTTTCGTCATTTCTTTATAAAATCAAAGCGCAAAACTGAGGCTTGCCTGAGTTCAGCAGCAATGGCGATCAGCGCATCAGAACGACCGCACCATGCCCACATTCACTGATTGCGATGTATAGTACGCGCACATCCTGAGCAGCAAAAAAGTATGACAAAAGGAAAAGCGTCGACCCTCTTTTTTTACATATCGATATACGCAAAAAATGTAAGGAAGCACGCTTGATAAAGATCAATCACGCGGCATCACCTGACTCGTAGTATCCATACACCCAACTTCTGAGAGACCATCATGGCACTTTATTTGAACAACGCAGATTCCATCGGACGCACACCATTGATTCGCCTCAACCGCATCACCGCCGGTGCAGGCGCAACGGTGCTGGTGAAAGTCGAAGGCCGCAATCCCGCCTACTCCGTCAAATGCCGTATCGGCGCGGCGATGATCGCTGACGCCGAAGAACGCGGATTGCTTGGCGCTGGCAAAGAACTGATAGAACCCACCAGCGGCAACACCGGTATCGCGCTCGCTTTCGTCGCAGCAGCCAAAGGCATACCGCTGACATTGACGATGCCGGAAACCATGAGCATAGAACGCCGGAAATTACTCGCTGCCTTCGGCGCGAAGCTGGTACTGACCGAAGGGCCTAAAGGCATGAATGGCGCGATCGCCAAAGCCGAAGAAATCCGCGCCAGCGACCCGGATCGTTATGTCTTGTTGCAGCAGTTTAAAAATCCGGCGAATCCGGCAGTACATGAACGCACGACAGGTCCGGAAATCTGGGAAGACACCAAGGGCAACATCGATATTTTTGTCGCTGGCGTCGGCACCGGCGGCACCATTACCGGCGTTTCCCGTTACCTGAAAAAGACGCAGGGAAAAGCACTGCATACCGTTGCGGTAGAGCCGACTTCCAGCCCGATACTGACGCAGCAACGCGCTGGCCTGCCTTTGCAACCGGGACCACATAAAATCCAGGGTATAGGCGCTGGCTTTGTGCCTGATGTGCTGGATTTATCGCTGATCGATCAGGTGGAACAAGTCAGCAATGAAGATGCGGTGCTGTTCGCGCAGCGACTCGCCAAAGAAGAAGGCATACTGGCCGGCATCTCGTGCGGCGCAGCGGTCGCGGCAGCAACCCGACTCGCATTTTTGCCTGAAAATGCAGGCAAAACCATCGTCGCGATTTTGCCTGATTCCGGTGAGCGTTATTTAAGCTCCGTCCTGTTTGATGGCTATTTTGACGCGGCTGGCGTAGCACCTGCTTAATTACTTCACAGCCTTTCATTTCAGATGGTATCGCTCTTCAATACCGGCACCATCTGAAAAGGCGGCGACACGCGAAAGTCTGATCAGGAATTTTCCTGCATTCATTCGGACAAGGTTAACAAATTCTTTCATAAAGATATGCAACCAGCAGAAATGAAAGCAGCGCTGGAAACAGATGGATTCCTGATACTTCGCCAGTTTCTTACTCCTGAACAGCTTGACGCGCTGCGTGATGCCTGCCACCCGGTTCAGGAGCAATATGGTGTCAGACAAGTATTGCAGCATTGCCCCGATATTCTGAAGGCGCTCCCCACATCTCATATCGCCAACATACTGAACAATGTCGGGTTATCAGGCGCGACAACGGTGCGGAGTATATTCTTTAACAAAAATGCGTCCCACAACTGGCTCGTTCCCTGGCATCAGGATAAAACCATTTGCGTCAACACCGCTGCCGGAATCGCAGGCTACGAAAAGTGGACAATGAAAAATGGGATTGTGCATGTTGAACCACCAGCCAGCATTCTGGAAAACATGCTGACATGGCGTTTTGCGCTGGATGATACGCCACCACAAAATGGCGCATTAAAACTGATACCAGGTAGCCACCGCCACGGCAAACTGACATCAGATGAACTTAACATCGTGACCGCAGCACAGCTTGCTTATTGCTGCGAACTCAAGGCCGGCGACGTTTTACTGATGCGGCCTCTGATAGTACATGCATCCGAAAAATCGCAGGAATGCAGCCAACGCCGGGTTTTACACCTTGAAATGATCAATGCGGAACTACCCGCACCGTTACAGTGGGCTGAACGGCTGTCACCAGCGCATTAGTAGCGCACGCATCAGATCAACCAAAATCCTTCAGCATTTCCAGATCGATCTGCACCGAGGCATCGCCTGCGGACATCCAGATTTGCCCGTCCTGTATTGTGCATTGCAATTGCATAGAACGTTGTGCGAGTTTTTCCAGCGCCTGACTTTGTGCCGACGGCACATTCATCACCTTCAGATTTTTTGCGCGATCGAGGCGGCTGTTCATCTGCTTCCACCAGATATCGCTGGCACTGGCAAAGCTGTAGACGATCACTTTCTCTGAGCGCCCGCAGGCTTTCAACAAACGGCGGTCATCGGGTTGACCAACTTCCACCCACAGTTGTATCGCGTCGGTATAGTCTTTTTCCCACAGATCCGGCTCTTCCGTATCGGAAATGCCTTTGCCGAATTCCAGACGCTCAGCGGCGTGAATGGCAAATGCCAGCACGCGTATCATCATGCGTTCATCGGTTTCCGATGGATGGCGGGCAATCGTTAAACTATGGTCGGCGTAATAGCCGCGATCCATATCAGAGATATTCAGATCGGCTTTATAGATAATCGATTTCAAGGCCATTATTTGAACACCACTGTTTTGTGACCATTCAGCAAAATACGGTGTTCAACAAACCATTTGACGGCACGTGCCAGCACCACGCATTCAACATCACGACCAATGGCTGTCAGTGTTTCCGGCTCCATCGCATGATCAACGCGCTCAACATCCTGCTCAATAATCGGGCCTTCATCCAGATCGCCAGTAACAAAGTGCGCAGTCGCACCGATCAGTTTCACACCGCGTTCATGCGCCTGATAATAGGGTTTCGCGCCTTTAAAGCTAGGCAGAAACGAATGATGAATATTGATCGCTTTGCCTTTGAGTGCATCACACATCTGCGGCGATAAAATCTGCATATAGCGCGCCAGCACCACCAGATCAGCCTGATTAGCGGCGACGATTTCCAATACTTTTTCTTCCTGCGCACGCTTGGCCTCAGCCGACGCACCTGCAGCCAGTGGCAAATGGTGGAAAGGAATATTGTAGCTGGCCGCAAGCTGATAAAAATCGGTGTGATTAGAAACGATGGCTTTAATTTCCACCGGCAATAAACCGCTCTTGTAGCGGAACAGCAAATCATTCAGGCAATGACCGATTTTTGAAACCATCAGTATCACGGCTGGTTTGTGGTGCGCGTCATTGAGCTTCCAGCTCATTTGCATGCCGTGAGCAAGTTCCGCAAATTCTTCGCGTAATGCTGTCTCTTTGACGCCAGCATCTTCAACAGCGAAATGCACACGCATAAAAAACGTGGCGGATTGTTCATCACCAAACTGCGCAGAATCGATGATATTGCAGCCATGATTGGCTAAAAATCCTGAAACGCTGTGTACGATACCGCGTTGATCAGGACAAGAAAGGGTGAGAATATATTCTGGTCGTATGGTCATCATGTTATTTTTTCGCCCGAATACACATGACATTCGGGGGTGAGGCAAATTTAATTTGGAATAATCTGCAATTTTAAAGCAAAACAAAGCTACAGGACTTACGCAAAACCGCCCCGCCGGGACAAATTGCGTCAGTCCTGATCTAAAAAACTAACCGACTATTGTCGCACGTTCATCGCAGGTACGTCGCGCATCGGTGCCAGATTAGCGAGAATCGGTTCTGAATTTCACGGCGTTTTAAAATAGCGGCAACAAAAAGCACGTACGTTCTATTTCGTGTATATTAAGGCTGGCGCAAAAACAGCGATAGCCACCATCCGTAAAACGTAAGACATCACCAAAAACACAGGAGACACTATGAGCAGCTTCAGCAATCAACAATACCGCCTCGCCGCCCGCCCAGTCGGCACACCGAAACACAGCGACTGGAAATTCACCACCGAACAAGTCAGAGAGATTAACGATGGTGAAATCGTCGTCCAAACGATCTACATTTCGCTCGACCCGGCGATGCGCGGCTGGATGAATGAAGGCAAATCCTATATCCGCCCGGTCGCGATTGATGAAGTCATGCGCGCTGGCGGTGTCGGCAAGGTGGTGGCATCGAAATCGCCTTTATTTGCGGTCGGCGATTATGTTTCCGGCGGCACCGGCGTGCAGCAATACTGGGTTGGCGCGGCGAATGATAAAACAGCAGCCTTCTACAAAATTAATCCAGCACTCGCACCTTTACCGAAATACCTGAATGCGCTCGGCATGCCTGGCATGACTGCGTATTTTGGCTTGCTCGATGTCGGCCAGCCGAAAGCGGGCGAGACTGTTGTCGTTTCTGGTGCGGCGGGTGCGGTCGGTCAAACGGTTGGTCAGGTTGCCAAACAAAAAGGCTGCCGCGTCGTTGGCATCGCTGGCGGTAAAGACAAATGCGATTTCGTGGTGAATGAGCTCGGCTTTGATGCCTGCATCGATTACAAAACCGGTTCTGTACGTGACGGACTGAAAGAACATTGCCCGAATGGCGTAGACGTGTATTTTGATAACGTTGGTGGCGACATTCTCGATACCGTGCTGACCCGCATCAATATGAAAGCGCGCATCATCATCTGCGGTGCAATCTCTCAATACAACAACACAACACCAGTTAAGGGGCCAGCGAATTATTTATCGCTGCTGGTCAATCGTGCGCGCATGGAAGGTATCGTCGTTTTTGATTATGCCGCACGTTATGGCGAAGCGGTCGCAGAAATGAGCAAGTGGATGGCAGAAGGTAAATTCCACACCCGCGAAGATATCGTCAAAGGCATAGAAACTTTCCCTGACACGCTGATGATGCTGTTCGATGGAAAAAATTTCGGCAAGCTGATTCTGCAAGTCGCAGACGAGTAATTTTTCATCTGAACTGATACAAAAAAACGGCCTGAGAAAAACACAGGCCGTTTTTTTATTCTGCTTACCGACGATGAAATGAAGACGCCATCAGCGGAGAATTACATCGACGGGCTATTTCGATCACACTCGCCGCGCGATACGGAAGCGATTTACTTCGCCGGCTGCCAGGGTCTGATCCATGCAAGCCCCTCTGAGGTTCCCGACCGTGGCAGGTATTCGCAACCTATCCAGCCGTTATAGCCCAAATCATCCAGCAGCTGAAACAGATACGGGTAATTTACTTCGCCTTCGGATGGTTCATGGCGATCCGGCACACCGGCGATCTGTATATGGCCGATGCCGGCCTGCGGCCGGCGCATATCCCGCTGCAGCTTGCGTGTGATATCGCCTTCCATAATCTGGCAGTGATACATATCGAACTGCACTTGCAAATGGCTGACGCCAATTTCTTCACAGATTTCCTGCGCCATATTTTGCTCAGATAAAAAATATCCCGGCATATCACGGGTATTGATAGGTTCAATTAACACCGTCAGACTTTCACGCGAGGCCAGCAATGCCGCATACGCCAGATTACCCAGATAGACCGCGCGATGACGCACCCTATCCTGCTCAGGCTGTATCAGCCCTGCCATCACATGAATATGGCGGTTGCCCAGCACGCGGGCGTATTCCAGCGCCTGATCAAAGCCACGCTTAAATTCGTCTTCGCGCCCCGGCAACGACGCCAGGCCACGTTCACCGGTTGCCCAGTTCCCCGGTGGCGCATTGAACAACACTTGCTGTAAATTATTCGCGTCCAGCAATTCACGTAATTGCTGCGCCGGATAATCGTAGGGAAACAGATATTCCACTCCACTGAAACCATCTTTTTCCGCAGCAGCAAAACGCGCAGGAAAATCGACTTCGGTATACATCATGCTGAGATTGGCAGCAAAACGAGGCATGTATTTCTCCTTAAAAAACCCGGCATTCAGGCGGGCCTGACATTGGCAGGATTCTGTTGATTTCTATTTTGGTCTATTTGCGTAGCGTTGCGCCAGTACGGCGCAGACCATCAGTTGCAATTGATGGAACAGCATCACGGGTAACAACACCATGCCGACGGAACCGCTGGAAAATAAGACTTTCGCCATCGGTACACCACTGGCCAGACTCTTTTTAGAACCACAAAAAACAATAGTGATTTCGTCTTCCTTACTAAAGCCAAGACGACGGCTGATCAGAGTAGTAAAACCCATTACTAATGCCAGTATCACCGCACTGATCAGCAGCAGGCCCAATAACATCAGCGTTGGCACCTGATGCCATAATCCTTGTACGACCGCTTCACTGAACGCCACGAATACCACCAGCAGAATCGAGCTCTGATCGACCATTTTTAACACGCTCGCATGTTTAGTGATCCATGCCTGTAAATACGGGCGCATGATCTGTCCAGCCACAAACGGCAACAGCAATTGATAAACGATCTTCAGCATCGCATCGGCCGACGAATGTCCATCACTGTTGGCTTTAATCAGCAGGCTGACCAATAAAGGCGTGATGAAGATGCCGAGCAAGTTACTCGCAGAAGCGCTGCAGACGGCGGCAGGAACGTTACCACGCGCAACCGAGGTGAAAGCAATCGATGATTGCACCGTCGACGGCAATAAGCACAAATACAGAATCCCCAGATACAAATCCGGAGTCAACACTGTCAGCAAAGCTGGCTTGAGCAGCATTCCCAGCAAAGGAAATAAGGCGAATGTCACTCCCAGCACCAGCAAATGCAAACGCCAGTGCGTCATTCCTGCCACCACTGCCTCGCGCGATAATTTAGCGCCGTGCATAAAGAACAGCAGCGCAATCATCAGTGTCGACAGATGATCAACGCTGACTGCAAGTTCTCCTTTCACCGGGAAAAAACTGGCGATCAGAATCACACTCAGCAAAAGTAAAGTCATGTTGTCAGGTAAAAAGCGGGGGCGTTTCATAGGCGGCAATAGAAATAAAAACGAGCTTCATTGTACTTGAATCATCTGAAAATATTCCCCTCATCAAAATGCAATTCTGCTGTTCGCAAAACTGTGACAGTCAAACTGCACCCAAGTACAACGCCGGGCACAAAAAATTGCGTTTTCAAATCAGAAAAAGGGAAATCTAAATCGTATAAAAAATAGTCAAACGAAGCAAAACCAGAAGATTCTCCGGAATTGCACGGGTTTTATCAAATCTGTGATTCATCTGCCTGTTACCTGAATTCATACAATAGATTTACCTGTATATTTTTGCTTTTATCGCATCACTTGTCACATTGTTCGTTACATCGTTTGTGATTACCTTTACCGGCTTTTGCCGGCAATACTCAACACCGGAGACTCTATGCAAAAACATCTGATCGCCAGCTTGCTGGCACTCGCATTTGCCTTTCCTGCCAGCGGCTTTGCAGCGCACAGTAACGACACTGAAGCGCAACGCTGGAATCTTACCGATCTGTATGCCAATCGCGCTGCGTGGAACGCTGATGCAAAAAATCTGGAAACACAGTTAGTCCAGCTGCAAAAATGCAGCGGTCATCTGGGCGACAAGATCAGCAGCTTTAAATCCTGTCTCGATCTGAATGCAGATATTCTGAAACGTTATGCACGTCTGGCGACCTATGCGTCGCAATTCCGCGATCAGGATACCGGTGACAACGAGGGACAAGACATTGCGCAAAATGCGGATATCATCGGCAGCAAGCTCGAAGAAGCGAGTTCTTTCTTCCGTCCGGAGATACTGAAGCTGGGGCAAAAGAAAATCGATGCGTATCTGAATCAGGACAAATCACTCGCCGCCTACCGCTTTGGCCTGCACGACATACTGCGCGGCGCGCAACACACGCTGGATAAAAAAGGGGAAGAACTGATCGCAAGCTTTGGCATGGCAATGAATGCTCCCGCTGCTGTGTACTCAACATTGTCCAATGCAGAAATGCCGTGGCCAAAAGTCACGCTGTCGGATGGTCAGCAAGTCACCATCGATCAGGCCGCTTATACCAAATACCGCGCTTCACCGAACCGTGCTGACCGCAAGCTGGTGTTTGATGCGTTCTGGGGCAAATGGAAAGAGTTTGAACGCAGCTACGGCGTCACGTTTTACGAACAACTCAAACGCGACGCCGTGTATGCCAAAGTGCGCAATTATCCTGATTCACTGACCCATGCGCTGGATGGCAACAATATACCGCGCGCTGTATATGACACGCTGGTCGATCAGACCCGCGCCAATCTGCCGACGCTGCACCGTTATTTCAAATTACGCGCGAAAATGCTGGGCGTACAAGATCTGCGCTACTTCGATATTTACCCGCAACTGGTTTCCGGCAATTTCACTTACAGCATCGACGACGGTGTGAAACTGATGCTGAGTTCAGTCAAACCGCTTGGTGACGACTACGTCAATGCGATTACTAAAGCGAGTACTGCGCGCTGGATGGACGTCTACCCTCGCCCACGCAAGCGTTCAGGTGCCTACATGTCTGGCGTCGCGTATGACGTACACCCATACATACTGCTGAATTACAACGACGATTACGAGTCGGTCTCCACACTCACGCATGAATGGGGCCATGCGATGCATTCGTATCTGGCGAATAAACATCAGCCGTTCAGCACCGCTGACTACCCTATTTTCACCGCTGAAATTGCCTCAACCACCAACGAAGTATTATTGCTTGATCACATGCTGAAAATCGCGAAGAGCGACGATGAGCGTCTGCTGTATCTGGGTTCCGCACTGGAAAATTTGCGCGGCACATTCTTCCGTCAGGCCATGTTTGCAGACTTTGAACGTGAAGTGCATGCACGTGTGGACAAAGGTGAATCGCTGACTGGTGAAGGCCTCACTAAAATCTACGGCGACACCCTGAAGCGCTATCACGGCGATAAAGAAGGCGTCATGAAAATCGATGATGTCTATGCCACAGAATGGGCTTACATCCCGCATTTCTATAATCGCTTTTATGTGTTTCAGTATGCGACCTCGATTGCTGCCGGTTCTATGTTTGCCGATGAAATCCTGAAATCGCAAGCAGGCGCACGCGACAATTATCTGAATATCCTGAAAGCTGGCGGCTCTGCTTATCCTTACGATCTCGTAAAAAAAGCTGGGGTCGATCTGGCATCGCCAGCACCATATCAAGCAGTGTTTAAACGCATGAATAGCATCATGGATCAGATTGAAGCCATCGTTGCAAAACGCTGAAACGCTGATAAAGCGTAGTCAGTCAACCTCGTTCCCTGCTAATGGGAACGAGGTTTTTTTATATAAGCAGGGCAATAAAAAATACTCATCAAACGAGCATAAGTGGAGAGTAAAACAAGAGCCGAATGCGGACGCGAACACCGATCAACCTAAAAAATCAGCGGAAGTCAACGAAATCCGTTGGTACGTCTCGCTTTATTTGATCGGCATCAAACAGCGAATAAGGTGCACAGAGTACAGTATAAAAAAATTCTGCGGAGACCGTTATGTGCGCCAGAAACTTCCATCCAATATCCATCGATATCATTCAGCAAGAACATCAGCATTTGTCTGCCGTCATACAGACCATGCTGGAATTTGTGCGTTCGACAGATAAAGGAGACGCGCCACCTGATCTTAAATTATTCCGCGCCATTCTTTTTTACATCAGCGAATATCCGGAAAAAGTACATCATCCTAAAGAAGACAAATTTCTGTTTTCCAAGATTAAAGAGCGTACACACCAGCTCGACAATGTGCTGGATGCGTTGATCGAGCAACATGGCAACGGCGAATGCCTGGTACGCAATCTGCACAATGCGTTGCTGAAATACGAGTTTTGCGGAGCCCCGGCTTTTCCGCATTTCAGAGATCTGGCGGAGCAATATGCTCTTTTCTATTACGCGCACATGCACGCTGAGGAAAATGATGTGTTACCGGTCGCCAAACTGGTATTGAATGTTACCGATTGGCAGGAAGTGGATCAGGCATTTATGGAAAATCGCCATCAGCTTGACGACACAGGTGAACGTTATCGCTACGAACAATTGTTTTCCTACATCGTCAGTAACGGCTCTATCGCTGCGGGCGCGCCCGACCCACTGTAAAACACAGCTAATCTGCAAGGCGACGTCAACGTCTTGAAGATAAAAGGATACCGGCAACAATCAGCAAAAACGCTACCGCATGAAACAGTTGTGGCGTCTCACCTAAAAATAACGATGACAGCAAAGCGGCAAACAAGGGCGTCAGATTACTGAAAAACGCAGCGATACTTGGTCCGACCCGTTGCACACCCATGCCCCAGCAGCGAAAGGCGATCAGCGCCGGCCCGACTGCGACAAAAATGATCGCAGCGATCAGCGTACCGCTCCAATGAATCACAGGAGCAACAAGCATCCATTCACCCGCCGCAAACAAACCCGACCACACCAGCCCGAAGCTGACCTGCGCCAATAAAAAATGTGACCAGTGATCACGCAACTCACCGTCGCCGCCACGTGTCAGCAGCCAGCTGTAAAGTGACCAGCAAATCGCTGCCAGCAGCATCAGCATATCGCCGGGAACCAGACGCAGCGCCATTAAATGCTGAAGCTCACCGCGACACAGCACCAGCAATACCCCAGCTATCGAGACGACCACACCGGCTACAGCAGAGCGGGAAATCGGCGCATGAAAAAATAAGCGCCCGATCAATAACATCCACACCGGCATGCTCGCTGCCACCAGCGTCACATTGATCGGCGTCGAACTTTGTAAAGCCAGATATTGCAAGGCGTTGTACATACCCACACCGAGCAGCCCGAGTAATGCGTAGCGATACCACCGAAACCAGAATATGCTGCCACGTTTAAAAATACTGGCCGCCATCGTCAGCAAAATCAGAAAAGCGATTGCCCAGCGAAAGAAATTCAAGGTCACTGGCGGCACCATCGTATGTATCATACGTCCGACAACCGCATTACCTGCCCAAAGCAGTGGTGCCAATACCAGTAAAAAAATGGTGCCGGGAGTCAGTTTATGATTCATACAAAATCGAAGCAGGAAAGAAATGGCGGACAACAAAGTCCGACAGCATACCATCCTGACACAGGCTGCGGCGACCAGCATGATGGCTGCAATATGTCCGATTCGCCTCTAAAATACCGGCAGACGCTGCCGTCGCTAAGTTGATGGCACAGCAAAAAGAGAGAAGGTAAAAGTGAAATTATTAATTCTGGGCGGTACCGGCTTAGTGGGGCAGCAATTAATTGCGCAAGCCCTGGCGCACAAGGATGTAACTCAAGTGATCGCGCCGACGCGCACAGCGTTGGCGCCCCATCCTAAACTACACAACCCCATCGTTGACTATGCCCACTTGCCACAGGATGCAGACTGGTGGCAGGCAGATGCGGTCTTATGTGCGCTCGGCACGACGATCAAGATCGCCGGATCAAAAGCCGCATTTTCCCGTATCGACCACGACTATGTAATAGCCGCTGCCAGCCTTGCCAAAGCCGCAGGCACAAGACATTTTGTATATAACTCGGCACTCGGTGCAAATGCAGATGCCGGTTCCTTTTATTTACAGGTTAAAGGCCAAGTGGAAAATGATTTGCGTGCTTTGGGATTTTCAGCGCTGACAATAGTGCGTCCATCACTGCTCAGCGGCGGCACCAGAAAAGATAAACGCCCGGCAGAAGCCATCGCAATCTTCTTATCCCGCCTATTCGGCTCGCTGATACCGCACCGCTACAGCGCGGTGGATGTCGCTGATGTTGCAGCCGCGATGCTGTATGCAGCCATGAATGCAAGCTTTACTGCAACCGATGGCGTCGTGATTCTGGAGTCAGATCAATTGCAGGGTGCGCTGACACGCATGACAGAAAAATCTAAGCAAGTCCAATAAAAATCTGCCTCTCCAGCCAAAAAACACTGGAAAGGCACGTATTTATTCAGACATTCACTTTAAGTTCCGCAGCAATTAACGCTGCATACTTTCCCAGACTTTTTGCAAGCGTTTCACCGACACCGGCATCGGCGTGCGCAGCTCCTGCGCAAACAAAGACACCCGCAACTCTTCCAGCAACCAGCGGAACTCCAGCAACTTAGGATCAGCATCGGCTCCCGTTTTGCGTGGCACGCGCTGCCAAGGCTGGGCAACGCTGTTCCACTCGGCCATCAATTTAGCGTCACGCGCCGGATCGGCACGCAGCTTATCCATGCGTATCGTGATCGCTTTCAGATAGCGCGGAAAATGCGCCAGCTGGCTGAAATCCGTCTCGGCAATAAAACGTTTAGTGATCAACATCTGCAACTGATTCTGGATATCAGCCGCTGCTTGCGCGTGGGCTTTGATGCCCTGAATTTTCTTGGGCAGGCTGTGATATTCCGTAAGAATCTGCCCCGCCATGCGGGCGATTTCATTCGCCAGCAAATTCAGGCGCGCTTTCCCTTCCTCGCGGCGGATATTAAATTCACCCGAATTAGTTGGCAGGGGTTGCTGCAGACACGCGCGTTCAATCGCCGTCTGGATAATCTGTTCGCGCAATTCTTCCTGCGAGCCCAGCGCCATGAACTGCATGCCCATTTGCTGAAGACCGGGAATATTTTTCTCAAGGAACTTCACCTGCTCCTTGAGTTGCAAGGCAAACAGACGGCGCAAGCCTATCCGGTGCACCCGCGCTGCTTCGTCCGGATCGTCAAATACCTCGATATGACAATGCGTGAGCTTATCCACCAGCGCCGGATACCCGATCAGGGTTTGCTTACCCTGCTGTACTTCCAGCAATTCCGGCAGGCTGTCGAAAGTCCAGCCAGTGAAATTTTCCTGCTTCAGCGCTGGCATTGCGCCTGCAGACGCTGCGCTTCCGTTTTTATTCGCTGCAGAGGCGCGTGAGGTATCCGCCGCTGCGGACGTTTTCCCCTGATTTGTTCCGCGCACATTTGCTGCCTGTGCGTCCAACAGCGCCAGCTTTTCCGCACTCGCAATTTTCTGGAAACTTTCACGCGCCTGCCCGCCAAACTCAGCACGCAGATTCGCCAGATTCCGCCCCATTTCTAACTGGCGGCCATGTTCATCCACGACTTTAAAATTCATCGTCAGATGCACAGGCACGGTTTCAAATTTAAAATCTATGGTTTTGCACAGCAAACCTTTTTGCTCGCGGATATCGGCAATCACGGCATCCAGAAAATTGCCCTTACCAAAGTCATTGCGCTCACAAAATCCTGCCGCATATTCCGGCAAAGGCACGCAATGGCGGCGTATTTTTTGCGGCAAGGATTTGATCAGCAAATGCACTTTTTCTTTCAGCATACCGGGCACCAGCCACTCACAGCGTTCTGCCGACACCTGATTCAGCGAAAACAAAGGCACAGTCAGCGTCACACCATCACGCGGACTGCCGGGTTCAAAATGGTAGCTGAGTTGCAGCGCCACACCGGAAACCTGCATGGTTTTCGGGAATAAATCCGTCGTCACGCCTGCAGCCTCGTGACGCATCAGATCGTCTTTATTCAGATGCAGCAGTTTGGGATTGGCTTTGATCGCTTCTTTATGCCACTCCTCAAACAACACTGCGTTATACACATCAGGCGGAATCAGCTTGTCGTAAAACGCGACGATCAGTTCAGCATCGACCAATACATCGAGGCGGCGCGATTTGTGTTCCAGATTTTCAATTTCCCGCACCAGTTTCTGGTTGTGGGCAAAGAACGGCGCACGCGTCTCGAACTCGCCTTCCACCAATGCTTCACGGATAAAAATCTCGCGCGCTTCGACCGGATGATACAAACCATACTGAATCCGGCGCTGGTTGTAGACAACCAATCCATACAGGGTCGCTCGTTCAAACGCCGACACCTGACCCGTCCGCTTTTCCCAACGCGGCTCGCCATAGGATTTTTTCAGTAAATGACCGCCGATTTTTTCCAGCCATTCGGGCTGTATCTGGGCGATACAACGACCATACAAGCGCGTCGTATCGACCAGCTCTGCCGCCATAATCCAGCGTCCGGCTTTTTTCGCCAGACTGGAGCCGGGCCAGATATAGAATTTGATACTACGGGCGCCGAGGTAATGCGCTTCTTCCTCGGATTTATAGCCGATATTCCCGAGCAAACCGGTCAATAAAGACAGATGCAGTTGTTCATAAGTGGCCGCAGTTTCATTCAGACGCCAGCCCTGCTCTTTCACAATGGTCAGCAATTGCGAATGCACCTCGCGCCATTCGCGCAAGCGCATCTGGCTCAGGAAATTGCTACGGCAATTATCCTGCAACTGACGGTTGGTTTTTTTGTGCTCTATCGCGTCCTCAAACCATTTCCATATTTTCAGATACGAGATGAATTCAGATTTTTCATCCGCAAATTTTTTATGCGCCTGATCGGCTGCCGCCTGCGCGTCCATCGGTCGGTCGCGCGGGTCTTGCACCGATAAAGCGGCAGCGATGATCAATACTTCCTGCAAGGCCTGATTATCACGCGCTGCGAGGATCATACGTCCGACTCGCGGGTCTAACGGCAACTTTGCTAATTGCCGACCGACTGCTGTGAGCTGATTGGTATCGTCCATCGCCCCCAACTCTTGCAAGAGCTGATAGCCATCGGCAATCGCTCTGCCCGGCGGCGGTTCAATAAACGGGAAAGTTTCCACATCGGTGAGTCGTAAAGACTTCATCCGCAAAATAACAGCGGCCAGCGAGGAACGTAAAATCTCCGGTTCAGTAAACCGGATGCGTTGGTTAAATTCCTGCTCGTCAAATAGTCGTATACAAACACCAGCAGAGACACGTCCGCAACGACCTGCACGCTGGTTCGCCGCCGATTGCGCAATCGATTCAACCTGTAACTGCTCTACCTTGTTCCGGTAGCTGTAACGCTTGACGCGCGCCAGGCCAGTATCAACCACAAACCGGATGCCCGGCACTGTCAGCGAGGTTTCAGCCACATTCGTCGCCAATACGATACGGCGTGAATTCGATACCTTGAACACCCGCTCCTGCTCTTGTGCCGACAAGCGTGCAAATAAAGGCAGTATCTCGACGTGTGGCGGATGATGTTTGCGCAAGGCTTCCGCCGCATCGCGGATTTCGCGCTCGCCCGGCAAAAACACCAACACATCACCAGAGCCGATACGACACAACTCATCGACCGCATCGGTAATCGCGGTCATCAGATCGCGTTCTTTATCTTTATCGGTGTCCTGCACCGGGCGATAACGCAATTCCACCGGATACAGCCGCCCCGATACTTCAATCACCGGCGCAGGTTTGGGTTCGGCGCCACGCGGATTGCCAGCATCGTCAGCAAAATGGTTGGCAAAGCGTTGCGCATCGATCGTCGCGGACGTGATGATGATCTTCAGATCGCGGCGCTTGGGCAACAATTGCTTGAGGTAACCGAGCAGGAAATCAATATTCAGGCTGCGTTCATGCGCCTCATCGATAATGATGGTGTCGTACTGGCGCAGCAAGGGGTCGGTCTGCGTTTCTGCCAGCAAAATACCGTCCGTCATTAATTTGACCGAGGCACCTTTGCTCAGCGTATCGGTAAACCGCACTTTAAAACCGACATGCTCGCCGAGTGGTGAATTCAGTTCTTGTGCAATCCGCTTGGCCGTTGATGAAGCCGCAATCCGGCGCGGCTGGGTATGACCGATCAGCCCTTTGCGCCCACGCCCGAGTTCCAGACAAATTTTCGGCAATTGCGTGGTTTTACCGGAACCAGTTTCGCCGCAGACGATGATCACCTGATGCTTTTGCAAGGCTTCGGCAATCTCGGCACGCTTACCGGACACCGGCAATTCTTCCGGAAACGTAATGACCGGCAGAGGGTTGCGGAAAGGCAGACTGCTTTCATCAGCTACTATAGCAGCCGTGGCAGCGCTAGCAGCTTTAGCATTGGCGGGCTTCGCGCCAGCACGCACCGGCGACTGCCCGGCAGGCTTAGCTGCGGCTCGCTGAGAATGCCCACGCTGATCTAGCGATGCTGCTGACGACGCCGACGATGCTGATGACGCTGCTTGTCGCACCTGCGCGACCGGCGGCTTCGCTGCCGGCGTTGCCGGTTTTTCTGCCACTGGTGCAGCTTGCCGCAATTGTTGACGTAGCTCGCGCAGCCCCGACAAACCATCTATCGTGGTGGACGTTGCTTTTTTTTGGGAATTTTTAGGTGTTTTATTTGAAGACATAGCGCTGCGCATTATCCCTGATTTTTACGCTGCACAGGAAATGTTGCACTGCTCACCACAACACTGCGGCTTCACCCCGATCAAAACAAGATTGCGAATCGATACGCATCGGACTTGCAACAAGCATCAAATCATATAAATAAATCCTTGCATTATTTCTTTACCTATAATGAAGAAAACAAAAATTTGAGACTACCACCTTACGTCTACGACCCATTTTGCGTAGCTATTTCGCAATCCAAAGTAGCCTAGATTGCTGTCTAAATGAAGAACCTGTTTCATCAACAAAATTGAAATGTGTTTCAGTCAAAATACAGACGCGTGAGGATTAAAATGAAAACTTGGATTATTCTGCTCTTCGCCAGTTTGCTGAGCGCCTGCGCCAGCCAACCCAACCAAAAATTAAGTAACCTACAACTTCACGATCAGGGCTTTGGCCCGGCACCGACATCCATCAATGCAGAAGATGTCATGGCGGTCAGCAACGAAATGCATACGTACATAAAAAATGAAATTGCTACCCAACTACGTGGAAAATCCCCACAAAAAGCCCTGTTTGAAGCACTTTCCACCAAAGGCCAGATCAAGCTTGAATACGATGCGGAAATGACCCGCAATGCTGCTCAGGCCTTCAACGCCCGCTCCGGAAATTGCCTGTCGCTGGTGTTGATGACTGCAGCACTGGCAAAAGAATTGGGCATGAGTGTGCAATTTCAAAATGTCATGATGAATGAATCCTGGAGCCGCAACAACGATATTTATTTTGCGGTAGGACATGTGAATATCGTACTGGGAAACAAATCGGTATTTAGGAACTCCGCGCAGGAATATAGTCAATCCATGGTGATAGATTTTCTCCCTCCCAAGGATCTGCGTGGTCAGCGTGCGGAACTGATAGCTGAAGCCACCGTCATTGCCATGTATTTCAACAACCGCGCCGCTGAATCGCTGGCACAACATCAGGTCAACGACGCTTACTGGTTTGCCCGTGCGGCACTGATGAGCGATCCTGATTTCATTGCCGCCTACAATACCCTTGGCGTGGTATATCACCAGCATGGAGATCTGGCGTTATCTGAAACTGTCTTCAAGCAGATTCTAAGCAAAGAAAAAGAAAACACGATGGCGCTCAGCAATCTGATCGAAGTATTGCGCAAAGTCGACCGCCAGTCTGAAGCACAGGTATATGCCGACAGGCTGGCAAACCTGCAACCGAATGCTCCCTTCCACTACTTTAACCGTGGCATGGCTGCCATGGATCGTGGTGAATACGCCGAAGCCAAAGCCCTGTTCAAACGGGAAATAAAACGCGACCCGAATTATGACGAATTCCATTTATGGCTTGCACTGGCACATTTAAAACTGGGTGAAACCAAGGACGCGATAGAAGAACTTACACTGGCGCAGACCAACAGCACCACGCGCAAGGCCCGGAATTTATATGCAGGCAAACTGGAAAGGATTAAAGCCACGTACCATTAAGCCATTCAAATATTAGCGATCAGGCACTTACAGATACGAGATCCGGCGTCTGATTGACAACAATGTGGAAATTCGACCACGTTGCAAGGTCATCTGCTTTCTCGTCTAAGATTATAATTGGCGGATGGAAAATCCTGTTCAATTCGTTCAATGGCTGCGCTCAGTCGCGCCGTATATTCACGCCTTTCGTGGCAAAACCTTTGTGGTCGCCTTTCCCGGCGAACTGGTCATGGCAGGTGCACTGCCCGTGCTGGCACAGGATTTGTCTTTATTGCACGCACTTGGCATCAAAATTGTCATCGTCCACGGCTCACGCCCGCAGGTCGCTGAACAACTCGCCTTGCGTAACGTGGAAGGCCGTTTTCACAATGGTATCCGGATTACCGATATCGCCGCACTCGAATGCTCGAAAGAGGCCGCTGGCGAATTGCGTCTCGATATCGAAGCAGCATTCAGTCAGGGCTTGCCCAACACCCCAATGGCACACGCTGCGATACGCCTGATTTCCGGTAATTTTGTCACCGCCAAACCGATAGGCATTGTTGATGGCGTAGACTTCGGCCTGACAGGCACCGCGCGCAAAGTCGCTTACGACACCATAGGCCGCATCTTGGATGGTGGCAGCCTGGTTTTGCTGGGGCCACTCGGTTTTTCTCCTACCGGCGAAGCATTCAACCTGACGATGGAAGATGTCGCCGTCTCAGCCGCCAGTGCGCTGCGCGCCGACAAGCTGATTTTCATTTCAGAAACGCCGATGATGGTGGATCGCGAAGGTGCTGAAATCCGCGAGCTTTCCTTCATTCAGGCAGAAAAAGAATTGGCTGCCAATTACCTGCCGCCGGATTCTGCGTTTTATCTGGAGCATGCAGTGAAGGCATCGCGTGGCGGTGTGCCGCGTATTCATATCGTGCCGTATGAAATGGACGGCTCCGCACTGCTGGAATTGTTTACGCATGATGGCGTCGGCACAATGGTCTCTTCAGAAAATCTGGAAAGTCTGCGCGAAGCGACGATTGAAGATGTCGGTGGCATTATTAAACTGATAGAACCGCTCGAAGCCGACGGCACGCTGGTGAAGCGTGGCCGTGAACTGATAGAACGTGAAATCAATTACTTCTCAGTCATCGAGCATGATGGCGTGATCTTCGGTTGTGCCGCCTTGTATCCATTCCCGTTTGAAAAAATGGGCGAAATGGCCTGTCTGACGGTCAATCCGGACGTACAGAGTCAGGGCGACGGTGAACGTATTCTGAAACACATAGAAAAACGCGCACGCCGCGCTGGCTTTCATTCACTGTTTGTGCTGACAACCCGTACTGAGCATTGGTTCCTGAAACGCGGCTTTGTCAAAGCAACCGTCGACGATTTGCCGAAAGACCGGCAAAAAATGTACAACTGGCAGCGCAAGTCATTGGTGTTGATCAAGCAGCTCTGATCACTTGGCTTTATAATCCACGGCGATTGAATTACTGTGACGTCCGCTGTGTTTTGACGAATTACTAAGGAGTATTACTATGGCCCGTATGGTCCACTGCATCAAACTGAACAAAGAAGCTGAAGGCCTGGATTTCCCGCCATATCCGGGTGAGCTGGGTAAAAAGATCTATGAAAGCGTATCCAAAGAAGCCTGGGCTGGCTGGATGAAACATCAGACCATGCTGGTCAATGAAAACCGCCTGAACCTTGCCGACACCCGCGCCCGTAAATATCTGGCGACGCAGATGGAAAAACATTTCTTTGGTGACGGTGCCGACGCCGCTGCCGGTTATGTACCGCCAACGGAATAATCACCTGCCGTTCAGATAAAAAGCCCGCAACTCGCGGGCTTTTTTCTTAGTAACGCATCAAAAATCAGCGCGCAACGTATCGATATCGGCATGATGGTATTTCGTCATATCAAAGAATCA
This sequence comes from Undibacterium sp. FT79W, assembly GCF_014284215.1. Taxonomy (NCBI): domain Bacteria; kingdom Pseudomonadati; phylum Pseudomonadota; class Betaproteobacteria; order Burkholderiales; family Oxalobacteraceae; genus Undibacterium; species Undibacterium sp. FT79W. The sequence continues at coordinate 208,165 of NZ_JACOGB010000008.1, read as the reverse complement.
CAGTTCACAGTTATTTAAAAAGTCAGTTTTTGCTGTTTTTATGGGAAACCTGTGCATTTTTGTGTTTTCTTAAGATTTTGTTCAGAAATGCCTTATATGCTGAGCATTCTCACTGATATTTCTATTCCAAAATGCACCTAACCCTGGGTTCAACGATGAACATCTACAAAAAACGGGCAGCACTCAGGATAGGACTGGTCAGTCTGCTGCTGGCGATACTTGGCAGCCCTCTGGCCTGGCTGATTTCACGCGAAAATGCCGAAGAAGAAGTCGTTTCGTTTGCCATCGAAGAAAGTCGCCGCCCGCTGGCGTTTCTGAACGATGCAAGCAAATCCGATACCGATAACGCCAGGCAAGCACAAAATGGCGCAAACATTCTGACCAGCGGCATATTCGACATTGCCGAAGTCTACGATGCGCAAGGCAAAAAATTAGCTGAACAAATGACACCGACCGGAAGTCTGGTTGAAAACCAGTTGCCACATCATGCACGCCCGGATTATCAGGATACGCACTACGAAAATAATGCGATCAGTCTGGAAGGAGAAAAAAGAACGGCCATCCGTGTGTTCGTTCCTCTGTTTGACAAGCAAAAGAAACTGAGCGGCTATTTTGAAGGTGTACGCGTGATACCCGAATGGCAAATGCAGCAAATTTCTGCCGATGCCAGCATCGTTGCGCTGATGGTGGCGATTGCGTCATTGCTGTGCGGGATGACGATTTACCCGGTGGTCACCTATCTCGCAAAAGAAAACGAACGCAAAACGCTGCAGATCTATGAATCGCACATTTCGATGATGGAAGCGCTCGGGCGCGCCATCGCAAAACGGGATTCAGATACCGGCTCGCACAATTATCGGGTTGCCTGGATGTCGGCGCTGATGGGCGAGCAACGTGGTTTGAGCGGCGAACACATGCAAGGACTGATCATCGGCAGTTTTTTACACGATGTCGGCAAAATCGGTATTCCGGATGCGATCCTGTTAAAGCCGGGCAAACATACGCCGGAAGAAATGCAGATTATGCGCACCCATGTTGAACATGGCGAACAGATCGTCAAAGGAGCAGGCTGGTTGCCCAGCGTAGCCGCCGTGGTCGCGGCTCATCATGAAAAATGGGATGGCCAGGGTTATCCGCGTGGGCTACAGGGCGATGCCATTCCCTTGGAAGCCAGGATATTTGCGATTGTGGATGTATTTGATGCCTTGTGCTCAAAGCGTCCGTACAAAGAACCGTTCAGCTACGAGCAAGCGATAGCGATTTTAAGGGAAGGCGCAGGCAGCCATTTCGACCCGGATCTGCTGGCACAATTTCTCGACATCGCCAGTTCGGTCTACAACACGATCTCGTCCATGAACGAAGAACAAATACATGCATTACTCAGAGATACCATGACGCGCCACTTCGTCATCACTGCATGAGCAGCGTCAGAACTCTGCTTCATCTTACCGATCCAGTGAGTGTCGTATCAGTGCAACCTCAGCCAGCATTTTAATGTCAGCACAATCGAGAATGCTAAAATATTAAGCACGATTTGTTCTGACAAGGTTGACATCATGTACCGGACTATCCTCACCGCTCTCAGCCGCTTGTTCAGCATTTTCATGTTACTGGCACTCGTTTCCTGTGGATCAGGCGACACCTCTGCAAATAAAGAAACGGTCGCACCAGTTGCCGGCATCCGTGCCGTCACTGCAAGCGGTGCAGTCAGTGACACAATCTATGTTTTGCCCGAAACAGGCTGGTACTGGAACCCGGCAGAAGGCGGTCGTGGCTTTGCGATTGAACGTCAGGGAGACAAGATATTTTTATCTGGCTTTCTGTACGAAAGCAATGGCCATCCGACCTGGTATGTCACCACGATGGAAATGCAGTCGAACAAACAATTCATAGGATCGCTGGCGCGTTTTGCCGGCGGGCAGAGTCTGACTGGCGACTATAAAGGTGCGACGCAGAGTCAGGTTGGATATGCAGTACTCTCGTTTACGTCCGCGACTGAAGGTACGCTGTATGTCACGCCGGATACCGGTGAAAACGCGATTACGGTCAAACTGCAGCGGTTTCCGATTTCCACTCCGGCGCCGTTTCAGGCTTCGGCAGCCAGTTTTCAGAATGGCTGGTGGTGGAGCGACAAAGAAGGCGGGCGCGGCTATTTTATTGAAGTACAGGGCAATCAGGCCTTTATTGGCAGCTTCATGTACGACAACGCTGGCGAACCGACCTGGTACGTCAGTTCTGCCACGTTATCCGCACCGAACAAACTCAGCGGATCACTGCAGGAATATGCTGGCGGTCAGACTTTAATCGGCGGCTACAAATCAGCGGGACTAAAAGCCAATGCAGGTGATATGAGCTTCAACTTCACTGCCGCCGATGCTGCGACGATGACACTGCCAAACGGAAAGCCGGTGCAACTCAGCCGTTTTGGATTCAGTACATCAACCAGTTCTACGCCGCCGTCAATCAGTTGCACGTCACCGCAAATACTGCAAAATGGCAGTTGCGTCACCGCCACCGCACCAGTTCCGATTCGTCCTGTGTTTTATTTCACCATCACTCCGGTTCAAAGCGGAAACTATTACGGTGTCATGCTCTGCTATGCGGGCCCTTACGATTGCGACACACTGGTCAATTCCATTTTTGTCAGCAATGAAGAGTTACAAGACCCGGATACCGCCGAAGCCTTAATTTATGCCAAAAGCGTTGCCGAAGAATTCCGGCAGATCATCGACCGGCTGTGGCGGGCAAAAACCTACCCGAGCAATACAGCCCTGGCAGCGGCCTTCCGCACAGCGATACAAAACAATCTCGCAAACCGAGGCAAAACCGCTGTCAATGACGCGACCAATTATCTGATGACGGCTGGCTATCCGGCCGCTTCCACCGCAGCCCCAGTCACGCCAACCTGCTACGCGCCACAAATACCGCAGAATGGTGTATGCGTCACGCCGCCGACACCAGTGACCTGCAAAGCGCCGCAAATACTCTCTAACGGTTCCTGCGTCACGCCACTACCTTTGGATGTGAGACCAATATACGGCGCCTACGGCATCGCTACGCCGCAAAATCATAAACAGTTTTCAGATGCAATTTGCGATAGCTGGCAAGTCATCGGCGCGCCCGTGGTGCTCAGCACTTGCACGACCAAATCGGGTTACTGGGGCTATGAAGTCATCGAAAACCGCAGCGCCACAACGGCCAGAATTTGCTACAAAGCGTATTTCCACAGCGGTGCAGCGCCAGATAAAGGCTGTTACTCCTACATGAAATCGATGGAAATAATGACGCCATATTGCCCTGACTGCGCCAGCAAAAAAGGAGGCGCAAGACAAATCGAATTAACCGAATTCACACCGCAGTAACATGGCCACCCCGACCTCATGCCTGCGGCATGCCAAAAAGGATGTCTGGAAGCTTAAAATATACTCCCCCCAGTATATAAAACAGCCCTTTGTTTATAAGGAGATGACGGTGGTTTTATTAAATTAGTGGGGGAGTATGCAAAAATGGCTGTCAATAACAGCCATTTTTATGTTCACCGATCTGTTTGAGTCCATTGCAAATCAGTCGCAGGTCTGTCGTGAAAATTTCTGCATCTCACTCAGTATGAGCACTCAGAACGCGCGCTCAGAATTGCAGTGTTTTCACGCCTTCTGCCGTTCCCAGCAGACAGACATTCGCACCTTGTCGCGCGAACAAACCCACCGTCACGACACCCACGATGTTATTGATCGTCGCTTCCAGTACCACCGGATCAGCGATCTGCAGGCCATGCACATCGAGGATCATATTGCCGTTATCCGTCAGCAAAGGTTTGCCGTCTTTCAAGCGCAAACGTGCCTCACCACCCAGCGCATTGAGCTTACGCGTCACCACCGCATGCGACATAGGAATCACTTCGACCGGCAATGGAAACTTGCCCAATTGATCAACGAGTTTAGAGCCATCGGCGATACAGACAAATTTATCGGCCACGGAAGCTACAATTTTTTCACGGGTCAGCGCAGCGCCACCGCCTTTAATCATCGCGCCTTGTGGCGTAATCTCATCTGCACCGTCGATATACACGGGCATGGATGTCACCTCATTCAGATCGAGTACGGTGATGCCGTGATCACGCAAGCGTTGCGCGGTAGCTTCCGACGACGCGACGGCCGCCTTAATTTTATGCTTCATTTTTGCCAGCTCGTCGATAAAGAAATTGGCAGTCGAGCCTGTGCCGACGCCGACAATCTCATTTTCAACAACATAAGCAATCGCTGCCTGGGCAACAGCGCGTTTCAGTTCATCCTGGGTCATGTGATTTCCAATCAAGCGTGGACTTTAGTATTGCAGTCCAAAAGTTCAAAAAATTTGCGCTATTTTACCGGACAGCAGACCAGTACATAGTAAAGCTCAGACCGGCCACAATGGCGCTTCATCCATCAGCGCAATCTGCTCGCGCAATTCGAGTATGCGATCCTGCCAGTAACGTTGACTGTTAAACCACGGGAACGCCGCCGGAAACGCCGGATCATCCCAGCGTTGCGCCAGCCACGCCGAATAATGCAGCAGACGCAAGGTACGCAGCGCTTCAATCAGATGCAGCTGGCGCGCATCAAAGTCGAAAAAGTCTTCATAGCCGACCAGAATATCGGTCAACTGACTTTGCATCTCGGCACGGCTACCGGACAACAGCATCCACAAATCCTGTATGCCCGGCCCCATGCGGCTATCGTCAAAATCGACAAAATGCGGCCCGGCCTGCTCGCCCGATTCCAGCCACAAGACATTGCCCATGTGGCAGTCGCCATGCAAACGCAGCATCTGCACATCCCCTGCCCGCTCGTAACAGCGAGCAATACCATCGAGCGCCTGTTGCGATACCGATGTATACGCCTGCAATAAATCTGGCGGAATGAAATCATGCTCCAGCAACCATTGCCGCGGTGCGATACCAAAGGTCTGCTGATCAATTACAGGGCGCTGACAATACGTCTGCGTTGCGCCAACGGCGTGTATGCGTCCGATAAAGCGCCCCAACCATTCCAGCGTGGCGGCATCGCCGATTTCCGGCGCACGTCCGCTCTGGCGCGGGAACAAGGCAAAACGATAGCCGTGATACTGATGCAGACTGTCGCCAGCCGCATTCACTATCGCAGGCACAACGGGTATCTCTCGCTCAACCAGCTCGCGCACAAACTGGTGCTCTTCGAGAATCGCCGCATCGCTCCAGCGCTGTGGCCGGTAAAACTTAGCGATCACAGCAGGCGCGTCATCCAGCGCAAGCTGATACACGCGGTTTTCATAGCTGTTCAGCGCCAGCAAACGACCATCACAATGCAAGCCGCAACTATCAACGGCATCAAGCACCAGATCGGGCGTCAGGTCGGCGAAGGAAACGGCCAAAGTTACGGGGAAAATTTGTTCTGTCATAGCCGAATTGTACGTGCATATCCAGCATAGGCTTTGATTTACGCGCCTCTGAGAACGATTTAATTCCACGGAAAAACGCAGAAAACACCTGCACAGCCTGACGACAAAGCGCTACACTTCCGGTATTTTCATCACACCAACAGGTAACACCATGCATCTCGACGAACCGCTCAGCGACAAAGAATTCAACGAACTCGATAAATTTCTCATGTCCGATAAGGTAGGCGATGAAGGTATGACGATGGACGCCTTGCACGGCTATCTGACAGCGATTGCGCTCGGGCCTGAAATGATACCGATGGCGGAATGGCTGCCGAAAGTCTGGGGGCTGCCAGAACAGGGCGAACCGAAGTTCAAAAACGAAAAAGAAATGCAGCGCATCACGCAACTGATCGCGCGTTTTATGAATGAAATACAAATCACGTTTGAAGTCGCGCCACAGGAATACGAACCCTTGTTTTGTGTCATGGAACAAAACGGCAAAGAACTCATCGACGGCGAAACCTGGGCCTGGGGCTTCTGGGAAGGCATGCAGTTACGCGAAGAAGCCTGGGAAGCCGCCTGGGAATCCGAAGAAATCGGCCCTTTGCTGCAACCTATCTATTTGCTCGGTGCTGAAGAAATCGAAGAAGAAGAAATGCGCTTCGTTGACACACCAGAAAAATGCCACGAACTGGCGCTGACGCTGGAAGCATCGATTCCCGCGATACGCCGCTTCTGGGTGCCTTTGCGCAAATCCGGTGTCACAACCGTAAAACGCGAAACAGCGAAAGTCGGTCGCAACGATCCTTGCCCTTGCGGCAGCGGTAAAAAATATAAAGTCTGCTGCGGTGCTGAACCAACTATCCATTAATTCGGGTTCACGATAACAGACAGGCATCAGGAAGAAAATATTGTGTTTGTTTTCTTCCTGAAAGCGACCAAACCGCTAGTCAATACTGAACCCAGCTTCACTCCTAACGCAGCAACGACGAAGCAAATACTTGAAAGGCCGCCATGGGCATAGAATATTCGATAGAATTTTCCTTTACTGATGCACATCGCGTCGCCAGTTTATTCGCCGCCATCGGTGCGTTAACCGTCACATTACCCACTGGTGCCCGTTACGATTTTCAATCCGCTGTCTCCGGAAGAATGCCGGATGGCACCGCAAAAATAACAGAGTCAGGCGTGATTTTTTATTCACACGGTGGCCAAGGCGAGGAATATTTAGGCAAAGTTATCGCCTCACTGGTCAGAGAATTCGGTAGTGTCAACGTACGGAAAACGTAATAAATTTTCGCCCGCAACTCAAGCGTCACTCATACGTCACAGTGCCTTCCTGCTGGAAGGAACCCTCTAGCAGTAATGCTGGCGAACACATCTTCAGCGTGCTATTTTTTGCGCTTTCGTTTAAAGACAGCCGGAGACCCGCATGAGCTTGCAAGAACAATTCACCCAGGCATTAGCAGATTCTAAAAATTTGCCGGAACGCCCTGACAATATGACGCTGTTAAAAATCTATGCTTTGTATAAGCAAGGCAGCACTGGCGACGCAACTGGCGATCGCCCGGGCATGACGGACTTTGTCGGTCGCGCCAAGTTTGATGCGTGGGCTGGACTGAAAGGCACCACGCAGGAAGCCGCGATGCAACAGTACATTGATCTGATTAACTCACTGAAATAAACAATAAAAACGCAATTAAAAAAAAGCCCTGATCTGGGCTTTTTTTGCGTCATTTTGTGGCAACCAGCCTCAGAGTTTCAGCAAATTCGGTGGCACCTGCCCGCTCAGGCCAGCAATCAGATTATCGGCGGCACAATTCGCCATTGCGAGGCGTGTTTTTTCTGACGCACTGGCGATATGCGGGGTCAGTACGACATTGTCGAGCGTCAGAAAATCCGGGTGAAACTTCGGTTCGTTTTCAAACACATCCAGCCCGGCAGCAGCGATACGTTTTTCGCGCAGCGCTGCAATCAGCGCCACATCGTCCACAATGCCGCCACGTGCCAGATTAGTCAGCGTTGCGGTCGGCTTCATCATTGCCAATTCAGCCGCCGCAATCGTGTGGCGGGAAGCCGGTGAATACGGCAACACCAGCATCACATGATCGGCCTGGCGTAAAAGCTCTTCTTTGCTGACATAACTGGCGTTATTCGCCTGCGCTTCCAGCTCCGGTGTAATCCGCGAACGATTGTGATAAATCACCCGCATATTAAATCCAGTGGAACGGCGCGCGATCGCCTGTCCGATACGCCCCATACCGATAATTCCCAGGGTGGAACCGTGCAGATCCGGCCCCAGGAAATAGTCGTAACGCCATTTATTCCACTTCCCGGCGCGCAGCCAGTGTTCTGACTCGGTAATGCGTCGTGCTGTCGCCATCATCAGCGCCCAGCCAAAATCGGCAGTCGTTTCATTCAGCACGTCAGGTGTATTACTCGCCATCACGCCATGCGCAGAGCAAGCTGGCAAATCAATATTGTCGTAACCGACCGCCATATTCGCGACCATTTTCAACTCCGGCACTTGCTGCAACAAAGCAGCATCGATGCGCGCGCTTCCTGTCGCCAGTATCCCGGCTTTGCCAGCCAGACGCTGCGCCAACTCTGCAGGCGTGAAAATCACGTCGTCCTGATTCGACTCAACCTCAAAATGCTGATGCAAACGGCTCAATACTTCTGGAAATATCGCTCTGGCAACCAAAATCGCTGGTTTCATAGTTAACAACTTTCTTTACATTAAAGGAGGGTGGTTGCTTATCTTAACCTCGAAAAAGAAGTTTTTCCGGGTTCCTCTGCGTCCTTAAAAACTTTCATCTCAGCAATGAATGATATAGACGACTTTCATCGATAGTGACCCATATCAATAACAATGACCGTGAATCCACTTAAAATGAGATTTTGCGTTTCCGCTGACAAAAGCGCACTTCCAGAATCGCTTTTAATCCCTGTTCGCATTTGCTTATGCGCAAACGATATAAGTGCAGTTTGTGAGAACTCTTAAATTGCCTTAAAATACAAGGCTTTGCAGCCTAAGCATGTGTTTTTCTGCGATCTGGCTGCGCCAACATCCCGAATTTTTTAGATTGGACTGTTATGACCCACGTTGTGACCGAATCCTGCATCCGCTGCCGTTATACCGATTGCGTGGATGTCTGCCCAGTGGACTGCTTCCGTGCTGGCCCGAATTTCCTGGTTATTGATCCGGACGAATGCATCGATTGCGCCGTTTGCGTTGCAGAATGCCCGGCAAATGCAATTTATGCTGAAGAAGACGTACCGTCTGACCAGCAACAATTCATCAAGATCAATGCGGATCTGACACGCAACTGGCCTTCCATCACCAAAACAGTGGCACCGCTCGCTGATGCGGATGACTGGAAAGATGTCAAAGACAAACTGCAATATCTGGAGCGCTAATCTGGCGCGGATAACTCCGCCCAGCTTATCCACGTAATTTTAAGCAATATCAGGAACTATCTAGTCGTATGGAAAACAAACAAACTACCCAGGCAAATGGCGTTATTGAAGCAGATGCCGTAATCATTGGCGCAGGTCCGGTTGGCCTGTTTCAGGTGTTCGAATTAGGCCTGCTCGAAATCAAAGCCCACGTCATTGATTCTCTGCCAGTAGTTGGCGGTCAATGCGTAGAGTTGTATCCTGATAAACCGATTTATGACATCCCTGCGGTTCCTGTCTGCACAGGCCAGGAATTAACTGACAATCTGCTCAAGCAAATCGAACCGTTTGAACCTACTTTCCATCTGGGTCAGGAAGTCACGCTGGTGGCGCGTCGTGAAGATGGTCGTTTCGACCTCGAAACATCGACAGGCACCCGCTTTATTACCAAAACGATTTTCATTGCGGCCGGCGTTGGCTCATTCCAGCCTCGTACCTTAAAAGTCGACGGCATAGAAGCGTTTGAAGGCAAACAGGTGTTCTACCGCGTCAAAGATCCTAGCCAGTTCCACGGCAAAAATCTGGTCATCTGCGGCGGCGGCGATTCCGCGCTCGACTGGGCATTGAATCTGGTGGGCAAAGCAGAATCCATCGTGCTTCTGCATCGTCGCGACGATTTCCGCGCAGCGCCAGCCTCTGTCGCTAAGATGAAAGAGCTGTGCGACAACTATGAAATGCAACTGACTATCGGTCAGGTTACCGGCATTGAAACCAAAGATGACCTGCTGTCTGAAATCAAAGTGACAGGTGCAGACGGCGTCACACGCCGCATGCCGCTGGATAATTTGCTGGTGTTCTTCGGCCTCTCACCAAAACTCGGCCCTATCGCTGAGTGGGGTCTGGAAATCGAACGCAAGCAATTGAAAGTCATGGACACTGAGAAGTTTGAAACCAATGTTCCGGGTATTTTCGCGGTGGGTGATATCAACACTTATCCGGGTAAGAAAAAACTGATTTTGTCGGGTTTCCATGAAGCAGCGTTGGCGGCTTTCGGTGCAGCACCGTATATTTTCCCTGAAAAGAAAATTCACATGCAATACACGACAACATCACCGAAACTGCACAAGATTCTGGGTGTGGATACACCGACATTCGACTAAGTCGTATCGTTTCTAAAAAAAGCGCAAAGGTAAAAACTTTGCGCTTTTTTATTGGGAAAAAATGATCGAATCATACTTATTCGGCAATAAATTTATATCCTGATCACGTTTGTAACATTAATTTGCACACGAACGATCAGCAGCAGCAACAGAAAAACCAAAAAATTCAAAACTGGTTTATGATGCAATGCAATATCCCTATAAAAATACTGCCATAAGCAGAGAGAACTTTTCCTAAAATCCAATCAGTTGTAAGAAAACGGACTATCCGTCTTTGACCAGAAAGATGTCATCATGCTCTATCAACTTCACGAACTTAATCGCGCTTTCCTGACCCCGCTCACTCAATGGGCAGAAGCATCATCCAAGTTATTCACCAACCCGGTTTCTCCCCTTGCGCATACACCTTACGCGCAAAGAGTTGCCGCTGGTTACGAGTTAATGTTTCGCTTAGGAAAAGATTACGAGAAACCAGAGTTTGGCATCACATCAACGACCATCAACAAACAAGTCGTTGAAATTACTCAGGAAACGGCGGTCATCAAACCTTTCTGCAAGCTGCTGCATTTCAAAAAAGTATTACCAACAAAAGATCTGCAAAAATTAAAGCAGCCGACAGTATTGTTGGTTGCGCCACTCTCCGGGCACCATTCAACCCTGCTGCGCGATACGGTTCGTGGCTTATTGCCGCTTCATGATGTCTACATCACCGACTGGACAGACGCCCGCATGGTGCCACTGTCGGAAGGTCGTTTTCATTTACATGACTACATCTACTACGTGCAGGAATTTATCCGCACTTTAGGCCCTGATGTCCATGTTATTTCTGTATGCCAGCCTACTGTGCCGGTACTGGCAGCGATTTCCCTGATGGCGACGGATAACGATCCACATTTACCGAAAACAATGACGATGATGGGTGGGCCGATAGACCCGCGCAAATCGCCGACACAAGTCAATAACCTCGCCACCGAAAAGAAATTTTCGTGGTTTGAAAATACAGTTATCTACAGCGTACCGGCAAACTATCCGGGCTATGGTCGCAAAGTCTATCCGGGCTTTTTGCAGCACACTGGTTTTGTTGCCATGAATCCGGATCGCCATGCTCAAAGCCACTGGGACTTTTACCAGCATCTGGTGAAAGGCGACGATGAATCTGCGGAACAGCATCGCAAGTTTTACGACGAATACAATGCAGTGCTGGATATGCCGGCCGATTACTACCTCGAAACCATTAAAACCGTGTTTCAGGAATTCCATTTACCGAAAGGAACCTGGGAAGTCGAAGGCAAGCCGGTGCGTCCGCAGGACATCAAAACGGTGGCTTTATTCACTGTTGAGGGTGAGCTCGATGATATTTCCGGCGCAGGGCAAACCCAGGCCGCACACGAGCTTTGCAGCAGCATCCCGGCAAACATGAAACAGGATTTCGTCGCGCCCGGCTGTGGGCACTACGGTATTTTTTCAGGACGTCGCTGGCGCGAAATCATCGCGCCAAAAATTGCTGAATTTATTCAGAAACACGCCTGATTTCATTGCCATCCACAAGGCGTCAGGACGGCGAATCAGCAGCCACTATTCTCACGGATAGTGGCTTTTTCCATTGTTGTTCCTGAAATTTGCGTAGATAATCTCGGCTTCGCACAACGTATTTATTTGTTTACTTCATTTCCCGTGTCCACTTCCATCGCAGCACAAATCGAAGACCTGCTTCCTCAGACGCAATGCACAAAGTGTGGCTATCCGTCCTGCCACCTTTACGCCACCGCAATTGCCTCTGGCGAAGCCAGCTACAACCAATGCCCTCCGGGTGGTCAACAAGGTGTGGAACGTCTGGCGCACTTGCTGGGTCAGCCTGTGATCGCACTCGACATCTGCCGGGGTGCTGAACGGGAACGCCCGGTTGCGGTCATTGATGAAGCCTTTTGCATAGGTTGCACACTTTGCATACAAGCATGCCCCGTCGATGCGATTATTGGTGCGCCTAAGCAGATGCATACGGTAATTGCAGAGTTATGCACAGGCTGCGATCTCTGCGTTGCCCCCTGCCCTGTCGATTGCATCGCCATGTTACCGGCGACTGAGGGAAAAACCGGTTGGGATGCATGGAGTCAGGAACAGGCAAATAGCGCGCGTCAGCAATTTGAATTCAGAACCATGCGTTTAGCGCGTGAAAAGCGTGAAAATGACGAACGCCTGGCGGCCAAGGCCGCTGCAAAACTAAAGGCGCTGGAATTGGAACCTGCGCTGAGCGAGGAAGAAATACGCAGCAAAGAACGTAAAAAGGCGGTGATTGCCGCCGCAATGGAACGCGCCAGATTAAAAAAAATTGCAGCAGAAGCGGAGCAAAATAAATCATGAATGCAGAAAAACGGCATGCCATTTTTACGCGTCTGCAAAAAGAAAACCCGCATCCAACGACAGAACTTGAATACAAAACGCCTTTCGAATTACTGATTGCGGTCTTATTGTCGGCTCAGGCAACCGATGTTTCCGTCAACAAGGCTACCCGCGTGCTGTATGCAGTCGCCAACACCCCTGAAGCAATTTACGCTCTCGGTGTTGATGGATTAATTCCGTATATTCAGACGATAGGCTTGTTCAGGACCAAAGCAAAAAATGTGATAGCGACCTGTCATCTGCTGATGACGGAGCATCATAGCGAAGTGCCGCGCAACCGCGAAGCGTTGGAAGCCTTGCCCGGTGTCGGCAGAAAAACCGCCAACGTTGTGATGAATACTGCGTTTGGTGAACCAACCATCGCGGTCGATACGCACATTTTCAGAGTATCAAATCGTACCGGCATCGCACCGGGTAAAAATGTTGATATTGTCGAACAAAAACTGATGAAATTCGTACCAAAAGAATTCCGTCAGGACGCGCACCACTGGCTGATCCTGCATGGACGATATACCTGTATCGCCAGAAAACCCAAATGCTGGAATTGTATGATCGCTGACTTATGCGAATACAAACAAAAAATGCCCTTACCCGACAAAGTGTAAAAAATAAGGGCGCAGTGAATAGTTAAACGATTTTGCAGGCTTCCTCAAAACTGAGGCGTGGTGAACGGGGGAATAATTTCTCTGCATCGCCATAACCCAGATTACAGATAAAATTAACTTTCACTTCCGTTCCAGCAAAAAAACTTTGATCGATCTTCTCTGCATCAAAGCCAGACATAGGCCCGCAATCGAGACCAATCGCTCGTGCCGCCAGCATCAGATAAGCGCCTTGCAATGACGAATTACGAAATGCCGTCGACTCAATCGCCGCCTGATTCCCGACGAACCATGAACGCGCATCGGTATGCGGGAAGAGTTTAGGCAATTGTTCATAAAACGCCATATCCATACCAATAATGGCAGTCACCGGTGCAGTTTTTACCTTGTCGACATTTCCCGCAGAGACGCAGGCAGCTAACTTTTCCTTTTCAGCGTCCGACTTTACAAAGACTATGCGCGCCGGCGTTGAATTCGCCGCAGTCGCGCCCCACTTCATCAATTCATAAATCTGATACAACTGCGCGTCGCTGACTGGCTTGGCGAGCCAGACATTATGCGTGCGGGCGTGGGAAAATAGAGTGTCGAGAGCGTCTTGATTCAGCATTGTTTTTCCTTTTTACTGTGGCAGATGAATAAATGAAGTCTGAAAATGTTCAGGCTTCAAAGCGATAAATGAAAAATCCCCTACAATAGCAAACTTCAAATTTAAGCTCCGGTATCAATGTTATGTTTAACCCCAGCCAACAAGATGTCAGACGTTTTTTTTGCGAAACCTACAGAAAAAACCAAGCACGTGAGATTCTGACACCACTGGAAGCGATTGCTTCAGACTGGATCAGGCAACACCCTGAATACGATGAGACTTTACACGATGCAGAAGAAGCGCTGCAGGCGAATTACAGCGTCGATCAGGGGCAAACTAATCCTTTCCTGCATTTATCGATGCATCTGTCGATTTCAGAGCAAATCTCCGTCGATCAGCCACGCGGCGTCAAAGCAGCATTTCAGATGCTCGCTAACAAATACAACTCAGAACACGAAGCGCACCACCAGATCATGGAATGTCTGGGAGAGATGATCTGGAACTCCCAACGAACCGGGCTACCACCGGATGGTCAGGCCTATATTGAGGCCTTACAACAACGATGCCGATAAAAAAAGCCACGTTCTACGTGGCTTTTTATCTTTTTACGCTTTGCACTCAATGAACGAGCGTTTTTCTGGCTTATTTTTTCAGTACCAGACTGCCAGGCAAGCTGTGCAGGTAAGCAGCAATATTTTGAATATCAGTATTCGACAAAGCCTTTGCCTGTCCGCCCATAATCGCATTGCCACGCCCATTCGCGCCATCCGCACCGCGCTGATACGCCTTCAATGCCTGCGCCAGATAATCCACATGTTGCCCAGCCAGTTTAGGGTAAGCCGGATCAATCGGCGAGTTGTAATCTTTACCGTGACAAGACGCACAGTTATTTTTTTCAGTGGCAGCTTTGCCAGCCTCAATATTGCCCGCAGCAAAAGCAGAAACAGAACAGAGCGAAAGCAGCAACGCCAGTAATTTGACTTTTTTCATCTTGATCTCCGACTCTTATTTTTGTTGTGAATAGTAAGCAGCTAAATCAGCGATATCCTGATCAGTCAGGCTACCGGCAATACCACGCATAGACGGATGTTTACGTTCACCCTTTTGATATGCTTTCAGCGCACTTTCTATGTATTTCGCAGACTGGCCACCGATCATCGGGACTTGAAAAACTTCAGGGTATGTCGCCTTGTATCCGGGAATGGCATGGCAGCCTATACACATAGCGATTTTTTTATCAGCAGCATCTTTAGCATTGCCAACAACTTCAGCCGCTGCTGCAGCTTGAGCGAGACTCGTGAAAACGAGGAGTGCGAACAGTTTTTTCATATGAGCTTTAATAAGAATTATACAAACTGAAAAATGAAGACAACACCTTGATGTAGCTCAGCATTCTATATGATCAAAATCAATTTTGCGTAAAAAAAAGTCAGCAAAAACCCACAATTTGCACAACCATGCAGCAGTTTGTTGCGTCCTGTGTCGTGTAGCTCTACAAAAGGCGATTTTGCTAATTTAGAAAAACGCACATCCGTTCACAAAATTACAGATTCTCGCTTATACTCAATAAGCTTATTTAACTCTTCTGACTTAACTCTTCTGATACCACCATGACGCTGGAAACTACGACTCTCCGTTTTGATGGCGCCGACAACTACGTCGCCACCGATGATTTGAAACTTGCCGTTAACGCTGCGTTAAAACTGCAACGTCCGCTACTGATCAAAGGCGAACCCGGCACTGGCAAAACCATGCTGGCAGAAGAAGTGGCGGCAGCGCTGAATATGCCCTTACTGCAATGGCACATCAAATCCACCACCAAAGCCCAGCAAGGACTTTACGAATACGATGCGGTATCACGTTTGCGCGACTCCCAGCTTGGCGATGAGCGCGTCAAAGACATCCACAACTACATCGTCAAAGGCGTTTTATGGCAGGCGTTTACAGCCGATCAGCCGGTCGTGCTGCTGATCGATGAAATTGATAAAGCTGATATCGAATTCCCGAATGATTTGCTGCGCGAACTCGATCGCATGGAATTCTACGTCTACGAAACACGTGAAATGGTGCGCGCCAAACATCGCCCACTCGTCATCATTACGTCAAACAATGAAAAAGAATTGCCGGATGCATTTTTGCGCCGCTGCTTTTTCCATTACATTAAATTCCCGGATAAAGAGACAATGCAAAAAATTGTCGATGTCCATTTCCCCAAACTCAAGGCAGATCTGCTGACGCACGCATTACAGACATTTTACGAAGTGCGTGATGTGGCGGGCCTGAAGAAAAAACCTTCCACATCCGAATTTATCGACTGGCTGAAACTCTTGCTGGCAGAAGATATTCCTGCCGACGCCCTGCGCAGTAAAGACAATAAAGCCATCGTGCCGCCACTGCATGGCGCCCTGCTGAAAAATGAGCAAGACGTGCACTTGTTTGAACGCCTGATCTTCATGTCCCGCAATAACCGCTAAGACCTCCACGTCAACGCGCAGACGCTTGCATCAATCAAGCTCTGCGCGAATTCAGCAAGAAAATTCCCCATCAAAACTACTTTGACGATGAATGAAACTGGGTGAACAGCGCCAAGAGCATGCAGTACAGGCGGCTGCGCACATCAATAAAAAACGGCATCACCATTCAGGTAATGCCGTTTTTGCTGAGTAGAAAAACCGTCGTTTATTCAACGGCTAAGTAAATTACTGCGCTTCTTTCAACTGATCAAGAATGGCTGGATTTTCCAGTGTGGATACGTCTTGCGTGATGGTTTCGCCTTTTGCCAGAACGCGCAATAAGCGGCGCATGATTTTGCCGGAGCGGGTTTTCGGCAAGTTATCACCGAAGCGAATTTCTTTTGGTTTGGCAATCGGGCCGATTTCTTTAGCGACCCAGTTACGCAGTTCTGTCGCAATTTGTTTGGCTTCATCGCCAATCGGACGGCTGCGTTTCAGCACCACGAATGCGCAAATCGCTTCACCTGTGGTGTCATCAGGCTTGCCGACCACGGCTGCTTCTGCCACCAGCGGATGTGCCACCAGTGCCGATTCAATTTCCATCGTGCCCATGCGGTGACCAGACACATTCAGCACATCATCGATCCGGCCGGTAATGGTGAAGTAGCCAGTATCTTTATTGCGGATGGCGCCGTCACCGGCGAGATAAATCTTGCCGCCGAATTCCTCTGGAAAATAGCCTTTTTTAAAGCGTTCCGGATCGCCCCAGATGGTGCGTATCATCGCTGGCCATGGACGTTTCACAACCAGAATACCGCCCTGCCCGTTCGGTAAATCATGGCCGGTTTCATCCACGATGGCCGACATAATTCCAGGCAAAGGCAAGGTACAGGAACCAGGTACGAGCGGTGTCGCGCCTGGCAATGGGGTCATCATGTGACCACCGGTTTCTGTCTGCCAGAAGGTATCAACGATAGGGCAATTACCACGCCCGATATTGTTGTAGTACCACATCCACGCTTCCGGATTAATCGGCTCACCCACCGAGCCCAGCAAGCGCAGGGACGACAGATCAAATTTTGCTGGATGCACATTGGCATCCGCATCGGCGGCTTTGATCAGTGAACGGATTGCAGTTGGTGCAGTATAGAAAATCGTCGCTTTATGTTTTTCTACCATGTCCCAGAAACGTCCTGCATTCGGGAAGGTTGGAATGCCCTCGAACACAATTTCTGTCGCACCGACTGCCAGAGGGCCATAGGTAATATAGGTATGGCCTGTGACCCAGCCGATATCGGCAGTACACCAGAATACGTCAGATGGTTTGATATCAAAGGTCCACTTCATTGTGAGAATCGCCCACAACAAGTAACCGCCGGAAGAATGCTGCACGCCTTTTGGCTTGCCAGTGGAGCCGGAAGTGTAAAGAATAAACAGCGGATGCTCGGCGCTGACCCATTCAGGTTCGCAGACAGCAGACTGATTTGCAACCAGATCATGCATCCACAGATCGCGTCCGACAGTCAGATTAATTGCACCGCCAGTGCGTTTATAGATCACGACATTTTTAACTTTTTCGCAGTCGCCCAGTGTCAGCGCTTCATCCACGATCACTTTCAGTGGCAGATGTTTGCCTCCGCGCACCTGCTCGTCTGCGGTGATGACGGCGACTGCGCCCACGTCAACAATACGTTCATGCAAGGATTTTGCAGAAAACCCGCCGAACACCACGGAATGCGTCGCGCCGATACGGGCGCAGGCTTGCATTGCGACCACGCCTTCAACCGACATCGGCATATAAATCACAACGCGATCACCTTTAGTGATGCCGAGCGACTTCAGTCCATTCGCAAACTGGCAGACCTTGTGATGCAATTCTTTGTAAGTCACTTTGGTGACCTCACCGCCATCTGCCTCGAAAATGACCGCGACTTTATCGCCATTCCCTTTTTGCAGGTTCACGTCCAGGCAGTTGTAAGACACGTTCATCAGACCGTCTTCAAACCATTTATAAAACGGCGCATCGGTTTCATCCAGCACCGTTTGAAATGGCTTGTGCCAATGCAGATTTTCACGCGCAAGTTTGGCCCAGAAACCTTCGTAATCGGTTTCTGCTTCCTTGCACATCGCGTGGTAAGCATCCATGCCGGAAATCGTTGCATTCGCAGCGAAAGCGGCTGGCGGAGGGAAAATCCGGGATTCGGCTTTTACATCTGACGCTGAATTTTGGGCGGTATTAAGGTCTGACATACGTGTCTCCAATTTTTATAGTTTGATTGAAATCATCAACGAAGTAATAGGCAAACCTTAAACTTGGAGACTTACTCAAGCCTTACGGTTTGCAAGCGCAAGCAATACCAAAACAATACCAATTTACTACAGCAGATCTGCAGTAAAATCCTGCCACTCATACAATACAACAATCACAACGAGAACAGCAGTGGCATCACTAATGCTATGCCGTGCCGATCTGCTGCCGCACTCTGTTGCCACACAAAAATAAACCGCTTCAACAAATCCAGCGTTCTCACACGATCAGTCAGTGCCCATGTAAAATACCGCCTGCATTCATGTCAACCTGGCAGATAAAGACAGGGCTTACGCAAAGTTGTACCGGCAAAGCATGGCGACGAAGACAGTACGAATAGGTCGGTCGGGAGCCATAACGCCACTGGGACGGCTTTGCGTAAGCCCTAAAGAGACGAAGAGAACACCACATGTCAACACCAGAAACCCATAGCAAACTATCGCCACTCGCTAACCTGATATTTTTCAGCCGCTGGTTACAACTACCACTGTATCTCGGGTTGATCCTTGCGCAATGCGTTTATGTCTTTCATTTCTGGGTAGAACTGGTTGACCTGATCGGTGCTGCACTTGGCAATCAAGCTGCGCTGCAACACATTCTTGATGCAGTTTCCACTGGCGGTGATCGCCCGACCAAACTGACAGAAACCACGATCATGCTGGTGGTGCTGGGATTAATTGACGTGGTGATGATTTCCAACCTGTTAATCATGGTGATTATCGGCGGCTATGAAACATTTGTTTCCCGTCTCGGTTTAGATGGACACCCGGATCAGCCGGAATGGCTGTCGCACGTCAATGCTTCGGTACTGAAAGTGAAATTGGCAATGGCGATCATCGGCATTTCCTCGATTCATTTGCTGAAAACATTTATCAATGCCGGCAATTACAAATCAGAAGTGATCATCGCGCAGACGGCAATACACATTGCGTTTCTGCTGTCTGCGATGGCAATCGCCTACTGCGATCAGATTATGACCAAGACGCAGCAAGCCGCTGCTAAACATTAATAACAACGCACAAACTCAAACCAATCATGTGCCCTGCCTCCCAATATTCATGCGGCCTTCCTGAGCAGTCATCCGGACATCCGCATCTTTATTGGGGTTCCGCCACATCACTGGTTGATACCCGCGCCAATATTCGCTGTGCCAATATCGGTACAGCAAAGATACAGCGCAAAGAACCCTCGCTTTTTTCATTCACCTAGCCAAGAGCCACATCATGACAGTCATTAAACAAGACGACCTGATCGAATCCGTTGCTGCAGCCCTGCAATTCATCAGTTACTACCATCCTGCTGATTACATTGCCCATCTGGCGCGTGCTTATGAAGCAGAACAAAGCCCTGCCGCGAAAGATGCGATTGCGCAGATTCTGACAAACTCGCGCATGTGCGCTGAAGGCCACCGCCCGATCTGCCAGGACACCGGCATCGTCAACGTATTCCTGAAAATCGGTATGGGCGTGCGTTTTGAAGGTTTTTCCGGCTCCATCATTGATGCCGTGAACGAAGGCGTGCGTCAAGGCTACAACAATGCCGATAACAAGCTGCGCGCATCCATCGTTGCTGACCCTCAGTTTGAACGTAAAAATACCAAAGACAACACACCAGCCGTGGTCCACATGGAACTGGTTCCGGGCAATACCGTTGATGTCAAAGTCGCAGCCAAAGGCGGCGGCTCTGAAAACAAAACCAAATTCGTGATGCTGAACCCATCTGATTCCCTGATCGACTGGGTCATGAAAACCGTGCCAACCATGGGTGCAGGCTGGTGTCCGCCAGGTATGCTGGGCATAGGTATCGGCGGTACAGCCGAAAAAGCTATGCTGATGGCGAAAGAATCCCTGATGGATGACATCGACATGTACGAACTGAAAAAGCGCGGCCCGCAAAACAAGCTGGAAGAATTGCGTATCGAGTTGTTCGACAAGGTCAATGCACTTGGCATAGGCGCGCAAGGTCTGGGTGGTCTGACGACAGTGCTCGACGTCAAGATCAATATGTATCCGACGCACGCTGCATCTAAGCCAGTTGCGATGATTCCTAACTGTGCGGCAACACGTCATGCGCACTTCGTACTCGACGGTTCTGGCCCGACTTATATCGAACCACCGAAACTGTCTGACTGGCCCGATGTTCACTGGACACCGGATACAGAAAAATCCAAGCGCGTGGATCTGAACACACTGACAAAAGCGGAAGTCGCTTCATGGAAACCAGGTCAGACTTTGCTGTTAAACGGCAAAATGCTGACCGGCCGCGATGCTGCGCACAAGCGCATTCAGGACATGCTGGCCAAAGGTGAATCGCTGCCAGTTGATTTCACCAACCGCGTAATTTACTACGTTGGCCCGGTTGATCCTGTGCGCGATGAAGCAGTTGGCCCGGCTGGCCCAACCACGGCAACACGCATGGATAAATTCACCGACATGATGCTGGAAAAAACTGGTCTGATCTCGATGATCGGTAAAGCGGAACGTGGCCCGGTCGCGATTGAATCGATCAAGAAACATCAATCGGCTTATCTGATGGCAGTCGGCGGCGCGGCGTATCTGGTCTCAAAAGCAATCAAATCTGCCAAGGTTGTTGGCTTTGCCGATCTGGGCATGGAAGCGATTTATGAATTTGACGTGGTGGATATGCCGGTCACTGTGGCGGTCGATTCCAACGGGACTTCGGTGCATAACACCGGTCCTAAAGAATGGCAGGCAAAAATCGGCATCATTCCGGTTCAGTAATATCCGCAGTTTCCTAAGCTAATCACCACAGGACTGAAGCAGAATAAGACCAGACAGCGAGTCGCTAGCACAATTCTGCCTCAGTCCTTTTTCATGAAAACCACGTATGCCATTTGCCCCTGATGCGCCAATCGGTGTGTTTGATTCCGGCGTTGGCGGCTTATCGGTGTCGCAGCATATCCGTCAGACACTGCCGCAAGAATCCCTGATTTATTTTGCCGACTCCGGCTTTGCGCCTTACGGAGAAAAACCGGAAGCCGTCATTATTGATCGCAGCCTCGCGATTACCGATTTCCTCTTGCAACATCACATCAAAGCGCTGGTTGTTGCGTGCAACACGGCGACCGCAGCGGCGATACAACGACTGCGTCAGCGCCACCCTGATCTGATTATCGTCGGCATTGAACCCGGCTTAAAACCTGCGGCAGCGCTGAGTCAATCCGGCATCATCGGCGTCCTCGCGACACAAGGCACTTTGCGCAGCAAAAAATTTCAGGATCTGCGCGATCATCTGACGCAGACGACCGGCGTCAAAGTAGAACAACAGGCCTGCATAGGACTTGCGAGTCAGATAGAAAAAGGCGAACTGCATTCTGCTGCCACCTACTCACTGGTACAGAAATACGTGACGGCATTATTGAATGCCGGTGCGGATGCCATTGTGCTCGGCTGCACGCATTACCCGTTCGTTACCCCTCTCATCAACGACGTGATTGCGCAAACCTCAGAACCGGGCAGGCAAATACACATCATTGATACGGGATTGGCGGTTGCGCAACAATTAAAACGACGGCTCATCAAAACGGATTTACTAACGCATAGCAGTGACACCGCCGACGTCACCGCATGGACTACGGGCAGCCAATCCAGCCTGAAAACGGCGTTCACACAGCTATTGAAAATGCCTGCGACCACGATACACACAGTAGTCCCACAACACAGCCCTGCAGACAAATAAAAACGGCGCTCAACGGCGCCGTTTTTATTTGCGAGCATGATGCTCAGTATTTAGCAGTATTCAGCAAAACCGAGCAGCACCGGACATAACCTCATTAACTCAGCACGGCCGCAATTGCCTTCGCCGTTGCTTCCACATTGCCAGTATTCAGACCAGCGACGCACATACGGCCCGAGCGCACCAGATACACGCCGAACTCGTCTTTCAGACGATCACATTGTTCCGCAGTCAGACCGGTGTAGCTGAACATACCGCGTTGCGTCAGGAAGTAGCTGAAATCGCGGCCTGGCAATTTTGCACTCAGCACATCATGCAACTGACGGCGCATTAACTGAATACGGTCACGCATCGCAACCACCTCTGCTTCCCACATCGGACGCAATTCAGGGTCTGTCAACACACGCGCCACTAATTGGCCACCATGCAGAGGCGGATTCGAATAATTGCGACGTATCGTTGCCTTCATCTGACCAAGCACATTCACCGCCTGCGCCGCATCCGGGCAAACCACGCTTAATGCACCGCAACGCTCACCATACAAACTCATACTCTTGGAGAATGAATTCGCGACAAAGAAGCTTAAGCCTTCATCGGCCAGCAAGCGCACTGCATAAGCGTCTTCCTCTATACCATCGCCATAACCCTGATAAGCCAGATCGAGGAAAGCGATCAGCTCGCGCTCTTTCAGCACTGGCACCAGGGCCTGCCATTGCGCCTGCGTCAGATCAACGCCGGTCGGGTTGTGGCAGCATGCATGCAACAAGACGATGCTTTTCTTTTCTGCTGCCTTCAATGCTTCCAGCATCGCGTCAAAACGCAGGCCGCCAGTCGCAGCGTCATAGTATGGATATGTTTTAACCGTGATTCCAGAGCCCTCAAACACGGCGCGGTGATTATCCCAGGTCGGGTCACTCACCAGCATTACAGAACCAGGAAAATAACGATGTATAAAATCGCCGCCGACTTTCAGACCACCGCTGGAACCCACTGTCTGCAAGGTCACAATACGACCAGCCTTGACCGCCGCATGCTCGGCACCAAACAACAAATGCTGAACCGCTGTGCGGAAATTCGCCGCGCCTTCCATCGGCAAATAAGGACGTGCCCCCGCCTCAGCCACCACTTTCAGCTCCGCAGCACGCACTGATGGCAACATCGGGATTTTTCCTGCATCGTCGAAATAAATGCCAATGGATAAATTAATTTTATTTGGCCGCGGATCTTTACCAAATGCTTCATTCAAAGATAAGATAGGATCGCCAGGATAGGCTTCAACGTGCTGAAACATGGTATGACTCCGGATAGTTATCAATAAGTAAGACATTGCATTGATGCGGTTGTGCAACACAAGACAATGCAGTCAGGCGTCATTTTGACATACATGCGTCGCGAAACAGGATACACATAGTGTTTTTACGAGGGAAAACTGTATCTGTGAGTATGCATTCTGCCATCTGTCCGCATACCACCTGTGAGGCGCATCAAAGATATGCTTCATCCCCCATTCTATAGAACGACATCCTCCTAACGACGTATAGCTGCAGCAATCACTTTGCTTTACTCTGAGATTCGGCTGGATCAGACCGGTAACCATTCCGGACAGTACTTTTTATACCAACACCGATGTCGACACCAGTTTTCCAGAGCAATACAGAAATGGCAGCTCCCCGGAAAATTTTGCAGCACGTCCCATCATCATTTGAGAGGTATTTATATGAAGCTCATAATTAAAACGGCTTGTGCAATGCTGGCAATGGTCACAACCCTGATCACCGCCCCTGTCGCCAGTGCTGCAGGTAATGTTAAAGCCGCTGCAAAATCCACCGGTGATTTTGGCGCACCGCAGGGTATGCCTATTCAGGCTATATTAACCAGCCCGCCGAATGTTCCGCCACCGATTAAAAGAAAATATCCGGCAAAAGTGATTGTCAATCTGGAGGTCATCGAGAAAGAAATGCCCATTTCTGAAGGGGTGAGCTACACCTTCTGGACATTTGGTGGCACGGTTCCGGGGAGCTTTATCCGCGTTCGTCAGGGCGACACCGTTGAATTTCACCTGAAGAATCATCCTGCCAACAAAATGCCACACAATATTGACCTGCACGGCGTGACAGGCCCTGGCGGCGGCGCAGCATCCAGCTTCACTGCACCTGGACATGAATCCCAATTCTCTTTCAAAGCCCTCAATGAAGGCATTTACGTCTATCACTGCGCAACTGCTCCGGTCGGTATGCACATCGGTAACGGTATGTATGGTTTGATCTTAGTAGAGCCACCAGAAGGATTACCTGCTGTCGATCACGAGTACTACGTCATGCAAGGTGACTTCTACACCACCGGCAAATACCGTGAAAAAGGCCTGCAACCATTTGACATGGAAAAAGCCATCGACGAAAGACCAACTTACGTTCTGTTC
Source organism: Undibacterium sp. FT79W (assembly GCF_014284215.1). Taxonomy (NCBI): domain Bacteria; kingdom Pseudomonadati; phylum Pseudomonadota; class Betaproteobacteria; order Burkholderiales; family Oxalobacteraceae; genus Undibacterium; species Undibacterium sp. FT79W. The sequence goes on along the minus strand of NZ_JACOGB010000008.1, from coordinate 183,745 downwards.
AATGGTGCTGAAGGCGCGCTGACTGGCGACAAGGCACTCAAAGCTAAAACCAATGAAAAAATCCGCCTGTTCGTCGGTAATGGCGGCCCAAATCTGGTGTCAAGCTTCCATGTGATCGGTGCGATTTTCGACAAGGTACGTTTTGAAGGCGGTACTAATTTCCAGAAAAATGTACAAACTACGCTGATCCCGGCTGGTGGTGCTGCGGTCGTGGAATACACAACCAAAGTTCCGGGTAGCTTCGTGATGGTAGATCACTCCATCTTCCGTGCATTCAACAAGGGTGCACTGGCTATTATCAAAGTGGATGGGCCGGAAAATAAAGCCATCTATTCCGGTAAAGAGGTCGATGCGGTTTACCTGGGTGACCGTGCCGGCCCTAACCTGGCTGCCGTCACCAAAGCGACAGCCAATGCAGCCAGTGGCACACTGACATTGCAAGATCAGGTGCTGGCAGGAAAAGCCCTGTTTGAAGGCACCTGCTCAGTCTGTCATCAATCCAATGGTGCTGGCTTGCCGGGCGTCTTTCCTCCTCTGACAAAATCAGATTACCTGAACGCCGATCATCAGCGTGCGATCAAAGTAGTGCTACAGGGACTCAGTGGCAAAGTCACAGTCAATGGCAGCGAATTTAACTCTGTGATGCCGCCGATGAATCAGTTAAATGATGACGAAGTCGCCAATATCCTGACGTATATCCTCAACAGCTGGGATAACAAAGGCGGCCAGATCAAGAGCGATGATGTGAAGGCCATCCGTGCGAAAACCCCGGTAAAAGCGTCGGCTGAACACTGATCGCCAATACCAGGTAGATATTGCGCATAGATTGAATAGCTACTGAACTTGATTTACTTTCCACCGGAGAACCCGTTGAGTACTTTGTCCAGACCAGGTAATACATCCACAGTGCTGGCAAACTTACGGGTTTCCTTCGGAATTCCCTTGCTGATCGTGGCGTCACTGCTATCAATCAGAGGGATAGCTCAGGCAGAATCGGTAGAAAATTATCAGACCATTCCGGCAGGCAGCATCGATAGTGTGCTGTCTGCCGGACGCGGCCTCAGCAATCTTCCCGTCAAAATCAATGCGTTTTATCTGCGCACGCAACCAGTCACAACGGCAGAGTTTTTTGCATTTACCAAAGCACACCCTGAATGGGAAAAAGCCAATATCCCCAGTATTTTTGCGGATGAGAGTTACCTCAGCCAGATACCTGACACCGGCCCCGAAGCCAGTCAGGCGGATACTCCGGTAACACAGGTCAGCTGGTTTGCCGCCCAGGCATACTGCGAATCCGAAGGCGGACGGCTTCCTTCCTGGTATGAATGGGAATATGTCGCAGCGGCCGACGAAACTCACGCCGACGCGCGCAAAGATCCGAAATGGCGGGCAAAAATTCTGTCCTGGTATTCCCAACCCGGCAGTTCTAATCCGGCCAAAGTCGGTGGTGCGCCCAATTATTACGGCATCAGCAATATGCATGGCCTGATCTGGGAATGGGTGGACGACTTCAATGCCTTGCTGGTCAGTGCAGACAGCCGTAATCAGGGCGACCCTGATCAATTACAGTACTGCGGAGCCGGAGCAATCAGCCTGCAGGATAGAGATAACTTTGCCATACTCATGCGCGTTGCCTTGCTGTCCGCCATGAATGGCGCCAACACGACGCGACAACTGGGTTTTCGCTGTGCAAAAAACCTACCTCAGGAAAAACCATGAAACGACTCAACTCATTGACTACCGGTCTGCTGTTCTCGGCAAGCTGTCTTTTGCTGGCATCAGCCACCTCCGTGCAGGCACAAACAGCTGACGGTTCCGCTTCCAGCACCAGCGCCAGCGTCACCAGCACCGCCACCGCAAATGCCAAACCCCTGCCCGGTAATTCGGTTTATAAGATTGCTGCCACGCTGAGCAATCAGAATAACGAATCCTTCAATCTGGCAGACAAGCGCGGCAAACCTGTGTTGGTCAGCATGTTTTATAACTCATGTGAATTCGTCTGCCCTATGCTGATCGAATCGATGCGTCTGGTGGAAAAAGACCTGACCTCGGCAGAGCGCGACAATCTGTCCATGATGCTGATCACCTTCGATCCGGCACGCGACGATACGCAGGCACTGCAATCGGTTGCCAGCAAGCATGAACTGAATTCAAAATACTGGACCATTGCCCGTACCGACCCTGCCAGCGTCCGCAAGATTGCGGCTGCACTGGGCATTCAATACCGTCTGCTGGAAGATGGGGAATTCAATCACACCACAGCCATGATACTGCTGGATGGCAATGGAAAAATTGTGGGGCGCACACAGAAAATCGGCACGTCTGATCCGGCTTTCCTGAAGCAAGTCAGAAAAGCCCTGCAAAATCCGTAACGGCACAAGCGCTCAATACGCTCAATACACATCGTTAAAAAAGCCCTGCATCAAATATTTGACGCAGGGCTTTTTCTTTTGTCGGCAGGCTATAAGACACGTCAGACGACGTTCGTCGGGTAGCCAATTACCTCAGCCTCGGCATAGACTGCACTTAAATCGCCATCAGGATTCAGCGCCAGAATGACAGCATCATCAAGCGGCTGATGAGAAAACAGCGCCTCTACCGCTGCAAGCGACACAGCAAGCTCGTAATACTCTTCCGCCCACACTTGATAGGCGGCGGGCGACGACACGATCAGCGCAAGCATGTCGTCAGAACCATCGTGACCTAAACTGCTGCTGACCTTACTCCAGCCCACATCGCCCGTTTGTCGCCAGTAGCAAAAAGTTGCGCATTCCATAGAAAATGCCAGCTCCTGCAAAAATGACGCAAAATTCGCTGGTACCTGCGCCTGAATGTTGTGAGGAAGCCCGGCATCATCGGCCAGTTCATGTGCATAACCCTTGAGCGCCGCCCCGGCAGCATCCAGCAGCAAGAACCAGTCATCGCCGCACCCGTTCCGCATCGAGGCCATTTCTTCACCCTGCCCCCAATGGCGATCAAAGCTGTAGTAGCGATATTCCCATTCCGGACAAAGTATCGCATCCAGCATCGCAAGCGATTGCGTGACCCGGCGTATTTTTGGAATGGATGGCAGTAAATCAGGTGACATGATTGGTACTTAACGTTCGACGTAAGGGGCGGCTTGCGGCTTGGCGCAAGACGTCCCCTTGACGGAGGGGTGAGGTTTACCCGACGCACGGAGCGCCAGGCGCCAGCATTGTTGCGATGAAGATTGAGCCGCCATAGACAATTAGCACAAGCTCCCGCCGATTGATGAAGGACGGGACCTACCGGGGAGGTAGAACCATTGACCTGTACGTATGGACTGAAGCAATGTACCGATCCCAAAGAGCAAGAACCCGGCAAGCGTGAAATAGAACTGGCGAGAGCGGGACCTGCACTCTGTTTCTGTGGATATCCACTTCCCCTCCGAATAGAGGACCGCAGTCGTGTTTCCCTCGGCACTGACATACCTCTCTTTGATGTCTTCACGCAGCCGCTCCTTGGAGGCCAGGTCGTATTCTGCCGGGGCGTGCTCGGCGCTAGTGGGCTGGAACGAGCCTTTGGCAACGTAGCCTGCGCCAGGAGCGAGGAGTTGAGGGCGCTCTACCCTCTCGAAATACCACTGGGTAATGCTGGCCGAAAAGAAGACGAGCGTCAGGAGTGCAGGCAACGGGACGAAGATGAGCCAGCGATGACGCATAGAAGTAAACCTAACGTTGTAAGTAAGGGGCGGCCCGCTTGCGGGACGTCCAGCGGAGGCCGCAGGCCGTAGCGGCCTTGACCGCAATGTTAGGTGTTGCCATAGCCCTCGCCCCATGGTTTTTGCTGAAGAAGTGACATTTCATTTGCTTGGAGCAACTGCCATAACTCAAGCGCAACGTTTCGTGGCACTGCATGCATGTGCTTTGGGCCTTCACCTGTTTCAATATTCTCGAATACGACGAGGCCACTTTCAAACACTGAAAGAGACCAACCTTCTTCTGTATTGAGTGAACAATCAGGATGCTCTTGGTCGTTTTGGGATAGCTCGTTGAGTGCGCTTGCGAGATCGCCGGGTTGTGGATTTTGAATAGTTCCGCCCCAGCGTTTTGTGAGATAGCAGTTCAGCATGATTGAAGACACCTAACGTTTGACGTGAGGGGCCGCCGGAGCGGCGAAGCCGCGAAGGGAACCCGCAAGCGCAGCTTGTGGGCAGTCCCTCTCGACGGAATGGTTAGACAATGCTGCGCTCATAGATCTCACGATCCAGCACCCTGTCTGCAGATAAGCCTGCGATGACTCTGCTTTCGGTAGGCAGTGACTGAACAAATTTCACCACATCTGAAGGTGGTGTCATGTAATTCAAGCTGATTGAGCCATCTCCGTTCTGCGTCCCATGCTTAAGCAGAACCGGAAGCGCCTCATTCCATGCAACGAATGTTGTGTCTTCCTTCTTACGGAAAAACTTTGTAGGCGCGAGTTCTTTGCGGGGGACGCAAAGATAGTCAACGCGTGTAACGACCACAGGAATGCCATCAGGCCAGACGGCTGCCGTTACGGTTGTCCCACCCAGGTTCATAAACATGATACAGGGCACGAATTTTGACTCGCCAACACGTGCCTGTACTTGAGTGCGTGACCAGTTCCACCGCCACGCGTTGTGAAGCTGTTCGGCGGGAAGGTGAGAAATGCCGCTTCTGTTGTTTTCATCTTTCAGGATGGATGTGTATCCGAATTCGTTTCCGCAATTCCACCCGGACAAGAGTTTTTCTGCGTTGTATTCACCGTCACCCATGCCTTCCATTTGTGGGTCTGAGACGAGAAGATCGAAGTGTTTGACGAACGCAGTTACCTCGGGCTCTGCTTCGAAAATGAAGTAACTTGGCCGCAGGTAGTTGATGTTTAGCGCGACAGGAAAATGCTCAAGCAGCTCATCGTCATCTTCTTCAGGCAGTTGCTCTGTCTGAAGTTCGAACACGAAATAGACCCCAGTATCTTCATTGCCGTACCACGCCTGAGACCCCTCGCATTTGTAGTTTGGCCTTTCGCGAAAGTAGGCATGAAAGAGTTCTTCACTGAAAGAACCGTTTCGAGGCTTGAAGTACAGGTCGTAGCTCATATCGGTAATGTCTAACTTGTTTTAAAGTGCAAATTGGCAAAATATCAGATAGATGAAAAATAAGCAACAAGTTCCAATGCCTCGCAAGACCTTATCTGGTATAGCTTTTTTTCATTACACTGATTAAAAGTACAGTATAACAACAGGAACCTGCCTACGTTTGTCGCATGCTCAAATACGTCGGGGCATCACATCAGTTAGGCGCGCAGACGCATGCACCCGAACCCGCGGGGAAAACGCTCTTATTGTACATACTCCCCCCTGTTTTTTATAAAACACCTCAAATCTCAGCATAAACATTGGGCTTGCAGATATACCCCGGGGAGTATATTTTCAGGGTTTGAAGGACTGAAAAAGGGTATGGAAAGCACCTGAGGCTGCCAGCCAACGCGGTTAGTACAAAAAAATAAGAGGCAGGAAATTGGGGGACTTACCTGCACTCTGAAAAGATTAGTTATGAAATTCGTCTAATCCAGCGGGCGGCACAGCGACAGCACATGCCCCTGATCCGGGCGGGCAGCGCCGCTCAGCATGGCTTCATAGACCTGACGCACATCGGCTTCGCCGTAACCGTGGCTAACCTGCATCCACGGTTTTTCAGCCGCCATGACGGGTTGCATGAAGGCTTGCCATGCGTCTGCAAGGCGTTTCTGTACGCCGCCCGGGCCCCAGTCTGTCATGCGTTTTTTGATTTGTGCCGGAGCAAAAAACAGGGTTGGTCTGGCACCCGGCAAACCGGATGCGCCGCTGAGTTCGTCCCAGTGCGTGCCGCCGACGGCGCAGCTGTATTTCATGTTGTCGCCGAAATGATGATGCAACTGGCTGCGCAACTGCCCGTTGCCCGCCATATCGACATACACCACGGCCTGATCGGCTGCCAGTGTGGCGACCTGATCATAGCTGATGACCTGATCGTAAATCCCCATATTGCGGACGAAGTCCAGATTCGCTGCCGAGGTCAGACCGATCACCTTGCAGGCTTTGTCCTTGCGCTGCGAAAGCATGAACGCGAGGCCATACGCCGTTTTGCTGGAGGCACTCGAAATCAGCACCGATTGCGCACCGAAAAACTGGTTGTCATCGAGAAAATCGTCAATCATGAACGATGTGATAAACAGCGGCCTCAGCAGCACCTGCACGTCTTCCGATTCTTTGGTGTAACCAGGGTCGGTCGTGGTTCTGACGTAATGGTTGTACAAACCGTGCATCGCCTGACGGTGTTCTGCCCCATCCATAAAACCAGCGTCTGAGACGCGGGTAGCATTCACGGTCAGATGCGACGCCATTGGGTAGTAGCCATAAAAACGCTCACCAACCTGCACACCGTCGGCTTTGGACGCGATGACATCGGCAAAACCCCAGACCGGGATATTACCCCAGCCATCTTCCGTAGGAAAGAAATTCCAGTATTGCATGGCCTCGCCAAAAGCGGCGTAGGTGACATTATTGGAGGTGAAGGCAAAACGGTCTATCTGCAGCAACACCTGTCCGTCTTGCAGCTCGCCCAGCGTTGGCACACGCAGAGGGACAAATCTGGATTCGGGCAAGTGGCTTTTGTTGACGATGAATTCTTTCGGCTGGATGCTCATGTCTCGTTATCTGTTTTATTAAAAAATGCAGTATTGCATGTTTTTTGACATCTTTTTTCCCCGGTCACCGTTATGATTCAAAAAAAATGCGCCTCGTCACTATCGATGATTGTGCTTCTTCTCATCGGCAACGCCACCGATGCCATTGTTTATCCAGACCAGACTACAAAAGGCGTAATGGCGGGCGAATTTGACGCATTTCACAAAAAAACAGCGCAGCGGCAAAAACACAGCCAACAAAATAAAAGCACAGAACGCACCAAGATGGACATCAAATATTCCATCCAAACACAAGACAGGAAATTAAAGTCGGAATGCACCAATTTGAACATCACTTTGGTGCACTGCAATAAAATAAGAAAAATCAGGCGCTCACAAGCTCTGATTTTACAAACCAAGAAATTCACTGGCGAAAAAAAAGCCCGCATTTGCGGGCTTAAATCCAAAACCTATGAGGTGTTGGAGGAGACAGTTCCAATATACTGCATTGCAGCAAAAATATCTACCTCAATGACAAAAAAAAGACCATTATTTTTTTATTTGCCAAAATTAAGGACTCTTCAAAACAAACTAGTTGCTTCAAACATACACATTGCAGGCAACACAATAATTACATTTGCGACAACAATGTTAAAAATGTAAAATGTTTATTGGCGTTTATTTAATGAAATTGACTTGAATCAACGTCAGATTCCGGTGATGCCAGATACGTTCAGGCACATCACTTACTTATCCCTATAAAAAAAAAATTTTACACATGATTAAGAAAAATATTATCGCTGCAGCTCTGCTCGCTACTGGTTTCGCTATGAGCGCAAGCGCATCCGCACAAGCTTATGTTGGCGGCACAGTTGGTCAGGCAAGATGGAATGTAGACTGCCAAGGTGCCGCTCAGTGCGATAAAACAGACACAGCATTTAAATTGCTGGGCGGACTGGATCTGTACCCTAACATCGCTGTAGAAGCCAGCTACTTCTCTCTGGGCAAAGCAAGCGCAAGTGACAGCGGCCTCAAAGGTGAATTCAAAGCAAGCGGCGTTGACCTCGTTGGCGTATTCAAAACTACACCAGTCAATGGTTTCGTTGGCTTCGCTAAATTGGGCGTTGGCTACATCAAAGGCGAAGTCAATGCGTCTTACGGCACACTGAAAGGCTCCCTGTCCAAAAACTCCGCTCAAGCAGTTGCAGGCTTGGGTGTGACTTATCAACTCACAAACAATGTCAGCCTGCGCGCTGAATACGAACGTCGCGATGCAAAAGTTGCTGACGTCGACGGCGCAAAAGTAACGATCTCTAACTTCTCCGTTGGCGCTCAATACGCATTCTGATGCATTGATTGCCCCGCGCAATCCATCATAAAAAAAGGCATGCTCAGGCATGCTTTTTTTATTGAAAAATACGCACGCTATATTGATCCACCCAGACCGTACTCTGACTAAACAATTATCTTCACGAGAAGATCGTCACGACCTATCGTTCGTATCACATCACGTGCAGGAATACACCGCTGTCTAATGGCACAGCAAATTTCAGATATGATCGCCCTTCCGAATCATTATCTGAAAGTTCACAAGCATGTCGAATTCCTTTTTATCCAAAGACCAGCCAGACAGATTAAGTAAAACCAGCCGCGTATTGCATTGGCTGATCGCACTCGGTATGGTCGCGCTGCTTTGCGTGGGCATCATCATGACGAAAAATGAGCTGTGGAATCTCTACGACCTGCATAAATCGATAGGCTTATTGCTGTCGATGTTGATTATTTTTCGTGTAATATGGAGAGCGGTGAATGGCTGGCCGCATCCGGCTGGGCACTATCGTCCAGTTGAGAAGTTTTTAGGAAAAATTACGCACTGGGGTTTAATCATCGGCAGCGTTCTGATTCCCGTGTTCGGTATGATGCACTCGGGTTTCAGCGGACATGGCTTTGGAATTTTCGGGCTGGAAATCGTGAAGGAAAATCCAGACCCGCAACACCTCAATGAAGTTCTTCCGATCTGGGAAGCCGGATATAAATTCGGTCAGGCTGGTCATCAATACATCAGCTATCTGTTGATATGTCTTTTGGTTTTACATATTGCCGGCGCACTCAAACATCACATTGTCGATAAAGATAAAACCTTGCTGCGTATGCTGGGAAAATAAATCTCAAAAAAAAGCCGGTGTATTTGCAACACCGGCTTTTTTCACTTCTTTCGCTGACTGGAATGCCTTTCATTCATTGCATTCATTTTTTACGGAACGGCAGCTCGGCAGCTTATTCTTCTGCATGATTATGTGAATAATCATTGGCTTCCACCGGCACGTTCGCGCCGTTGATACCTTCAAAGAAGAATGGCTTGCGGGCTTTTTTGCTTGCGCCGGTTTCGTTCATGCTGGCGGTATCGTATAAACGGCCATTGATCATCACTTGAGTAATGCGGTCAGACTGGCGGATGTCTTTCAGCACATCGCCATCGATCACCATCAGATCGGCCAGTTTGCCCGGTTCCAGCGAGCCCACATCTTTATCCAGACCGAGGTAGCGCGCGCCGTTAATCGTGGCGCTGCGGATCGCTTCGATCGGCGTCATGCCGCCGCGTACCAGCGTCCACATTTCCCAATGCGCCGCCAGACCTTCACGCTGACCGTGTGCTCCCAGATTCACGGGAACGCCCGCTTTTTGCAGCGCTACGGCGGTTTCTGCTGCGCGGAAAACATTGAAGTCTTCTTCCGGCGCAGTGACACGCCGAACGCTGCGCGGTTGCAATACCGAGCGCGGCACGTATTTAGACAGGATAGGATGCTTCCAGACATCGGTACGCGCATACCAGTAATGTTCGCCATCCAGACCGCCATAAGCAACCCCGAGTGTCGGGGTGTAACCGACCTTGGTCTGCGACCACAACTGCTTCACGTCGTCATAGACTTTTTCCACTGGCAGCGCGTGCTCGACACCGGTATGACCATCAACCACCATCGTCATATTGTGCTGAAATAGCGAGCCGCCTTCTGGCACCACCATCATGCCAGTCTGCCGTGCGGCTTCCAGAATCTGCTGACGCTGTTCGCGGCGTGGCTGGTTATAGCTTTTGACCGAGATCGCACCTGCCGCTTTCAGGCGTTTCAGATGCGTCATCGCATCATCCAGACTATTCACCACAGCGCTGAAATTGCCTTTTGCGCCGTACAGAATTGTGCCGGTGGAAAAAATACGTGGCGCCACCACTTCCCCGGCTTTTTGTAATTCGCTGTGCGTGAAAATATCATTAGTGTCGTTCGACGGATCATGTATCGTCGTCACACCGAAAGCGAGCGACGCATAATCGATCCAGCTTTGTTGCGGGATAATGCCGCCCTCACCCATGCCGCCATGCCAATGCACATCCACGATGCCCGGCAATATCGTTTTGCCTTTCGCATCAATCACGGTTGCACCGGCAGGCGTCGCTACCTCTGACGCTTTGCCTATCTGCACAATGCGATTATCTTTGATGACGATGCGGCCATCGTCTATCACTTCATCGCCTTTCATGGTCGCAATTTTTGCGCCGGAAATCACAGTCACACCGGCAGGTTTATCGGCCTTTTGCGCAAAGCCTATCTTCAAGCCGTTTTCACTGAATTTCGGCAGCTCTTTCGGCGCACCGGGCACGAAAGCAAAGGCATCTTTCAGATCGCGGGTGAACAATTCATCGCCCAGCGCAAAATGAATTTTCTTGCTATCGCCCGACCAATGCAGATATTGACCAGCATTCACATCCAGCTGTTTGACTGGCAGCGCATCCATTTTCTGGCCTATCGTGATCGGCTTGCCCGCCAGCGGCAGCGGCGTCACGTACGCATGGAAACGCTCGCCGAATGCCAGCCACTCGCCATCTGGCGAGATCGCAAACTCACCGGCAAATTCACTCTTTGCCACCGCCTGTTCCGGCGATTTATCCAAAGGCACACGTACCAGCGATGTTGTCCAATCGACTTCGCCGGTGTATTTGGTGCGGCTCACATACACGGCGCTGCTGTCTTTGCCGAACTGCGGCGCACTACCGTCATCGGTCACCAGCACCGGTGCAGATTTACCATCGGCATTCGCGATATACACGCCCGTTTCAACCGCATACCACGGCGTGGTCAGGTAACCGCCTCTGGCCTTCACAAAAACGACTTGCTTACCATCCGGTGAAAAACGTGCCTGCACATATTTACCCGGTGCTTTCGTGATCAGGGTTTCTTTACCTGATGCGATATCCAGCACCTTCACCGTGCCAAGCTTCTGATCATTCCAGGTGGTGTAAACCACGCTTTTGCCATCGCGGGAAAAGCTGGGGAAATATTCAAAATTCTCGGTTTGTTTCGTCAGGCGACGTGGTGTGCCATTCGGTAAATCGCGGACATATAAATGACCCAGCGCCGAGTAAATCACTTTGTCGCCCGCAGGTGCAACATTCACCCAGCGCAGCTGATGCACATCGAACTGATCCGGTGCGACCTCATGCGCGAAACGTAATGCCGGACGAATTTCACGCGTATCTTTGACATGGAAAGCGATCTCATTTGCCTTACCTGCAAACGGATCGAGACGCCACAATTTACCCTTCGCCCAGACCACAATTTCTTTACTGCCCGGCATCCACGCAAACGCAGGATACACGCCGTGGATCGCCCAGGCTTCCTGCATATCGCGTTCCAGCTCTGGCCAGGCGGCAGTTTCCGCGCCAGTGTCCAGATTTTTCAGGAATAAGGTGGATTGATTGCGCACACGGCGCACGAAGGCGAGGTATTTGCCATCCGGCGAAGGCACAGGGCGCACCGCACCACCGGGGCCGCTGACGATGGCTTTGACTTTACCATCCTGCAAATCTTTACGGAAAATCTGATAAATCTGCCCGTTGGAATCTTTGTTATATTCAAACGACGTGCCGCCTGTCGTGTCTTGCGAATAATAGACGTAACGACCGTCTGGCGAAAATGCCGGTTCGCCCAGATCTTTTTGCCAGTTCGGTTTTTCATTCAGTTGTATGCCTGCACCACCGCTGGTGTGATACATCCAGATTTCACCCGAACCCAGCGAACGCGTGCCGCTGTAATGTTTGCGGGCGGCGATGTAGTTGCCATCCGGATGCCAGACCGGATTATTCAACAGGCGGAAATCTTCTTTGGAAACGGCACGCGGGTTGCTGCCATCGGCATCCATGACCCAGACATTATCGCCGCCACCGGCATCCGACATAAACGCAATGTGTTTGCCATCAGGCGAAAAACGCGGCTGCATTTCCCAAGCAACCGAATGCGTGAGTGCTTTCGCCTCGCCACCACCGACCGGCAGGCTGTAAATATCGCCGAGTAAATCAAACACCACTTGCTTGCCGTCGGGGCTGACATCGACACTCATCCAGGTGCCGCTGCGGGTATCGATATTCACCGTTTGTTTTTCACCGGGTGGATTATTCACATCCCATTTTTTCTTGTCGGCATCCGCTTTTTTTTCAGCTTTAGCGTCAGCAACGGCTGTTTTTTCAGCATCGGCTGCGAAAGATACCGCCGGAAAACACATCATGACTGCCAGTGCACCCGGCAAAAGTCTGGAAACACGCATCAATTTTCTCCCTGTTGATTTTTTTCAGTTCACCTTCGTCCACCGTTGTTTCGCACAAATGCAGAAACCGGCTGAGCGCAGATGATATTTGGCGTCTATCGGATACGAAAAACAGGCAAATAGTTCCCGTTGAACACGCATTTAGTTACTGTTTAGTTGCAGTTTCACGATGGCGGGCGTCGCGTCTTGCGCGGTGACGAAGAATATTCTGGAACCGGCTGAAGAGACCGCAGATTCTGTCGTCCAAAATCAGCCATAGAGAGACGCATCAACTCCGGGGACACCGGTAGCGCCAGCCAGCAACAAGGGCAGAATTTGCCCGCATACCATCTGTAAAACGTCAAAAATGGCTTAAATATACTCCCCCCAGTATATTTCAAAGCCCTTTATTTATAAGGAGATGAAAGCGAAAACGGCAGATACTCCCTGTTTTTCTTCATTTTCCGGGTATCTTTGGAGGTCAGACGACAGCCGGAGCAGCATTCAAATCAGCTCGCGCTAGTTACCGAGTTGTTTGGCGCAACACCCCAATCACGCAGAATGTCCTGGCTGTGCTGCCCGGGCTGCGCAGGTGGCTGCGGCACATCCGGCACGCTGCGGCTGAAGCGCGGCGCTGGTGCTGGCTGCGTCACGCCATCGACCTCAATAAAATTCTGCCGCGCCAGATTATGCGGATGCTGCGGTGCCTCGGCCATGTCGAGCACAGGCGCAAAACAGATGTCGGTGCCTTCCATGATCGCGCACCATTCAGCCCGGGTTTTGCTGCCAAAAATCGCCGCTAATTTTTGTTTCAGCTCCGGCCAGGCAGGTGTGTGCATTTGCTGCTGAAACGCGGGATCGGTGATGCCTGCGTGTTGCAGCAATAACTGATAAAACTGCGGTTCTATCGCACCGACCGAAACGAATTTATCGTCAGCGCAGGCGTAGGTATCGTAAAAATGCGCGCCGCCATCCAGCATATTGCTACCGCGCTGATCGTTCCATACGCCGTAAGCACGGAAGCCATACAGCATCGCGCCGAGCAAAGATGCACCATCGACCATCGCCGCATCAACGACCTGGCCGCGCGCGGATGTTTTTGCTTCCAGCAACGCACACACCACGCCGAACGCCAGCATCATCGCGCCGCCGCCAAAATCACCCACCAGATTCAGCGGCGGTGCTGGCGGCGTATCGGGGCGGCCCATCGCGTACAGCATGCCGCTCAAGGCGATGTAATTCAGATCATGCCCCGCCACTTGCGCTAAGGGACCATGTTGCCCCCAACCTGTCATGCGACCAAACACCAGACGCGGATTTTTCTGCAGGCAGACGTCCGGCCCCAGCCCCAGCCTTTCCATCACGCCGGGACGAAATCCTTCTATCAGCGCATCGGCTTTGCCGACCAGTTCCAGCAAAGTTGCGCGGTCTTGCGGCTGCTTCAGATCGAGCGCCAGCGAACGCCTGCCGCGCGCCATCACATCGTATTTCGTGCCCAGCATGGGAAATGGATTGGCCGCACCGGGCACCGGTGGGCGATCTATGCGTATCACCTCCGCCCCCATGTCGGCAAACATCATCGCCGCAAACGGGCAAGGCCCCAGCCCGACCATTTCTATGATGCGCAAACCAGTTAATGGACCACTCATACTGCCTCCGGAGAATGATTATCTGATGCAAGGTGCGTCGCGTTTTCAGCCATACGCTCCGCATCGTCGTACCAAGCAGCACACGCGATTCTGTCAGAACGACGACACTCTGATCGCTTTGTAGTGCAACCGCTTACAGGCCGCGGGCGATGATTTCTTTCATGATCTCATTCGCGCCGCCATAAATGCGCTGCACCCGTGCATCGACATACATCTGCGCAATTGGATATTCAAGCATATAGCCATAACCGCCGAACAGTTGCAGACATTGATCGATCACTTTGCATTGCAGATCAGATATCCAGTATTTCGCCATCGACGCCAGCTCAGTATCCATGCGCCCTTCGAGCATATCGACGATGCAACGATCGATGAAGGTGCGGGCAATCGTGGCCTCGGTTTTGATTTCAGCCAGTACAAAACGGGTGTTCTGCATTTCTATTAAAGCCTGTCCGAAAGCCTTGCGCTGTTTCGTATGCTCCACCGTCAAACGCAAAGCGCGTTCAATCGCGGCAACACCCGAGACACCGAGTATCGTGCGTTCATACGGTAACTCTGTCATTAGTTGTGCGAAGCCCCGACCCTCCACGCCACCAAGCACCGCATCGGCGGGCACGCGCACATCATCGAAAAACAGCTCGCAGGTATCCTGCCCTTTTTGACCGATTTTTTCTAGAATACGACCGACTTTAAAACCGGGGCAATCTCTGGTTTCCAGCAACATCAGCGAAACGCCTTTGGCGCCAGCATCCGGATTGGTCTTGGCGACCACGACAATCAGATCAGCCAGATAGCCATTCGAGATAAAAATTTTAGAGCCATTAATGCGGTAACCATCGTTGTCACGCAATGCGGTGGTGCGTATGCCTTTCAGATCAGAACCGGCGCCGGGTTCGGACATCGCAATCGCGGCGACCATTTCACCGCTCGCCAGCAAGGGCAGATATTTTTTCTTTTGCGCTTCCGTACCCTGATTCAGAATATAGTGCGCCACAATCGCATGCACATGGATGCCGAACGCCATGTCACCGGCATCAGTCAGCTCTTCAAACACAACCGCCTGATGCGCGAAAGTGCCGCCGGAACCGCCGTATTCTTCAGGGATATCGGCCAGCAACATGCCCATCTCGCCGCCCTTGCGCCACAACTCGCGATCAACGTGCTGCTGCTTGGCCCAACGTTCCTGATGCGGTACCACTTCGGCATCGACAAAACGGCGAATCGCGTCGCGGAAACCGTCCAGCTCAGCTGTCATCCAAGGGGATGTATAGTGCATAAAATTCTCCTCGCGGTATCAGGACTGGCGATACATCGTCACCACACATGCGCCGCCCAGCCCCAGATTATGTTGCAGCGCTGTGCGCGCATTGGCAACCTGTCTGGCACCGGCATTACCACGTAATTGCTGAGTCAGCTCGAAACACTGCGCGAGCCCGGTGGCGCCCAGCGGGTGCCCTTTCGATAGCAAGCCGCCAGACGGATTGGTCACGACTTTACCGCCGTACGTATTGTCGCCATCGTCAATGAATTTTTCCGCGCCGCCTTCGGGGCATAAACCCAGTGCTTCGTAAGTGATCAGTTCGTTGTGCGCAAAGCAGTCGTGCAATTCAACGACATCCAGATCTTCCGGCCCTATGCCAGCCTGGGCATAGACTTTTGCCGCTGCACTCTGGCTCATGTCGTAACCCACTACGCGCATCATGTCACCGGAATTAAAGGTGCTCAGCGTATCGGTGGTCATGGCTTGTGCGGCAATGTAGACCTGCGTATTCAAGCCACGCGCCTTGGCAAATTTTTCAGAGACCAGGACTGCTGCAGCAGCGCCACAGGTCGGCGGACATGCCATCAGTTTCGTCATCACACCGGGCCAGATCATGGTGGAATTCAGCACATCTTCCGGTGTCACTTCCTGACGGAACAAGGCCAGCGGATTATTCACCGCATGGCGGCTGGCTTTGGCGCGGATTTTTGCGAACGACGCCAGCGGTGTGCCGTATTTCTGCATGTGTGCCAACCCGGCACCGCCAAAATAACGCAGCGCCAGCGGAATCTGCGGCATGCCGACCAACTGATCGGTCACGGCATCAAACGCATCAAACGGGCTAGGTCTGTCCTGAAATACAGAGCCCAACGCGCCCGGGCTCATCTGCTCAAACCCCAGCACCAGCACGCAATCAACGGCACCGCTGGCAATCGCCTGACGCGCCAGAAACAAGGCACTGGAACCGGTCGAGCAATTATTATTCACATTCACAATCGGTATCCCGGACATGCCGATCTGATACAAAGCCTTTTGCCCTGCCGTTGAATCGCCATAGACATAACCAACATACGCCTGCTCGATATCATCGTAGCTGATGCCCGCATCAGCTAGTGCCAGACGGCCAGCCGTCATCCCCATCTGATCGTAACTCGCGCTGGTGCCTGGCTTGACGAAAGGGATCATCCCTACGCCTGATACATATACCCGCTGATTCATGTGTGTCTCCTGATTATTTTTATGATTGATAGATGATGTAAAACTGCGCTTAAGCAAAGCAGCGCCATCTCCGGTAACAACTTTGCAGCTTTGCCGCATCGTCCGCAGAACAGCCGGGCTGAAGCGGACAATAAAATAGGTCAAACGACCAATTAAACAAAAATTATAGGTCAGTCGTACTATTTGTCAATCGTTATGGGATAATTTTGCCTCGCACGTATTCACCCAAGCGGTCATCTCCACACATTATCCATGCCTGACGCACTGCACACCTCGTTGAAAAGCAAACCTTCCGGAACCACAGAAAAAGGCATGGAGCGGGTGCATGCGATTCTAAGTGTTGCGCGGGCGATTTTTACGACCGAGGGTTACGCTGGTTTATCGATGCGCAAAGTCGCTTCGCAGGCGGGCATCAGCCTCAGCAACGTGCAGCACTATTATCAAAGCAAAGATTTGCTGATCGAAGCCGTGCTGCTGATGACCATGAATACGTTTCAGGAAAAACTCGATCACATCACCGCAGCGAAGGGCAAACTGTCACGCATAGAGCAGCTCAACAGCGCGATTGATATGTTTCTGGAAGAATTGAATGACCCGCTGACGCACGGTTTGTTTTTTGAATTATGGGCACTGGCGGCGCGCAATGCGTTTGCTTCGGCGCTGATGGATACGATGATTTTGCGCGAACGCAAGGCCATCTATAAATTGATACGCGGCATGCACCCGGATGTCAGCGACGCCGAGTACATGTTACGCACAGTTCTGATCGTCGCTCAGGTGGAAGGTCTGATGCTGTTCCGCTATCACAAGCACAGACAAAAAACAGAAATGCAGGCAGTGCATGCGGCGTTGAAGAAAAACATCATACAACTTGCCACCACCGCATGAAGCCTGCATCCTTACAATAAAAATCAGGCCATCGCGGACACAAAGAACAGCCCGCTCAGCGCAATGCCGGCACCGGCGATGCGGCTGAGTTTTGCGCTGAATTTTGTACTGAGTAAACGGTTTGCGGTGATCGTCGCGAATAAGCCGCTCAGATGTAACAAGGCAGTCGCGACAACAAAACCGGCACCGAACGACCATACCTTACTATCGGCAGGCATTTCAACTCCATGCGCATAACCATGCGCGACGGCGAATACCGCGATCAATGCCGTGCTGGCTGCCAGCGGCAATTTCACCGCGCCCGCGATCAGCAAGCCGAGTATCAAGACAGAGGCGGCAATGCCCGCTTCCACTCCCGGAACGATGACGCCACTCATGCCCAGCGCAGCGCCCGCCGTCATCATCAGCGGAAATGCCAGTGGCAAAAGCCAGTATGCCGGGCGCTGATGTTGCGCAGCCCAGATGCCCACCGCCAGCATCGCCAGTAAATGATCTGCGCCCATTAGTGGATGCAAGAAGCCAGCAAGAAAGCCACTGCCTCCGGCGATGGAATGCATCACGCTGACGTGGGCAAACGCTGGCGTTGTGGCGAGCAGCGTTGCGCTCAGCAAGCTCAACAAGCTCAGTAAATGGCGGGATTGAACGGTGACTGATTTCATGATTTTTTCCTTCAGCTTGGATGAATACGAATAAATAATTTTCAGAAAAATATCGAGGGATTTCCACAACACTGCATCTCACCGCCGGGGCAATTTTGCGTCATTCCTCGTACGTACTTATGGTCTGACTTCATCCAGCATGCCCTGCTCACGAATGAAACTCACCACCGTTTCCAGCCCGTCACCAGTGCGCAGATTCGTGAACACAAACGGGCGTGTGCCGCGCATGCGTTTAGCATCCTGCGCCATGATGTCGAGGTTCGCGCCGACATGCGGTGCCAGATCGGTTTTATTGATGATCAGCAGATCAGAACGGGTAATGCCGGGGCCGCCTTTGCGCGGGATTTTTTCACCGCCCGCCACGTCGATCACATAAATCGTCAGATCGGATAATTCAGGGCTGAAGGTCGCTGCCAGATTGTCACCGCCAGATTCCACCAGAATCAGATCGAGATCAGGAAAATCGGCGCTCATACGCGCAATCGCTTCCAGATTAATCGAGGCATCTTCGCGAATCGCGGTATGCGGACAACCGCCGGTTTCCACGCCCATCAGTCTTTCCGCTGGCAACGCATCAGCACGCAGCAGAATTTCCATGTCTTCTTTGGTGTAAATATCATTCGTGATAACCGCCATTTCGTAGTCATCGCGCATGCGTTTGCACAGCATTTCGCACAGGGCTGTTTTGCCGGAACCCACCGGGCCACCGATGCCGACACGCAAGGGATTCGGTTCGCTCTTCCCAGTCGCTGTGCTCGTATCGGCTGCGTTTAAATTTGCTGCGTTTAAATTTTCCGCATTTAAATTTTCTGTATTCATATTCATTCTGTTCCTGTTGTTCTCATGTTGAGGCGACAAACATCATCTTTAACTTCCGTCTGTAAAACACGTCAGGAACGGTAAAGACGGCTGTACTGCACTTCATGCTGCATAGACAAAAGCGACAAACCCGGCGACCAGTTCGATAACTGATGGTCTTCCAGATGCTCAGCCAGCGTCGCTGCAGCTTCCAGATCTGCACGCAAAGACAGCAATAAACGCTGCCCTGCGACCTGCCCCAGCGGTATTGATTTCACACACACCAGCGCCTGATTTTCTGCCCAGGTAAATAACATGCCCAGCAAGGCTGCTTTCGCCGGCACCTCCAGCGCGACGGCGGCACAAGCCAGTGCAGTCGGTAATGGCAACTCGCTTTGCGCCTGCAAGATCGTCAGCAATGCAGGATCAGCAATCTGCAAATCACCGACCAGCTTGCCCAGCGAATACCCCATTTGTATGGTTTCTGCGCGAAACTCTGCGGTATCGCGGGCGGCGATAAATAATTCATTCCAGTACGTCACGGCAGTCAGATCTTTTTGCTGAAACGCGCGTATCAGTCGCCATAAAACCGGCGCTTCAAAGCGGGCAACGACTTCGCGCAAATACGTGGCTATCCATGTCCGCGCTGTCGCTTCATTTTTTACCGTGCCATTCTCTATCGCTGCTTCCAAACCCTGCGAATAGCTGTAAGCCCCTATCGGCAACGACGGGCTGGCGAGCTGCAACAGATGAAGTAAGGCGGCGGATTGCATGTGCTCATTGTCTTTTGTTGTTTACTGCTTATCCGAAGGGCGATGTATGCGCTGTCGCAAGGGTATCGGCGCCAGCGGATTATGCGGATGCATGTCATCGCCACCATGATGATGACCACCGCCGTAAGCGCCAGCCTCGGGCTCAAAACTCGCCATCTCTTCAGTTACGACCGCGTTCAGGCCTTCCAGCATTTCTTTCAGCACCGGGTCTTTGCGGATACGTAAAAAGCCATCGCCGAGTTGCGCCTGCGTGTGCCGGTTTCCCAGATGGAAGGCGCAGCGCAGCAATGCAAACGCATTCGCACATTCGACTTTGTAAGTAGGCTCAGCCGCCGCCAGCACCTGAATAATGCGGCCATCGTTTGCCAGCATCAGATCGCCATCACGCATCACGGTGCCGCGCACGGTGAATACGGCCACGTCTTCACCGCTTTGCAGCGTCGCACGCAAACGTGATTTTTCGCGCAATTCATACGGCAGAATAAGTTGGCCGTCGATCTGAGGCGCATTCTCACTGCGTTCAATTTTGGTTTGGAGTGTCAGCATCATGTCAGAATAAAAAATAGCGCTGTGCCATCGGTAAAATCTTGGCCGGTTCGCACACCAGCAATTCACCATTCGCACGTACTTCATAGGTTTCGGGGTCTACTTCCATCTTAGGCGTGAGCCCGTTGAGGATCATGTCTTGTTTGCGTATCGTGCGCGTGTTCTTTACCGGAATCAGGGTTTTAGTCAGTTTCAGTTGTTCCGCTAATCCGGCATCCAATGCCGCCTGCGAAACAAAGGTGAACGACTTTTTCAGGCCGCCGCCAAACGCGCCGAACATCATGCGGTAATGCACAGGCTGCGGTGTAGGAATCGACGCATTCGGATCGCCCATCTGCGCCGCGGCGATCATGCCGCCTTTCAGTATCATCGATGGTTTCACGCCGAAGAACGCGGGTTTCCACAACACGATATCGGCAATTTTTCCAACTTCCAGCGAACCCACCGCATGCGAAATGCCATGCGTGATCGCCGGATTAATCGTGTATTTAGCGATGTAACGCCGGGCACGGAAATTATCGTTATGGCGACTGTCTTCCGGTAACGCACCGCGCTGTTGTTTCATCTTATCGGCGGTTTGCCAGGTGCGCATAATCACCTCTCCAACGCGCCCCATCGCCTGCGAATCCGACGACATCATCGAGATCGCCCCGATGTCATGCAGAATATCTTCGGCAGCAATCGTCTCACGGCGTATGCGCGATTCGGCAAACGCGATGTCTTCTGCAATCGCAGGATCAAGGTGATGACAGACCATCAGCATATCCAGATGTTCATCGAGCGTATTGACGGTGTAGGGCCGGGTCGGATTGGTTGACGACGGCAGCACATTGCCCTCGCCGACTGCGGCGATGATGTCCGGCGCATGGCCGCCGCCCGCGCCCTCGGTGTGGAAAGTATGTATCGTGCGGTCTTTGAATGCGGCCAGCGTGTGCTCTAAAAAACCGCCTTCATTCAAGGTGTCGCTATGAATGGCGACCTGCACATCCATGTTGTCGGCCACACTCAGACAATTATCAATGGCCTGCGGCGTTGTTCCCCAGTCTTCATGCAGTTTCAGGCCTATCGCACCGGCGCGGATCTGCTCTTCCAGCGGCAACGGCAGGCTGACATTGCCTTTACCTAAAAAACCTAAATTCATAGGAAACGCATCTGCGGCCATGATCATGGAATGCAGATGCCACGGCCCCGGTGTGCAGGTCGTCGCCGCAGTGCCGACCGCAGGCCCGGTGCCGCCA
Organism: Undibacterium sp. FT79W; assembly: GCF_014284215.1. Taxonomy (NCBI): domain Bacteria; kingdom Pseudomonadati; phylum Pseudomonadota; class Betaproteobacteria; order Burkholderiales; family Oxalobacteraceae; genus Undibacterium; species Undibacterium sp. FT79W. The sequence goes on along the minus strand of NZ_JACOGB010000008.1, from coordinate 162,493 downwards.
CCAAGCATGGTGGTTACGCCGCTCATCAGTGCTTCTTCTATCTGTTGCGGACAAATGAAATGAATATGCGAATCAATGCCACCGGCAGTCACGATCATACCCTCGCCCGCAATGATTTCAGTCGCACCGCCAATCGCCATATCCACACCGGGCTGGATATCAGGATTGCCCGCCTTGCCTATGCAGGCGATCAGGCCGTTTTTCAAACCGATATCCGCCTTGACGACGCCCCAGTGATCGAGAATCACCGCATTCGTGATCACGGTATCCATCACACCCGCATGCGGGCGCTGAGATTGCCCCATGCCATCGCGTATCACTTTGCCGCCGCCGAATTTGACTTCTTCGCCATAGATTGCGAAGTCTTTTTCGATCTCAATAAATAAACCAGTATCTGCAAGACGAATACGGTCGCCGGTGGTCGGGCCAAACATTTCGGCATACGCCTGACGCGAAATTTTCATGCGTTGTTCTCCTTCGCATCCAGTGCGCCCATGACTTTGCCGCTGAAACCAAACACCCGCCGTTCACCTGCCAGCGCCACCAGCTCAACCGTGCGTTGCTGCCCCGGCTCAAAGCGCACTGCGGTGCCAGCAGCTATATTCAAACGCATGCCATACGCCGCCTGACGCTCAAATTGCAGCGCCGGATTGGTTTCAAAAAAATGAAAATGCGAGCCCACCTGAATCGGCCGGTCACCGCTATTAGCGACCGTCAGCGACGTCGTCTGCCGCCCCGCGTTCAGCTCGATATCGCCGTCAGCGATCAGCATTTCTCCCGGAATCATGTGGCCTCCTATGGAATCGGATGATGAACGGTCACCAGCTTGGTGCCATCAGGAAAAGTCGCCTCAACCTGAATATCAGGAATCATTTCAGGAACCCCTTCCATCACATCGGCACGGCTCAATATCTGCGTGCCATCGGACATTAGCTCTGCGACGCTTTTACCATCGCGTGCACCTTCCATGATCGCCGCAGTAATCAGCGCCACCGCTTCGGGATAATTCAGTTTCAGGCCACGCGCCTTGCGTCTTTCCGCCAGCAGCGCCGCCGTAAAAATGAGTAGTTTGTCTTTCTCTCTCGGGCTCAGATCCATCGTTCTCTTTCCTCATCTGCATACACAATGTGTTGTTGACAGAAACAGCAAGAATCAAACCAGCCAGAATGCACCAGGCGCTAACGGCTACGCACCGCCGAGAAATGGCTGGCGCATCAAATGAGTGCGGACTGATTGATTTTAGTGCGACTGGGGATGCGACGGAAATTCTCTTAGCTGCCGAAAGGGATTAGCGTTTGTATTCGCTCGCGCTGCAGATATCGCATTGATACTGGTACGATGACTTTAGTAAATAGCAGTCGTCGGCAAAACAATGCGAATCTCTGGAAAAACCAACACTCAGGTATTCCAGATGCGCGGTATGCGTGCAGGTTCTCTGGCGATGACGGGACGCAGGTGTTGCCAGACCAGTTGCATCCATGCGCGGGCGACTTCGCTGGAATTGCCGAGATAACGCGCGACCAGCACTGACTTCATTTGCGTGACGCCACATAAAGCCTGGGGTTCGCGCGCATCCAGTAAGGCGCGGCTTTCTTCACGTAATTGCAAAAGCTGTGCGCTGCTGAGCATGGCGCCAGCCGCCAGCACCATGCCGCTGACGGAACGACCAGCAAGCCCCAGCGGACTTTGCATGGACTCGCCTTCGCCCTCCAGACAACCTTGCTCAAACCAGATCAGTTTGCCATCACGATAAATGCGGCTGTGTTGCCAGATGCTGCCGCTGGTATAGGTTTCACCGGCAGCGGTGCGGCCAAAACACAGAATGTCGGACGCGATGACGGCGGCATTGCCGCTGAGGTGGATATCCTGATGCAAGGATACGCAGGCATCATCAAAAAATATGGTTTCTTGCGGCAGCCATTCCATGACCGCGCCGTCAGCGACATGTAGCACCACAGCTTGCTTGGATGTGTAGCCATTGCCGCGATACCATTTGGCGGCACCGGGCGTCGTGATCAGTGCGTGGGTTCCTGCGCCCAGCGTTGCGCTGATCTGCAATTCGTCGCCGCCGACCACGCCACCGGGAGGATGAATAATGATCGCGTGGCAAATCTCTGTACCTTCGGGATACAAAGGCTTTTGCACCCGCAGCGGGCCGCTGTGCTGACGCTCAGTCAGGCGTGTGGTTGCTGCATCTCTGGCGAACCCCAGTTGCAAACGCGCCTGCCAGTGTTTTTTCTCTGGCGCGGATGGTGATGCTGATGATACAGATTCAGGGTCAGGCGCAGTAACAGTGACGGGCAAACTCATGCAGACTCACAAGAAAAAACAAGAACCACACTATACCGCCAGATGACGTTTGATATCATCGCCATCCATTAAATCCTGTGTACCGGACGCCACGACTTCGCCGCGTGACAAGACCACAAACTGATCGGCCAGTTCACGTGCGAAATCAAAATACTGCTCGCACAGCAGAATGCCCATATCGCCGCGTTCACGCAAGAGCCGGATCACGCGGCCTATGTCTTTGATAATCGATGGCTGTATGCCTTCGGTGGGTTCATCCAAAATAATCAGCCTCGGTTCCGCCAGCAAAGCGCGGGCAATCGCGAGTTGCTGTTGCTGACCGCCAGACAAATCACCGCCACGCCGGTGCAGCATTTCCTTTAGCACAGGGAATAACTCATACACTTCGCCTTTGATCGTTTTGGCGCGTTTCGCTGGCAGCGTGGCCATGCCCATCAGCAAATTATCTTCCACTGTCAGACGGGCAAAGATCTCGCGCCCTTGCGGCACATAGGCGATACCGGCTTTCGCCCGCTCGTGCGGCGCCAGCTTATTGATATTGCGCCCTTCAAACACAACTTCGCCCTGCGACGCTGGCAGCACGCCCATCAGGCATTTGAGTAAGGTGGTTTTACCGACGCCGTTACGCCCCAGCAAGGTCAGGCATTCACCTTTTTTCAAGGAAAGGGAAATGCCGCGCAGCGTATGGCTGGAGCCGTAATATTGATGCAGTTGATTAACTTCTAGCATGATTTTCCCGATTTAAACGACGGCTGCAGACTGCCTGACATCATCTTATTTTCAGCGCCCCAGATAGACTTCGATCACACGTTCATCCGCCTGCACCTGCTGCATCGTTCCCTCTGCCAGCACGGCACCTTCGTGCAATACCGTGACCTTGCCCTGCTGCGCAATCTCGGTCACGAATCCCATGTCATGTTCCACCACCATGATCGAATGTTTGCCGCGCAATTCATTCAGTAATTCGGCGGTGCGTGCGGTCTCGGCATCGGACATGCCTGCCACCGGCTCATCCAGCAGAATCAGTTGCGGCTCCTGTATCAGCAACATGCCGATTTCCAGCCATTGTTTCTGCCCGTGCGACAACAAACCGGCGAGGCGTTTTTCTTCGCCCTGCAAACGTATCAGTTGCAAAATTGCCGCGATCTTGTCGCGCTGTTCGCTATTCAATCTGGCAAATAAAGTGGTCTTGACCCGCTTATCCATTTTCATGGCGAGTTCCAGATTGTCGAATACGGTGTGTTGCTCAAACACCGTGGGGCGCTGAAATTTGCGACCGATACCTGCATGCGCAATTTCGACTTCATTCATCTTACTCAGATCCATGGTCTGGCCAAAAAATGCGGTGCCCGATGCAGGCCGGGTTTTGCCGGTAATCACATCCATCATGGTGGTTTTACCGGCACCGTTCGGACCGATGATGCAGCGTAATTCACCGACAGAAATATCCAGCGTCAGATGATTGATCGCTTTAAATCCGTCAAAGGAAACAACAATATCTTCCAGATACAGAATCGCACCATGCGTGGTATCGACACCTGCCTGCCGGACTCTGCCATAAGAAACACCCTGATCGCCGGTCGCCGATCGGTATTGCTGGCCGGGGCGCAATACACCACTCATCACGTAGCTCATGCTGACTCCCCACGTTTGCGCAATTTACCGGCTAAACCCAATATGCCTTGTTGCATGAATAGCGTCACCAGAATAAACAATAAGCCCAGGGCGTATAACCAGAGATCGGGAAACGCCGCTGTAAACCAGCTCTTGAGCCCATTCACAGTGAACGCCCCGATAATCGGGCCGAGCAAAGTGCCGCGTCCGCCAACGGCGGCCCAGATCACCATCTCGATTGAATTTCCCGGCGACATTTCAGACGGATTAATAATGCCAACCTGCGGCACATACAAAGCCCCGGCAATGCCGCACAAGACCGCAGACAAGGTCCAGATAAACAACTTGAACCATAAAGGATCGTAGCCGATGAACATCAGGCGGGATTCGGAATCCCTGACCGCCTGCAACACCCGCCCGAGTTTGGACTGCACGATCCAGCGACACAAAAATAAGGCGGCCAGCAGAATCACTAAGGTGGTCAGATACAGCACCGCTTTCGTGCCAGGCGCGGTAATGCTGAAACCGAGGATGCGCTTAAAGTCAGTAAAGCCGTTATTGCCACCGAAGCCTGTGTTATTACGGAAAAACAGCAGCATGAAAGCAAAGGTCATCGCTTGCGTAATGATGGAAAAATACACGCCTTTGATTCTGGAACGGAAAGCGAAATAGCCAAAGATGAACGCCAGCACGCCGGGCACCAGCACCACCAGCGCCATGCAATACCAGAAATGATCCGTCAGCGACCAGTACCACGGGTAGGTTTTCCAGTCGAGGAACACCATGAAATCGGGTAAGTCGCTTTGATACACACCATCACGACCAATCGCACGCATCAGATACATGCCATGCGCATAAGCGCCGAGCGCAAAAAAGACGCCGTGTCCCAAAGATAAAATACCGGTGTAGCCCCACACCAGATCCAGCGCCATCGCCGCCAGCGCATAACACATGAACTTCGCAACGATACCGATCACATACGCCGACACATGCAAGGTATGGCCTGCCGGGAACAGCAGATGCAACACCGGCAGCAAGGCGGCGATCAGCGCCAGTATGACAATGCCCGTCCATGCCGGACGTGAAAATAAATGGCGCATCAGTCGACACTCCTTCCCTTGAGTGCAAACAAGCCCTGCGGTCTGCGTTGAATAAAGATAATGATGAACACCAGAATCACAATTTTGGCCATCACCGCACCTGCCACTGGTTCCAGAAATTTATTCACTTCACCGAGGCCAAATGCCGCAATCACGGTACCCGCCAGCTGGCCGACACCGCCCAGCACCACCACCATAAATGAATCAACGATATAGCTCTGTCCCAGATCAGGGCCGACATTCCCTAACTGAGACAAGGCAACGCCGCCCAGCCCCGCGATGCCGGAACCCAGACCAAAGGTCAGCATATCGATCTTGCCGGTCGCTACGCCAACGCAATCGGCCATGCGGCGGTTTTGCGTCACAGCACGCACAAATAAACCCATGCGGGTTTTATTCAGGATCAGCCAAACCGCAAACACCACGGCCAGAGAAAAGAAAATAATGATGATGCGGTTGTAAGACAGCACCAGCGAGCCCATCACCGTGACGCCGCCAGACATCCAGGCAGGATTAGCGACCTCGACGTTTTGCGCGCCGAACACCGAACGTACGCCCTGCATCAGCATCAGGCTGATACCCCAGGTACAAAGCAGGGTTTCCAGAGGACGGCCATAGAGCCAGCGAATCACCGTGCGCTCGAGCACGATACCGACCATGCCCGACACCAGAAAAGCCGCTGGCACAGCCAGCAATAAATAAGCGTCAATCGCGTCCGGAAAAAAATGCCGGAACAGTGACTGACAAACATAAGTCGTGTAGGCACCTATCATCAGTAATTCGCCATGCGCCATATTGATGATGCCCATCAGCCCGAACGTGATCGCCAGCCCCAGTGCTGCCAGCAACAACACGCTGCCGAGTGAAATGCCGTAAAACAGATTGCCGACAAATTCAGTGCGGGCAATGCGGTTGTTGATGGCATTGAGGGTGGCCACCGCTGCGACGCGTATGCTTTCATCCGGCTCGGCATAACTACCATCAGGACGTTGGGTAATCATTTCCTGCAATGCAGGTTTCAGATTTGCATTCGCACTGGTGACGAGTGTTTTAACCGCCGCTTTACGAATGGCGGGATCTTCTGCATGCAGATTCACGGTCGCGATCAGCATTTGCAGCAATGCGCCAATTTCAGGATCTTTTTCTTTGACATACGCCTTATTCAGTAAAGGCAGTTGTTCCGGCGTCGCTTCTTTTTGCAACGCATGCGCCGCCGCCAGACGAACTGCGCGCTCCGGCGCAAACAGCTTCAGACCAGATAAGGCGCTGTCGAGCACAGCACGCAAGCGATTGTTAATCGCAATGACGTCAGCGCCGTCAGGCAAAGCGACTTTTTTGCCATCGGCTAAGGCGATGAACTGCTCGCCATCAGGCAGAAAAACCTGATCGTCTTTGAAATACAATTCTTCATTTTTAAGTGCAGTCAACACTTTCGCGGCTTCATCATTCGCCAGTGCGGCTATCGTATTGACGGCAGCGATACGCGCATCAGGATCATCACCCGCCAGCGCTTTAAGCTGACTCGCGTCGATCGCTGCGTGCGCTGTTGCCGGTAGCAACACAGCGAACAAGACGCTGAACAAGATGCCACGTAATCTGCCACGTGATATGTCACGCAAGATGCCGGGCATAGTGACAAGCAGGCGTGCCAACGTTTTCTGGAATGTCATAGTTCTGCAGACGCATTCATTCGTGGAAATTTCTTGAAATTCTGTTGTAGGCGGAAACGGGAACATGCCGCTTCCGCATTGGCAGACCAAAATTGGCAGATCAAAGCCAGGCAACATTCCCCATACGCGCGAGCAACGACCTGGTCAGTCGGGAAAACACCAGGAAGGCTCACGCAAGGAGAAAACTGCAGCGCTGCTTACAGCTTTTGCTTACCTTCATTGCCCTTGATATACGGGCTCCATGGTTGCGCACGGATAGGCGCTTTGGTTTTGTAGACGACGCTGAACTGGCCGTCTGCTTTAATCTCACCGATCATGACGGGTTTATGCAGATGATGATTCGTAGCGTCCATGGTCAGTTCAAAGCCGGATGGCGCTTTGAAAGTCTGCCCGCCCATCGCTGCGATCACTTTATCGGTATCCGTGGATTTGGCTTTTTCCACCGCTTGCTTCCACATATAAATGCCAACGTAGGTTGCTTCCATCGGGTCATTCGTCACCACGGTGGCAGCATTCGGCAATTTTTTCGCGACCGCATACGCCTTCCATTTTTTGATGAACTCGGCATTCACCGGATTTTTCACAGACTCAAAGTAATTCCATGCGGCCAGATGACCGACCAGTGGTTTGGTATCGACGCCGCGCAATTCTTCTTCACCAACCGAGAACGCAACGACAGGCACATCGGTCGCTTTCAGACCGGCATTACCAAGCTCTTTGTAAAACGGCACATTCGAATCGCCATTAATCGTCGAGATCACGGCTGTCTTGCCACCGGCAGAAAATTTCTTGATATTCGCAACGATGGTCTGGTAGTCAGAATGACCAAACGGTGTGTAGACTTCATCGATATCGCTGTCTTTCACGCCTTTGCTATGCAGGAAAGCGCGCAGGATTTTGTTGGTCGTGCGTGGATAGACATAATCCGTGCCCAGCAACACGAAACGTTTTGCCGCGCCGCCCTCTTTCGACATCAGATATTCTGTCGCCGGTATCGCTTGCTGATTCGGTGCAGCGCCGGTGTAAAACACGTTTTTCTCCAGCTCTTCGCCTTCATATTGCACAGGGTAAAACAGCAGGCTGTTCAATTCTTTAAAGACTGGCAACACCGATTTGCGTGATACCGATGTCCAGCAACCAAACACCACCGACACTTTATCCTGCGACACTAACTGTCGCGCTTTCTCAGCAAACAAAGGCCAGTTGGATGCAGGATCAACAACGACGGCTTCCAGTTTTTTACCCATGACGCCGCCTTTGGCATTGATTTCATCAATCGTCATCAGCGCCACGTCTTTCAGCGACGTTTCGGAAATCGCCATCGTTCCTGAGAGGGAATGCAAAATGCCAACCTTGATCGTATCTGCTGCGAATGCCTGAGCCATCCAGCCCGATGTAGCGAGCGCCATTGCGCCAATTGCTGTTGCTTTCAAAACCGTACGACGTGTCATGATTTCTCCTGAAGGTGGTGGGTAACAAAGAAACTGCAAGCTTCACCAGCCTATGAGCAGATAGCGTGCCACGTTCGCAAAAAGCCTGAAAAATCTGCCAGCGCATCCTGAAATAGAGAGAATTTGGGGGAGTATATGCAGAAAACAGCCTTATCTCCTTATGAATATTGGGCTGCTTTACATACTGGGGGGGAGTATATTTAGCGCTTGCGGAGGCGTTTTTTCGGCCTGGCGAGGCTCTGTCGCTGTGCGGGGTGCGCCAGCTTGAGATAATTTGCGGCGCGAATGCCCCATAAGGTCTCAGTGCGGACGCAGTTGTGATTTCAGATCTGTGCGTGATTCGGGCAGACAGGCATCTGCCTGAACCAGAACGGGGCGAAAAGCATCTGAATCTGAAACGCGATGCGCTTTCTGTCTTTTTCGGTGCAGCCCTGCATTCGCATTGTGCGCAATGAATAAAAGCAGCGCGCAAAAAAAAATACGGAGACTGTCTGTTCAGTCTCCGTACCCTTGTTCTGGACGGTGGCCAACCCGCTATCTGCTGATCCGGCACACCTTGTTACCGTCATACATATCAGTTGTATGTACAGTAACTGAGATGAATCATACCAAGAAATTGTGTCATTGCCATGACATACATCAAAAGAATTGTGCTTGCCTGGCGCCGCATTTACTTCGTACGGCCATAGGTGTCTTCAAAACGGACGATATCGTCCTCACCCAGATAACTGCCGGACTGCACTTCGATGATTTCCAGCGGTATCGCGCCCGGATTCGCCAGCCGGTGCACCTCACCGAGCGGAATATAAGTCGATTGATTTTCCGTCAGCAGCATGACTTTATCGCCGCAAGTAACTTCCGCGGTTCCTCTGACCACGACCCAGTGTTCCGCGCGGTGATGATGCTTTTGCAGACTCAGGCTGGCACCGGGCTTGACCTGTATGCGTTTGACCTTGAAGCGTTCCTCTTCATCAATGCTGTCATACCAGCCCCATGGGCGATACACCTTGCGATGTAAAGTATGTTCCTGCCGCCCCTGCTGCGTTAATTGCGCCACGATCGCCTTCACATCCTGACTCTGACGACGATCGGCCACCAGCACGGCATCCGGCGTTTCGACGACCACCAGATGATCAATGCCGACGGTGCTGACCAGGCGGCTGGACGAATAAATCAGGCTATTACTGGAATTGGTCTGCATCACGTCGCCATAGGTCACATTGGCTTGCGCATCCTGTTTGCCGACCTGCCAGACCGCGTCCCACGCGCCGAGATCGTTCCAACCGGCGGCCAGCGGAATCATGCGTATGTCAAAAGCTGACCCCGGGCATTTTTCCATCACGGCATAATCGATAGAGTCTGCAGGAATCTTGACAAAAGCGGCCGCGTCGGGGCGGATGAATTGAGCATCACTGTTTTTTTCCGACCAGGATAATCTGGATGACTCAGCAATATCAGGCCGGAATTGCGCCAGCGCTTTGAGCCAGGTGCTGGCTCTGAGCACAAACATGCCGCTGTTCCAAAGGTACTCGCCGCTGTCCAGATATTGCTGCGCCGTCGCGGCATCCGGCTTTTCAGCAAACTGCGCGACTGCAGATTCGCCAAACGATGCTGCCTGCCCGGTTCTGCGGATATAGCCGTAGCCAGTTTCAGGGCGATCAGGCGTAATGCCTAAAATAATGATCGCGCCATCGCTGGCGGCACGCACGCTCTGCTGTAATGCGTTGGTGAACGCGGCATCATCCTGTATGGTCTGATCTGCCGGCGTCACCACCAAGACGGGATCATCGCCGTTGGCCGTGGCTTCAAGCGCCGCCAGCGTCAATGCCGGTGCGGTATTTTTTCCGGTGGGTTCCAGTAACAGACTGGCCTGAACTGACTTCATTTCACGCAATTGATCGAGCGCCAGAAAACGGTGCTCTTCATTGGTCACGATCAGTGTAGGACTGACCTGAATATCGGCATCGGCAATCGCATTCACGCGTTGCACCGCTTGTTGAAACAGGCTGGTGGTGCCGGATAACACCAGAAACTGTTTAGGAAAACCAGCGCGTGACAAGGGCCACAGGCGGGTGCCTGAGCCTCCACATAAAATTACCGGAACAATTTTAGTCATTGATAATTCCCGCCTGCATTACATAAAAAATAGCGTTGCTATGCTGTTTTAATCAGCAGATTCCAGCAACTGTTCGCTGGTTCTGCCGAAGCGACGCTCGCGCTTCTGGAACGAGGCAATCGCTTCGTCCAGCGATTTTCCATCGAAATCCGGCCAGTAGGTATCGGTAAAGAAAAATTCGGAATAAGCCATTTGCCAAAGCAGGAAATTCGATATGCGCGCCTCGCCACCGGTGCGTATCAGCATATCTGGCGGCGGCGCGTAGGCCATAGCCAATTTTGATGACAGCATTTCTTCGGTAATGCTGTCCTGATCCAGCCCTTCACGAATCAAGGCATTACAGGCATTGACGATATCCCAGCGACCACCGTAATTGGCGCAGATCGTCAGCGTCAGCCCGGTATTGGCGGCGGTTTTTTCTTCCGCATTGCGGATCAGCTCTTTGAGTTCGGTGTCAAACTTGCTCAGATCACCAATGATTTTCAGACGGATATTGTTCTGGCACATATTGTTAATCTCAAGTACCAGCACTTTCCGGAACAACTTCATGAGCAGAGAGACTTCCTCCGGTGGACGACGCCAGTTTTCTGAGCTGAACGCAAACAAAGTCAGATAGCGCACGCCGCGATTACAACACGCTTCCACCACTTTATTGACGGCATTCACCCCTTTGGTATGACCGGCAAAACGGGGCAACAATCGTTGCTTCGCCCATCTGCCGTTACCATCCATAATGATTGCGATATGTTCGGGGATGTTTCCTGATTCAGCCTTGGCGGGCTTACTTAAGTCTTTACTCATACAATTTACATTCTTTATTTAACACGTCTATCCAAGATAACAACCTCCAAGAATGTCACAACGTTGATACGAGCACATCAATTTCGAAGGTATCAGTCATCAGTCCACGCTCCGGGCGACTTATCTGGTACGCGGGGGATTATAAAAGACTTCACCGGAAACCAAAGGATTAATCTGCAATTCAACTCTGAATTTATTTTCAATTAAACAATATTTAACTCTTCTTGCAAGCCACTCGCCCGCAGCGTCAGACGCCCGATTGCATGGCCTAGCACACCGGATACCGGCGTCAGCAGGCTGAAATTCTGCTTTGCCCGCGTAATACCGGTATAAATCAGCTCGCGGGTAATCACCGGTGACGCTTCGGCTGGCAATACCATGACCGTATGCTGAAATTCAGATCCTTGCGATTTATGCACGGTCATCGCGAACGCGGTTTCAACATGGCGCAAACGTGAGGTCAGCACGTGGCGCAATTTGTCGCCATCCAGAAAATAAACCCGTTGCACCTTATCTTTACTGAAGTCAGGCAAGGTCATACCGATGTCGCCGTTAAAAACACCGGTGCCGTAATCGTTACGCGTAATCATCACCGGACGCCCGCTATACCATTCGCTACGGCTGTTGATGTGTCCCAGTTGATGCAGGTGTCGCTCGATAGACTGATTCAAACCGCTGACGCCCCAATCCCCTTCTCTGACTGCGCACAGAATACGGAATGATTCGAATGCTCTGAGAACGGCGATCACCCATAGATGAAACTGCGCTTCGTCGCCGCCCTGCGGCCTTTGTGCCAGCAATTGCAGATAAGTGGAATAACCGCCCTCCGCGCCAACCCTGCCATGCAAAGCCATTTGCAGCATCGCTTTTTGCTGGGCAGATTCGGCCCAGAACAGGACTTGCGCATCTGCCCTGCGCAAACAATCAATCGCAAGCTCCGTCTGCCCGCTGTTCACAGCCAATGCCAGCGCGCCGATGGCACCGCTGAACCTACGGCTCTTTCTGAGCATCACGGTCTGCTGTGCTATCACGCTGCCATCGGCAATGAACTCTGCCGGAATCTCTTTGCCGCAGGCACTTGCAATATAGCGCGCTGTGGCAGGCGAGTAATTTCCGGATTCGGCGCGATCGCACAAATCGCCCAACACCGCCCCCGCCTCTACCGATGCCAACTGGTCTTTGTCGCCCAGCAAAATCAGCATGGTGGAATCTGGCAGCGCCGCTAACAGTGAAGCCATCATTTCCAGATGCACCATCGATGCCTCATCCACGATCAGCACGTCAATATCGAGCAAATTCCCGGCATGATGCCGGAATGCCCGCGTATCGGGGCGAGCGCCCAGCAAACTATGCAGCGTACGCGCAGCACCGATTCTGTTGGTCAGCTCCGCCAGCGGTAGCGCCGGACCAATTTTCTCCGCGAGTTCAGACAAAGCGTGATCAATCGCCTGCTTCAGGCGCGCTGCGGCTTTACCGGTCGGGGCAGCCAATGCAATACGCAAACGTTCAGGATGCGCGGACAAGGCAAACAACAAGGCCAGCAGCCGTGCCACGGTGTAGGTTTTCCCCGTACCCGGCCCGCCAGTAATGACAGAAAAATGGCTGCGGACAGCAATCGCACAAGCGGTCTTTTGCCAATCTATCTCGTCGGAAGCGTTGAATAAGATATCCAGCCAGCGCGACACTGCTGCCACATCGACAGGCATCAAAGCAGATGCGCGTTGTCTGACGGCAGAGGCAATCGCCATTTCATGCCGCCAGTAGCGACGCAGATACAGGCTGTCTCTGTGTAACACCAGCGGTTGCTGCTGATCGTCCCGGCCCGCCACATCAGGCGCATAAATTTGCGCCGAACTGCTGAGCACATGCCGCCAGCTATCAGCGTCAGCAGGCAAATCCATATCAGCGATCAGCGTTTCCCACAGCGACACATCCCATCCCAACAAAGCACAAGGATCAGTCACCAAGGCTTCGAGTTTGATACAACTATGACCAAGCGCTTCGAGTTCGCATAACAAGCCGACGATCAGCATCTGCCGCTGATCCTGCATGCCAAGGCTGTGCATGAAGCGCACAAACGCGACGGACAAAAGGCGGACATGACCACGCTCTGCATATTGTTTGAGCCGTTCCAGCACTGGCGGTGTCGCTACCATCATGATGGGATTTCCTTTGTATCAGCAAATTTACCACCGTCAGATTTACCAGCAGCAGACATATCGCCTGCCGCCGAATCATCGTCGCGCATCATCTGATCGAGTCTGGCGAGAAATTCCGGGTCTGCCTCAAGATGGTAACAACCATGCGTCTCTTCGTTGGCAACGCCGCGCATAAAGAAAAAAATCGCACCACCAAGATGGATGTTAGGGTCGTAAGCCTCACCGATACGCAACTGCAACAAGCGGTGTAAGGCCAGCATATAGATCGCACCCTGCACATCATATCGATGCGCCGCCATGGCAGAGGCGAGACCCGCTTTGTGATAACTCAGATCGTCAACACCAACAACATTCGACTTGTAATCCAGCACCCAGTACTTTCCTTCATATTCAAACACCAGATCGGCAAAGCCCATCAGCAAACCATGCAACTCGCGTTCACTCAGGGCATCGCGTGGTATGCCGTCCAGAAAAAATTCCTGACATAAGCGATCAATTTTCTGCGCATTCACCCGCTCACACGGAAACCAGAATTCCATCTCGGGCAGAAAAGTCGGCAGCCCGATCAGGCTGACATTCGCTGGCAATAAGGGAGTCGTGACGATACGCCTTAGCCAGACGATGATATCGTCCAGATGATTATCCCAGCCCGCGCGCTGACAACGGGAAGTCAGTCTGGTATCAAAGCTGTCGGACTCTATGAAATCAAAACCCTCGCCCGCCATCCATTCGAGCTGCTCATGTAAAAATTGTCCCGGCATCGCACCACGCGGAAAACGATGCCAGGCGCTGTTGCCCGATGCCGATACAGGTGCGGTGTCATCGTCTTCCAGCAGCTTGCTGTCCTGCACCCGGGTCATATTGCCGGTGGCCGTCATACCGCGTGTCAGCGAGGTAAAACTACCAACCGCCCAGTCGCGTTCAAATTCCTGCGTGTATTCAGGAATATCCACCAGACTTTGCTGTGCCTCATGACGCGTGTAGAAACTCACACCGGGTAAATCTTTTACATTCAGTACAGCGATGTCATCGCAACTATCGCTCATATCATGCAGAGCATCGTTCAGTGCAGCCGCCTTGAGTGTCGCTTCCCCCGCCAGCAGATAGCCAAACGCAGACTCGTGTATTTTGTCCTGATTCGAGGAGATACCCAGCCACAGCGCATGCACGGCGCGGGTGACCGCCACATAAAACAGGCGGATGTCTTCTTCTTTTCTGGCGCGGTTCACCGCATCCAGCGCTGCCTGCGACAAAGTAAAATCAATTTTCCGCTCACCGGATTCATCGACGTAATCAAAGAAACTGCGGTTCATCCGTGTCGTCACCCGGGTCGACACGGCAAATGGCAGATAGACCAACGGATATTGCAAGCCTTTGGATTTATGTATCGTAATCACCTTGACCAGTTTTGCATCGCTTTCCAGTCGCAAGATGTGTTCGTCGCTGTGCTGACTGTCGTCCGCCATTTGCTCCGCCAGCCAGCGCACCAGCGATTGTTCGCCATCGAGTTGCATGCTGGCCGTTTCGAGTAATTCAGCCAGATGCAGAATATTGGTTAAACTACGTTCGCCGCCGACTTCGCTGAGTAATTTTGCCGGTAATTCCAGCATGTGAATAAAATGCCGGATCGCCGCGAGTACGCCCTGACGTTGCCAGACAGAGTGTAGTTCTTTTAATTGCCCAGTACAGGTCTCCCACGCTTCATCGTCAGACGCCAGCGTGACCAGTTGCGCGATACTGAGTTTCGCTGTTTTGGTGGCAAACGCAGCGCGACCGATAGTATCATCCAGCGGATTGGCGAATGCATGCAGCCAGCGCAAGACATCTCTGGCCTCGTCGCTATTGAGTACCGAGTCTTTATCTGACAAATACACGCTGGCGACATTTCTCTTTTGCAGCGCGCTGCGGATCGCTTCGGCTTCAAATTTATCCCGCACCAGAATCGCGATATCCGCCGCCTGCAATCGCTGAAATCGCTGCGATCCCTGCGCGTTCTGAAAACCGGTTTGCGAGCTATTCAATTGCGTCACAATATGCTCGGCACAGTGTTCCGCAAAAAAATAAAGGTACTCGTCTTTTTTCATATCCGGATTCGCCGATGCCCATAGATTCAGCGCTTTGACGTCGCCATCGGCATTGACAAATTTTTCTGCCCGGCCATGTGCAGCGACCGCTTCAAACGGCATAGGATCAGCTGCGGCACGCCGGAACCGGAAAGCACCCGCGGCAAACGCGGCGTCTTCATTCGTTTCCGCGTGCAGAAACACATGATTCACGGCATGCACCAGCGCATGGGTGGAACGGAAGTTAGTGCCTAGTAAATAATGCCGGCCCGTGGTCGCTACGCGGGCTGCCAGATAACTTTGTATATCAGCACCGCGAAAACCATAAATCGATTGTTTAGGATCGCCAATCAGAAACAAGCCCTGCGTCGCCGCGTTCTCGTTAATGCGATAAATCGCGTCAAAAATCGCATACTGATCTGGCGATGTATCCTGAAATTCATCGACCATCGCCACCGGATATTGCTGACGGATACGCAGATTCAGTGCAGCCGCATTCGGTCCGCTGACTGCTGCACGCAAGCGTTGCAACATATCGTTAAAACCAAACTGGCGACTGCTACGCTTGAGCAAATCCGCACGGGCAACGATGACAGAAACGGCATGCCGATACAGCGCATGCTTCATCGGTTCGATCTCCCGCAGCTTTGCAGCGAGCGGTGCTATGTCGTTAAATACGGCGGGAATATCCGGCTCATATCCTTTATTGCATGCGCTCAGTAAGGCATCCGGTGTCAGCTTTTCTGCTGCAGTTTCAAAGCCGTCCGGCCATAGCTGCGAGGGTGTCTGTGCCCAGACTTTGAGACCTGCCAGCCACTTATCCAACGAGGCGGGTTTTAATTTGGTCGCACTGAATTGTTTCGGTGACGCCTCTCTTTGCGCGGCAAACCATTGCATCATCTGATCGGCTTTCTCTGCCCAACCAGCCTTCAAATTAACCAGAATTTTTTCCTGTTCCGCCAATGTCTGCGCAATAAAAACGGATAAAGGCTGCGTGATACGCGCACCGAGCAAACCGGCAAACGGCACCAGCTTCAGCACCGCTGCCGAAAGTGCAGGTGCATCATTCCAGAACGAGGTCACCAGCGAAAATCCATTGCTATCAAGCGGATACACCTGCTGCCGCCAGTAATCCAGCGCGGCATTTTCGAGTAAGGAAGACTCGCTGGCGATCAGCTCTTCATCGAACAGACAAGCACTATCAAACGCATGCTCTTTGAGCATACGCTGACACCATGCATCGATCGTAAAAATCGCCGCTTCATCCATAGCCTGCGCCGCCATACTGAGTCGATACGCCGCCTGTTGTTGCAATTCCTGCGTAGGATAAGCCTGTATCAATTCGCTGATGAAATGATCATTCGCGGGCACCTCACCAGACCTGAAGTAGCCAGCAGCTTCCGTCAGTCGCTGCCGTATGCGATCCGACAATTCTCTGGTTGCGGCGCGCGTGAACGTCATCACCAGAATTTCTGAGGGATGCAAAGCGCGTTGAAACGCATGCTCGCCACGGTGCCCCAGCACCAGACGCAAATACAATGCAGCGATGGTCCAGGTTTTCCCAGTTCCGGCACTCGCCTCTATCAGGCGACTGCCATGTAAAGGAAAGCTTAATGGATGCAGTAGATGGCTCATTCTGATTCTCCCGTCTCTGTCGTCGCACTCAGAGGCGTTACCTGAATCTCACGCGCCCATTGGAATAAGGGCTCATACAATGTTCTGGCGACGTTTTCCCAATCAGGCTCGGTACTTAACGCAGAAAAATCAGGCCACATTCTGGCCAGATACGGACTCTCAACTTCGCCGCTCATGTTATAGCCACCATCATAGGTTTGTTGTGGGTTATCACCTGCAATCAGCGCCAGCGCGGTCTTACAGGCGACTGGTAAAATACCATCAAGACCCGCGCGCCAAAATGCAATCAGCGTTTCCAGTGTTGCTGTCGCGGCAGCCTGCGCCAAAGGCGGCATGCACAGGCTGGCATCGCGTGCGACCAGATAAAAAGTCACAGGATAATTCAGGCTGGCGGCGACTAATTGCCTGATCCAGATATCAATCACTTTATCTGCACGTAATTCGCCCTTGGTATTGCATACTTTGCTGGCGATCTGCATGATGGAAACGGTTTGCTGATCATCAGTACGCAGGTTTTCCAGCCAATCCGAGATACTGATATTCTGATAGCGAAACTGCACCGGCAACTTCGCTGCAGGATCGGGGAATAATTCACATAATGTCAGCCACGCCGTTTGCACCGGCATCATTTCAGCCACCAGCAGACGCTGCCATTTCTGCCCCATAAAGCCTACCGGCAACAACCCCTCACGTGAAAGCTGCGCCGCTTTTTCAGTCAGTTTTGTTTCAAGCTCAGCGATATTCCCCGGTACATCACCGCTATTGATCAGCCTGTCATTCAAAAAATATTCTTGTAAAGCATCGAGATTAAAAGGCTCCTCAGTACCCGTCATTTGCTCTTCATCAGCAAATTGCACCCCTAAGCGCTGTTGAAAAAAATGGGCAACGGGCTGACGGACGAAGCGACTCAATTCTCTGAGTTTCAGACTCAGATCGGCATCATCTCCCATGACAGGAACACTATGATCAGCCGCAAACTGTTGCGCTTGCTGTTGTGTTTGTAGCTGCGTTTGCAAATACGCGGCACCCCATTCCCGCGCATACGTCAGCGGCCGGTCCGGCCCTGCAAAAAAATACGCGCGGCTGAATGCCTGCATAGGATATTCATGAGTGTGATCTTGCAAATCAATATCCCAGCCCGCATTCAGATAATCACGCAACTGAGATACCAACACCGACGGCGGCTGCTCGGAATTATCACGGATATTTTTCCCCACCCAGCTGATATATAGCCTGGATCGCGCTGCCAGAATCGCTTCCAACATCAGATACCTGTCATCGTCACGCCGCGAACGATCACCGGGTCGCGCCATGCCTTGCAGGGCCAGCAAATCAAAATCCACCTGACTCGTCCTGCGTGGAAAATCACCTTCATTCATGCCTAACAGACAGACCAGTTGGAACGGCATCGAGCGCATAGGCATGAAGGTACAGAAAGTCACACCACCAGAAATAAAGCGATGATTCAGCGTTGCCTCATCTATCGATGCCAGCCATGGTTCGCGAAAAACCGCCAGCGGAATCGCTTCGTCAAAATGCGCCTGCTCACATGCATTCAGATACTTGTCGAGTGACTCATGCAGTCGAGCCAGCAACACCCTGTCGTTCTCGCCGGATACGGCAAAAAAATCAGTCAGTAATTGCCGCGCCTGCTCGGCCCAGACCAGCGGTGTCTGCGGTAATGCAAGTCTGTTTTGCCATGCAATCAGCGCTTCGACAAATTCGGCAAGACAGCCCGCCAGTGCAGATGACAGCCCGCCAACTTCAGCATACGGCTCTATGTCTAGATAGTGTAGCTGAGCGCCATTGGCATAACCAAGCAACATACGGCGAATGCCAAATATCCAGGAATTTTGCTCACCAGTCGCGCCCAGCCCCAAGCCGTCCCTATGCTGTTGATTTAAGCCCCAACGGATTCCGGCACCATTAATCCAGGTCTTCAGTACCGGTAAATCTTCTTCATCCAAACCAAAGCGAGCTGCAATCGCGGGAACTTCCAGCAAATCCACAACTTCATTCTGCTGACAGCGCTGCTGCGGCAGGCGTAATAACCAGTCGAGTGCCACCATCACCGGATTCGTTTTACGGTCAGAGACGTCGCCGATCTCATACGGAATATAACGTTGATCCGTCCGTTTATATTGGCCGAACACGGCGCGTATTGACGGTGTGAACTGTGCAATATCCGGCACCATAACCACCACATCACGCGGACGGATCGTGTCGTCTTCTTCCGCAAAAATCCGCAACAGACGATCATGCAGAATCTCAACTTCCCTCTGGATACTATGCGCCAGATGAAACTCTATCGACGTATCTGTCGCGGCAACTGGCGAACGGGGATGTTCCGCTAACGGCAACAAATCGCGTATCGCCGCCTGCACTTGCGTCAGCAAAGAGTGTCCTGCATCTTCTGAAAATAAATCAATTTTTAAACCGGCAAAACCTGTGCGCGCCAATTCAGCCTGATCAAACTCATCGAGCATGCGGACGAAGTCGCGCCCCAGACGCCCCCACCCGGCCAGTAAAGGATGTGCGTGTGCATGCAATTCTTCAATCGGGATCAGGGATAAATCGGTTTGATTACGCAAACTTTGCCGCTTGAACTGTGCCTTGAACAACTCGCGCCCCTCGATAATATCTCCCCAGAAATACTGACAGGGATTGGGCACGGCGAGTATGACTTGCGTATGATGGGCCAACGCAGATAATGCTTCCAGTGTCTGCCGCGGCAACGCAGAGACGCCGAATAAAACCACCCGGCGTGGCAATGGTGTGGCTGGCGCAACACCGCCGGAGGCCGCGCCCACAAAGCGACGATGCACATTCACGCGCCCCAGCAAACGCTCGGCCTCAGGTAAATCAGCCAGAATCGCTCGCCATAATTTGGCCTGCCAGCGCTGATCTGCCGGCAATGGTACGAGCTCGCCGTTCGCGCGACGCAGTTGATCCAGCCCCAGACTCCAGTCCTGTAACCAGTCAGTCCGGTACACCTGATATAAATCGATCAGATCTGCCAATCTGGACACCAGTTGATAGCGCCGTTCGGCATCGCCATCGGCCAGAAAATGTTTTAACGGAGAAAAATCACTGTCCTGCAACAGCGTCGGAATCAAACGCATCAGCCGCCAGGTCAGGGGCATTTTATCGAGTGATGACGTTGAGGGTATCTCTGCTTTACCGAGCATGGAACGATAGATCGTCCACAAGAAACGACCGGGCAGTTCGATACGATTCGCCGCGCTGATGTCGAAATTCTCTGCCAGCGAAATTTTGAGCCACTCAGCCACACCATTCGACTGCACCAGGAAAATGTCTTTTTCCAGCGGCGACAAGGGGTTGCGTCGTATCCACTCAAATACGGCCGCACTCAACTGCTCCAACTGATTACTGTGCAAAATAATCAGCCCTGGCTTGATCACTGAAGGCATAAAAATAGGCTAAAAACTGTTATGGGATAGCAGAAACAGGAAAGTCCTGCTCACCTGCCCGCGGCTGAGCAGATGCCAACGCTCCGGAGCAAGCTAAGCTGCCCGGTATTTTTACATAAGTCACTCAGGGAGATATTAAAATTTTACCGCTGGTGCGTATGTTCCGCAGCGTATGAACACTCAGCAATACCATCCCGCAGATGGGACAGAACAAAGACATCAATCGGACCGGGTTAATGCTGATTCACAAATACCCTGACGGATAATCCGCATATCATTTCACGCGCTGCTTACTTAGCTTACGTGCCAAAGTGCGTCTGTGCATACCCAGACGTCGCGCTGCTTCGGAGATATTGAACTCGGATTCCACCAGCACTTCGTGTATGCGTTCCCACTCCAGCGTTTTAATTGAGGTCGGACGATTCGTCAGCTCCAGATCGGTGACACCGGCGACATGGCCGAAAGCGGCTTCAATATCATCGGTATTCGATGGCTTCGCTAAATACTGGCAAGCACCCAGTTTCACGGCTTCCACCGCAGTCGCAATGCTGGCAAAGCCGGTCAGCACCACAATCTGCATGGACGCTACTTGCTGATGCAACATCTGCACACAGGCAAGCCCGGAAGCATTGCCGTTTAATTTCAGGTCAACGACCGCAAACTGCGGAGAGTGTGACTTGAGTATTTCTTCTGCCGCTTCCAGACTTTCTGCATGCAATACGGTATAAGCACGTCGCTCAAACGAACGACACAGGGTACGCGCGAATGCAGTATCGTCCTCGACAATCAGCAACAGACGACTTTCTGACATATTCAAACCTTTTTTATAGCATTAACGCTGACAGTGGCAGCTCTATTTTGACAACGGCACCACCATCCTGCCGGTTACGGGCAATCACAGAGCCGCCTAATTTACGAACAACATTCACCACAAAGTAAATACCCAGACCACTGCCCGGACGCCCTTTGGTTGATTGATAAGCTTGCCCCAGATTTTCCAGTATCGAGGGTAAAAAACCCGGACCGGTATCGCTCACGACGATGACCAGCACATCTGCGTCTCTCGATACTGTCAGGGCAAGCCATGCAGGTGAAGCTTCAAGCGCATTATCTAACACATTGCATATCATCTGCTTGAGAGCAGAATCAAACACGACAGGAACATCCTGCTGAATCTGATTTTCAAAGATGAATGTCTGTACCGGACGCGTCGCCCGGAAGTCTTCAACCAGTTGTTTGAGAAAGGTATTGATCGTCGTTTTGACAGAAGATTCGCCACGCGCTTCTCCGGCGGACAATAAAATACTGCTGAGTGTCGTTTTACAGCGTTGCAACTGCCTTTGCATTTCACACAGGTCTTCGATTAAATCAGGATTATTGCTGAATTCCGGCATCCTCCTCCAGTCGCCCAGAATGACGGACATCGTTGCTAAAGGTGTACCCAGTTCATGCGCCGCGCCAGATGCCAGCAAGCCCATTTTCACTATGTGTTCTTCTTCGGTGGATCTTTGGCGGGCATCTGCCAACTGGACATCACGCACTTTTAAATTGCCGCTGATGCGCGTCAGAAAAAACACCAGCAAGCCAGCGTTCAGTAAAAAACAAATGATCATGCCATCGATATATAACTCTGGCATGCCACCGTTGTTATCTGAGGGCAAAAGTAAGGGGTGAGAAAATTTCGATAATCCGAGCAGGCAAAGACCACTGATCGCCACGATCAGCCAGGTTGACCATACTTCCAGCAAAACGGCGCTGAGTATGACCTGCAACAGATATAAAAAAATGAAAGGATTGGAGGTACCACCGCTCAGATACAGCTGCGCCGTCAGAATAGCGACATCGACCAGCAGTGCAAAAAATAATGCCCGGTTGGATACTTTCGTTTCCTCGTGCCAACGCAGATGACTGGCAATATTGAAAGCAATTAACACCGCCAGCACAAACGCCATCGACAATACCGGCAAATGTATGCCGAATCCGCCGACAACCAGCGCGATCGTCGCAATCTGACCAAACACGGCAAGCCACCGCAGATGAATCAGTTGCAACATATTTTTATGACCTGCCGAACTCTCGTATTCTTCGGCGATGCTGGCTACGATATCCCGGTGATTTTCAGTCTTGCCGAACATCCTGATGTCTCCCATTTTCACTATGACGCTGCATCTTATTCAGACGCCGGCGGTCTTCGCGGATAACCAGATAATATCCGCCCGCCACCATCAAAGCGAGAGCATACCAAGTAAGTGCATAGACCAAGTGATTGTTATGAAATGAGATAACGGTTAAACCGGCAACCGGTGCCTGATATTCGCTTGCCAGCAAGGATTTGTAGCCTGCATCCGGCTGACTGCCGGTAGCATCGGCGTCGATAAAATAAGGAGCAATCGGCGACAAGTTATGTTTTTTACCGATAGCAACAACGTCACGCGAATACCAGCGGTCAGCCGCCGCATCGTTTTTACGTAAGAATCCGCCGTCGGGCTCACTCATACGCAATAATCCTGTGATACTCACGGTCTGCCGCTGCTCCTGATGTGTTGTGGCTTTCGTTTTATTCATTGCGGGAACAAATCCCCGATTCAGCAGCACAACACTGCCATCTGTCTGACGCAACGGCGTCAGCACCCAGTAGCCGCTACCGAGCACGGTGGATGCCTGCACATAACTGGTCTGCTCAGACAATAACAGCCCACTGACCTGCACATGTCGGTATTCGTCGTTCGCGGCATTTACTCCCGACCAAAGCTGTTGATCAGGAGCGGCTATTGCAGTTGCATGCACCCGTTGCCCAACGCGGGCGATCAGATCGAGCTTCCATTGCAAGCGATAGATCTGCCATGTACCGAGAAAAGCAAAGCACAAAAAAAATACCCCCGCGCACATTGCAAGAGCACGTCTTACGAATAATGAACGGGGGATGTCTGTTGCTGCAACCGGGGGCTGCGCCCCGGCATTCAGATCACTCATGGCATATTGCGCATGTTGTGCATTTCATTTGGATTTTCAGTATGTTTCAGTGATTCAGGTGTTGTTTCATGCTGCATGCCTGGCATCATATTGTTATTCAGATGATACATGACCCACAGTGAGCCGCTCATCAGAATCACCACCACCATACCGGTAAACACCAATGCCAGCATGTTCCAGCCACCTTCCGAACGTGCATTCATGTGCAGGAAATACACCATGTGCACCACCACTTGCACCGCGGCCAGTGCCAGCAAGACAAAACCTGTCGTGCCGGAATTGCTAAAGACTTTGCCCATTACCAACCAGAAGGGAATGGCAGTCAGAATGACTGCCAGCACAAAACCGATGACATAGGTTTTCAGGCTGCCATGATCCGCGTGATCGTCATGAGCGTGATGTCCATGATGACCGTGACCCGCATCATGTGTTGTATGTTCGTGATGTGCACTCATGGCAAAACTCCCATCAGGTAAACAAAGGTAAATACACCGATCCAGATCACATCCAGGAAATGCCAGAACATGGACAGGCACATCAGGCGACGATTGTTTTCAGTCGTCAAACCATGACGTTTTAATTGGAACAGCAAAGTGACCAGCCAGACGATACCAAAAGTCACGTGCAGACCGTGCGTTGCCACCAGAGCAAAGAACGAAGTCAAAAAGCCACTGCGTTGAGGGCCCGCACCTTCATGAATCAGATGGATGAATTCATATAATTCCAGGCCGATAAAACAAGCACCCAGCAAGCCAGTAACCACCAGCCAGATCAGCGTGTTGTTCAGACGTTTTTTCTGCGCTTCCAGCATCGCAAAACCATAGGTAATCGATGACAGCAACAGTAAAGACGTGTTAATTGCCACCAAGGGCAGATCAAACAATTCGGCACCGGTCGGGCCGCCTGCGTAGTTACGACCGAGTACGGCATACGCGGCAAACAGACACGCAAAAATCAGGCAATCGCTCATCAGATACAGCCAGAAGCCAAGCAGCGTGCCGTTTTCCGGATGATGTTCGAGAACGAAATAGCGCGAACCAGAAGCCTGGCTCATCGCATCATGAGTAGAAATAGATTTATCAGACATGGCTAGCTAACAAACGTGTGCGTTCATTTTCGGTACGGACAACTTCGTCCGCAGGAATGTAGTAATCGCGGTTGTAATTAAAAGTATGGATGATGATGGCGGCCATCATGACGATAAAACCCAGACCTGCCAGCAGCCACATTTGCCAGATCAGTGCAAAGCCACAAGCCGCGCTGAGACCAGCGATGATGATGCCGGCTGCCGTATTTTTCGGCATATGAATTGCCAGGAATCCGGAAGTCGGGCGAGTGTAACCATTCGCTTTCATATCAACCCAGGCATCGTTGTCATGTATGCGTGGTGTGAATGCGAAATTGTATGCAGGTGGCGGAGACGATGTTGCCCACTCCAGAGTACGGCCACCCCATGGATCACCAGTCACATCGCGCAACTGTTCGCGACGCAGATAACTGACCACCAGTTGAATAACGAAACAGGCGATACCGATCGCGATCAAAACCGCGCCCGCAGCAGCGATCTGGAACCAGATTTGCAGCGATGGATCTTCAAAATGGCTCAGACGACGTGTCACACCCATCAGACCTAATACATACAATGGCATGAACGCGAAGTAGAAACCGATAGTCCAGAACCAGAATGAGCATTTACCCCAGAAACTGTCGAGCTTATAGCCGAATGCTTTAGGGAACCAGTAGTTAATCGCCGCAAACACGCCGAACACGACGCCACCGATAATCACATTATGGAAGTGAGCAATCAGAAACAGACTGTTGTGCAAAACAAAGTCAGCTGGTGGAACTGCCAGCAATACACCGGTCATACCACCGATCACAAATGTCACCATGAAACCCATGGTCCATAACATCGGAACTTCAAAACGGATACGTCCGCGATACATCGTAAACAACCAGTTAAACATCTTCGCACCGGTTGGAATCGAGATAATCATCGTGGTGATACCGAAGAACGAGTTGACACTCGCACCGGACCCCATCGTGAAGAAGTGGTGCAACCAGACCAGATAAGACAAGATCGTGATCACGACCGTTGCATACACCATCGATGTGTAGCCAAACAGACGCTTGGAACAGAAAGTTGAGACGATTTCGGAATACACACCGAAGCAAGGCAGAATCAGGATGTAAACTTCAGGATGCCCCCAAATCCAGATCAGATTCACGTACATCATGGAATTGCCGCCCATGTCGTTCGTGAAGAAGTTGGTACCGAAAACACGATCCAGCGACAACATTGCCAGCACCGCGGTCAACACTGGGAAAGCAGCAACGATCAGCACGTTAGTACACAACGCAGTCCAGGTGAACACAGGCATCTTCATCATAGTCATGCCAGGCGCACGCATCTTGACGATAGTCACAATCAGGTTCACACCGGAGAGCAAGGTACCGACACCGGCAATCTGTAACGACCAGATGTAGTAATCCACCCCGACATCCGGACTGCCTAAAATACCCGACAGCGGCGGATATGCAAGCCAGCCGGTACGCGCAAACTCACCGACGAATAAGGATGCCATCACCAGCAATGCACCGAAAGTTGTCATCCAGAAGCTGAAATTATTCAGGAAAGGAAAAGCAACGTCACGGGCACCGATTTGCAGCGGTACAACGTAGTTCATCAACCCGGTAACGAAAGGCATCGCCACGAAGAAAATCATGATCACGCCATGCGCTGTGAACACCTGATCATAGTGATGCGGTGGCAAAAAGCCGGCCGAGTCACCGAATGCCATCGCCTGCTGCGCACGCATCATCAGCGCATCAGCAAAACCACGCAACAGCATGACCAGACCGAGGATCATGTACATGATACCGATACGCTTGTGATCAATACTTGTCAGCCATTCACGCCACAAGGTTCCCCAGACGCGGAAGTAAGTCAATGCTCCCAGCAATGCCAGGCCACCGAAAGCGACACCAGCGAAGGTAGCAAGAAGAATCGGCTCATGCAAAGGAATCGCTTCCCAGCTGAGACGGCCGAATATCAGCTTAGTTAAATCAATTTGGTCTAACATCTTTATTTTCCAATAGTAACTGGTGGTGTGGTACACACTTCAGCATCCGACCCGCGTGCAGCCTGCTGATTCTGAGCGAGCATAGAAACAACTTTTTCGTTCGCTTTTGATACTGGCTTCACATTCACATCCATAGACATCAATTTATCCATGCAAATCTGATCAGCCCCTACACAGCGATTGAGAATGGCATGAAACAGATCGGCGTCGACGGAACCATAACGACGCACAGGATCTTTGATACTTGGTTTTTCAACCTCCAGATAAGCAGCACGATTCAGATTCAGTTTTTCAGCTTTGGTGGTCTGTACCCACTGATTGAAATTTTCCTGCGTCATCCCATGAAATTTGAAGCGCATGTCAGAAAAGCCTGCACCGCTATAGTTGGCAGAAAAGCCATCATATGTGCCTGCCTTGTTGATCACGGCATTCAATTGCGTTTCCATACCCGGCATCGCATAGATCTGACCAGCCAGCGCTGGAACATAAAACGAATTCATTACAGTGGATGCAGTGATTCTGAAATGAACCGGCACATCGACTGGCGCAATTAATTCATTCACAGTTGCCACACCTTGTTCTGGATAAATGAACAACCATTTCCAGTCCAGAGCAACGACTTCCACGACCAGCGGTTTGACGTTGGCAGCAAGCGGGCGATTTTCATCTAATCGTGACAACTTTCGATATGGATCAAGAGTATGTGTAGAAATCCATGTCAACATTCCTAAAACGATGATAATTAACAGAGGGGCTCCCCAGATAATTAATTCGAGTTTGGTTGAATGATCCCACTCAGGATCGTACTTTGCACTGGTATTACTCTGTCTGTAGCGCCATGCAAAAAACAAGGTCAGGAAAATGACAGGAATAATGATGATTAACATCAGGAGAGTAGAAATGACAATCAGCTTGCTCTGCTGAGCGGCGATATCGCCTGAAGGATTTAACACAATAGTGTCACATCCAGCCAACAGTGCAACGCATAGGAGTATTAGTCCGCGCCGAGCTAGTAGGGAAATCATGCAGGAAAGTCCAAGGTAAAGGATAAATCGTGGTAATGTACACGGACTGACTAGCATTAGCGATTGGACGTTTTGTCCCACCCTGCCATAGCTATATCGGGCAGGGCTTCAGGCGTCCGTCGATAAAAACACTACTACGAGAGACGACTATGCCAAGTATCAGCCACAATGGTGAGCAACTCACCACTATTCCTGTACGTCCTGACCTCCTCCCAGCCCCCAGAAACAGTCACGCTGACCATACCTCGATTTCCCCCGGAGAAATCGCCATTGGTGTCGTCATCGGTCGTGCTTCTGAATATTTTGATTTTTTTGTCTACGCCATTGCATCAGTATTAGTGTTTCCTGCAGTTTTCTTTCCATTCGAACAAAGACTGGAAGCCACACTTTATTCATTTGTCATTTTTTCGTTTGCCTTCATCGCGAGGCCGATAGGCACAGTAGCGTTTATGGCGATTCAACGTCATCTGGGGCGGGAAGCAAAACTCACGATTGCGCTGGTTCTGCTCGGCATCTCTACCGCAGGCATCGCATTTCTGCCTACGTTTTCACATCTGGGCTACGCGTCAATCGTCATTCTTGCGTCGTTGCGTATAGGCCAGGGGCTGGCAATGGGCGGCTCGTGGGATGGATTACCATCTTTACTGGCACTGAATGCGCCACAACATAAGCGCGGCTGGTATGCCATGCTGGGGCAGCTCGGCGCCCCGGTCGGCTTCATGATCGCTGGCAGTCTGTTTGCTTATTTACTCTCCAACCTGTCTCCGGAAGATTTTCTGGATTGGGGCTGGCGCTACCCTTTCTATGTCGCCTTCGCGATTAATGTTGTTGCCTTGTTTGCCCGTCTGCGCCTGGTTTCCACCAACGAATATGCGCATCTACTGGACGAACGCGAACTGGAACCGACCAAGATTGTTGAGATGAGCGGTTCACAAGGGCGAAATGTCTTGATCGGCGCATTGGCTGCGTTAGCCAGCTACGCCTTATTCCATCTGGTCACCGTATTTCCCCTTTCCTGGCTAACGCTGTACTCCACACGTTCGCTAACGGACGTACTTTATATACAAGTGACTGGTGCAGGACTAATGACCTTAGGTGTGATCGTGTCTGGTTTAATCGCTGATCGCTACGGTCGCCGCAATACGTTGGGAACCTTCGCGCTATTCATTGCGATTCTGAGTGTATTTGTACCAAGTTTGCTTGGCGGCGGCGAGTCTGCTCAGAATACATTTATTCTGGTGGGGTTTGCCTTACTGGGCTTATCTTACGGTCAGGCTGCAGGAGCAGTGACTGCCAATTTTTCAGCGAAATACCGTTATACCGGCGCAGCCTTGACGTCCGATCTTTCCTGGCTGGTCGGTGCCGGTTTCGCACCGTTGGTCGCACTAGGGCTGTCGGCTCATTTCGGCCTCGCCTATGTCAGTCTCTATCTGCTCTCAGGCGCAGCTTGCTCAATCGCTGCATTAAGCCTGAACCGGGCGCTGGAAATCAAAGACTAGCACCTATCCAACATAAAAGAAGCTCTGCGGCAAGATAAGAAATCGCTTGCTGCAGAGCTTTTTTACATTTACCACCTATTTTTTAACGCAAGTAGCCGCGCAGCCTAACTCCAGATAAATCAGACGTTGACGTCAATATTGCCAGCAGTCTGAAGATTCATAGATACATCCGCTGGATTTTCAATATTTTTTGCTTGTGCGTGTTTTTTGTTTCCCGCAGCTTCATTAGCACCTTGCTGACTGGCATGCTGCTTTAAATCCATAGCCACAGGTGGAATTTCATTACCGAAAACAATTTCATCCGTTTCACCCTGATCATCGCCGGATCGCTGATGTTCAATTGCGTCACCCATCTTATACGCAGCGACGGCCGCCGAGATCGCGGGATTCACGCCACCGGGTAAAGGTAATAATGTCGCGGCAGCGCCACTTGCATTGTTTATTGCGTCCACCGTTACAGCCGTTGTGGCTGCTGTGGCCGTTGCAGTTCCGCTCAATCCTGTGGATGCGGCAAGTTCAGATGCTGCCGCATTTGCATTATTGATCAGAGTATTTTCAACACTGACATTGTTCAGACCATAGGTCGAACCTGTCAAATCAGTCACTTTCACTGATGCAGGATTAGCAATCGCCGCTTCGCTACTGGCAGCAGTATTGACAGCTCCCGCATTGATCCGATCTGAAACAACACCTGCAAGCTCTTGCGAGGAGCTCACTGAGCTCAATACATTGTCAACTGACGCTGACGATAAAGAATTTGCCATCACACCATAGCTGTCAATTTCTGCAATATTCACCAACCCGGTTTGGATAAAATTGGTATCGCTCGCAAGCAAAGCCCCCAGAACCTCATCCGATAATAAAGTCTGCGCTTGCGCTGCTATCATGGATGCATTATCAGAAGCATTCACTGAGTTCATCGCCAACGAATCAATAACTGGATTTTCAAGTGCTGGATTGAGCTGAGCCGCGGCAGTATTTACTGGATTAAATGCAGCCGGATTAAATTCTGAAGGCGGAACATTGACAGCCGCAGTTGGCGCAGACATAGCTTGATCTGCCGAAATGTTGCTTGCGCTGTTTTTCCCCACCTCACTCGACTGCCCGGCAGTTGTATCCGCCATCTTGGCGGCCACTGTTTCCTGTACGAGCAAATGAGTAGAGGCAACGGCTTCCACAACTGAAGTGACCACACCAGCCGCCGTTGCTGATGCATTTGCAAACGAAGTGCTGCTAACGGAGTTATCCACGACAGCGTTGTTGGTCTCTGCACTTGTCAAACTTTGGTTCTGCGCAATCAGCGTGGTCTCGATCTGTGCCAATGCCTGTAAAGCCTGGGTCAGCAGGGTCGCTGTGGCAAGCGGAGCACTGGCGTATGCCTTTTGCAAAACAACAGTATCCAGACTGAACTGAGTGTTATCTGCACTAAGGGATGTGTCGAGCGTAATGCCTATCTGCGACAGGCTTTCCAGTAAATTGTTGCCACTATCAGCCAGCACGCCGCCCATTGCGTCCAGCAGACTGCTATCCAGAAAAGATGTCAGAGGATTCTGAATACTGTTGACGTTACCGCTTTGAAAGATATTGAATGCCTTAACGAACATATTCGCCAGAGATGCCGTTGTCGCAAAATTTGTTGCAGCATCACCAATTGGAGCAGCGCTGCCACTTGTCGCAATCGCTTTCATTTGCTGTCCAAGTAAAGCGATTGTCGTAGCCAATGTCTGACTCAGTGAAGAAACATCGACCACACTTGCCGTACCACTGACATTGCCTTCGACCGCCGTTGCGACTGGCACAGCACTGACTGCAGACAGGGCAGAAAGTCTGACGGGGGTTACAGCAGCAATTGCATCCGTTGAAAGCACCATGATCAGTTCACTTTCCTGATAAATACCGACAACGGTTTCAGTGTAGGACGAATGAAAAATACCGTCAGTATTTTTACAAAAACAGATTGAACTTCTGACCCGATTTAAGGGAAAAGCCCACAAGTATATTTTATTGACCGTGCCGCGAACCTTCAACGCTGCCACACGGACCCAGCGACACAAAAACGACAATAGCAAGCAAGGATAGCGCTACTGCAAGCGAGAAAACCATCTCTGGCGCGATAATCCATAAAGCTCCCGCGACCAACGAGGCCGGCAGATACAACACGCCAGTGACGAAATTATACAAACCGACTGCTGTTGCCCTGCGCTCAGGCTCAAGATCGGCGATGAAGGCCTTGCTCTGCGATTCGTCTATTGCGTAAAAAAGACCATAGATAGCAAATATCGCCACGACTTCCCATTGGCTGGCAGCGAAAATCAACCAGAAATTAATCAAGGCATAGACAGCGTAGCCAAGCACGATGATGCGCGCACGCCCTACCTTATCGCCAAGCTTGCCAATCAGGGGTGCCGCGAATACGCAAGTCGCGTTGAATAAGGCATACAGCAAAACTGCATTGGTCACGCTGAAGCCTAGCAAATGCGCCTTCAACAATATAAAACCGAGACTGAAATACGCCAGTGCAAATACGCCTGCCGGAATCAGAAATCGCTTAAATTCCTGGCTTAGTTGTTGCCAGTTTTGCTGTAAATTTTCACGTTCATGAGCGACGCCCTTGTGCTCTGGAATACGGGTCAGCACCAGCACACTGACGACTGCCGGTATAAATGCAAGCAGAAACAGCGTTGTGTACGTGCTGCGGGACTCACCCAGCCACGAGAGTAAGCCATAAGCAACCAAAGGCCCCAGTACTGCACCAGCCTTATCCAGCGCCTTATGTACGCCAAACGCATAACCGCGAGACTCGCTAACTGCAATTGACGACAGCCACGCATCTCTGGGCGGACCGCGAAATCCCTTACCCAGGCGCTCAATCACACGAAAAATACTTAAACCCGCAACAGAGGTCGAGATCAGCAATATCAGTTTCGCGATGGTCGAAAAAGCATAGCCAGCGGTGGCAAACCACTTTCGCCTTCCGCTGCGATCCGATAACCATCCCGCCAGATAATTCAGCGAGGACGCGGAGAAATCGGCCAAGCCCTCGATTAAACCTAGCAGGGCACTCGAAGCACCAGCCACGGTGGTGAAGAAAATCGCAAATACGGAAAAAATCATTTCCGAACTGAGGTCCGTAAGAAAACTCACTAAACCAAGCTTGAGTATATCGGGGTGCAGTCGCCGCTTTTTATTTGCGTCTGGTTGAGTCATGAAAATTCATCTTCCGGTAAAAATTATCAGCAACATTTGAAATAAGCTTTTCGTCTAAAAAAATCGATAACACAAATTCTGTTCTCACGTGCAAAACAACTGGTGCAGACACCACAAAATCAGCAATAAAGCCACCGCCTTTTGATGTAACACAAACCCCGATGGGCTTCCGCAGCTTCTTGACAGCGGTCAAGGATTTCAGATGGGTGGTGGCGTAGCCTCTGATACAACAATTCAGCTCAGATTCTTCATCAGTATTCCTCACTTAATAAAAGGAAATAAAAATGAAATCATCCCGTCGCAACACCACGATACGGCCAGTTCTTGCGTTACTGGCGATCCTTCCATTGAGCATCTCCCTCGCATTCGCACAAGATGATAAAACCCACAGTGCTGCAGAATTAAAATATCAGGCTGGCGGCTCTCCTCTGGCAAGCGAGCCTATGCATCAGAATATCAACCCAAAAGCGCCACCAATGACAAAGGCGGAGTTCGAATCGGGTAAGCAAATTTATTTCCAACGTTGCGCCGGTTGCCACGGTGTGCTGCGCAAGGGCGCGACGGGTAAAGCATTGACGCCGGATATCACTCTGGATAAGGGGACGGATTATCTGAAAGTCTTCATCAATTATGGCTCGCCAGCTGGGATGCCTAACTGGGGCACTTCTGGTGATCTGTCGGATAAAGAAGTCGATCTGATGGCGCGCTATATTCAGCAGGAGCCACCGGTTCCTCCTGAGTTCAGTATAAAGGACATGGAGGCTACCTGGAAAGAAGTGATTCCCGTCGCCAAACGTCCGACGAAGAAAATGAACAACTACAATATCGCCAATATTTTCTCCACTACATTGCGCGATTCCGGTGAAGTAGCACTGATTGATGGCGACACAAAAAAAATCATTAATATCGTGAAAACTGGTTATGCCGTGCACATCTCACGCACGTCTGCATCGGGTCGCTACCTGTTCGTAATCGGCCGTGACGCACGCATCAATCTGATCGACTTGTGGATGGAAAAACCAGATACCGTCGCTGAAATGAAGGTAGGTCTGGAAGCCCGCTCGGTGGAAACTTCCAAATTTAAAGGTTACGAAGACAAATACGCGATTGCTGGTGATTACTGGCCGCCTCAGTTCGTGATTATGGAAGGCGACACACTGAAACCGCTGAAAATTGTTTCTACCCGCGGCATGACGGTTGACAATGAGTACCATCCAGAACCGCGAGTTGCGTCGATTGTCGCTTCCCACTATCGTCCTGAATTCGTTGTCAGCGCAAAAGAAACCGGCAAAATCATGCTGGTGGACTACAAAGACATCAACAACCTGAAAACCACCACGCTGGACGCAGCCAAATTCCTGCATGACGGCGGACTGGATTCCACGGGTCGTTATTTCCTCGTGGCTGCCAACGCATCGAATAAGATTGCCGTGGTCGATACCAAAGAAGACAAAATGGCCGCGATCGTCAACGTTGGAAAAACACCGCATCCAGGTCGTGGCGCAAACTTCATACATCCTAAATTCGGCCCTGTATGGGCAACCAGCCATCTTGGTGATGAAACGATTTCCATGATCGGTACCGACCCTGTCAAACATAAAGCACAGGCATGGAAAGTGGTCGATAGCATCAAAGGTCAGGGCGGCGGTTCGCTGTTTATCAAAACCCATCCGAAATCCAGAAACCTGTGGGTAGACACGCCACTGAACCCTGACACTAAATTAAGTCAGTCTATCGCCGTGTTTGATATTGATCACTTCGAAAAAGGCTATGTCACTTTACCGATCGCAGAATGGGCTGGTCTGGGTGAAGGCGCTAAACGTATCGTACAGCCCGAATATAACAAAGCTGGCGATGAAGTCTGGTTCTCGGTCTGGAGTGCAAAAGACAAAGAATCAGCAATCGTGGTCGTTGACGATAAAACACGCAAACTGAAAGCCGTGATTAAAGATCCGAAACTGATCACACCAACCGGTAAATTCAACATCAACAATACTCAGCACGACATTTATTAAGGAAAACAAGATGAAACATCAAGTCACCTTATCACTTCTCAGCGCACTGGGAATTGCTGCTCTCGCCTTCTCTGCGACCAGCTCTTACGCCGCCACCGGCGCTGAGCTTGCACAGAAAAATGGTTGCATGGCATGTCATGGCGTCGACAAGAAGATCCTCGGCCCGGCTTTTAAAGATATCGCGCAAAAGTACAAAGGAAATGCCGATGCCGTCGCCAGCTTGTCCAAGAAGATCAAAGACGGTGGCAGCGGTGTATGGGGAGCAATTCCGATGCCGCCGAACGGCCCTAAAGTCAACGATGCCGACATCAAAACCCTGGCTGAGTATGTGCTGAGCACACATTAAACAGGATGCTGTCAACACCAAAAAGCCGGTTTTAACCGGCTTTTTTTATTTTTGAAAATGACTTATTTTGTTTTTTTCCCGGGCACCGGCTTCATAAAATGGATTTTTCCTACCGTCTCTTTTTTTGAAATCAAATCTTCCAGACTGACATCATCAAGTACCGCAAGATAAGCGCTGGTGGCTCGATTCAGAACTCCTTTGAGATGACAGCCCAGCGAATACACACAGGTATTACTGGCGCCATCAAAACATTCAGCCATAAAAAAATCGGTTTCCGTCGCCCGCACGACCTCTCCGATATTGATCTCTGCCGGTTCCATATTCAGTTTCAGTCCGCCATTGCGCCCACGCACAGTTTCCACCATATTGGACATTCCCAGTTGGTGCACCACCTTGGTCAGATGATTCTTTGAAATTGAGTGCAACTCGGCAACCTCCTGAATCGTAACAAGCCGATCTCTGTGTATCGCCAGATAAATCAGGGTGCGTAAAGTGTAATCAGTGTAAGCAGTTAATCTCATGACTTATGTATTCCGGAAAATATGCGTGAAGCTGTCACCGCATTGCAACTGACATCTTCCCTGCACAGTATATCCCCTTCGCCCACAAAGCAGATTCAGATCGCAGTTCAGGCACGGGCATAAAAATAAAAACACAAAACATACATTTAATTTGCATCTTATTATACATGCATATAGAATGCATCTTATTGAAGCGGTAAATCAGTTTTATTTTTCCCACTTCTTTAAGCAATGCACTCTTTTAACTCTACCAATAAGGAATCACGCCATGCACTCCACGCGTAAACTCTGGACCTGGCTAGCTGTGATCTGCGTCTTATCTTTTACCGTTCTCGGTTGGGTAGGTACAGAAATCTATCTCACAGCTCCACCTATCCCTAATCAGGTTGTCAGCACTCAAGGCAAGGTTTTATTTTCTGAAGGACAAGTCCAGCGAGGGCAGGAAGCATGGCTCGCCGCCGGTGGTCAGCAATTAGGTACGGTGTGGGGCCACGGCAGTTATGTCGCACCAGACTGGTCAGCCGACTGGCTGCACCGCGAGTCTCTCGCCTTACTGGAAATCTGGGCACAGAAAGAAAACAAACTGTCCTTTGAACAGTTAAGCACACCGCGTCAGGGCGAACTCAAAGCTCGCCTGAAAGAGGAAATGCGCGGCAATACCTACGATCAGAAAAATGGTGTTATCACCTTGTCCCCTGAACGTGCAGCTGCAGTGCAACTGGTCACGCAACATTACGTCGCTTTGTTTGGTAACGATCCATCTCTGGAAAAACTGCGCGAACAGTATGCGATGAATAAAGGCTCACTGCCTGATCCTGCTGATTTACAAGCCTTGCCAGCGTTCTTTTTCTGGTCTTCATGGGCTGCAGCAGCAGATCGTCCTGGTGAAGAAGGTCTGAGCTACACCAGCAACTGGCCGCATGAACCACTGGTTGAAAATACACCGACTGCCGGTGCAGGTATCTGGTCTATTGCCAGCGTGATTCTGATGATCGCTGCGATTGCCGGAATGATTTTCTACCATTCTGCAAGTAAAGAAGAAAGTGATCCTGTTCCACCGAAAACAGATCCCTTATTCGACATGAAGCCAACACCTTCGATGCTGGCGACAAAAAAATACTTTTTTGTTGTCATCGGTTTGATTCTGGCGCAAGTAGGTATGGGTGTGATCACCGCTCACTACGCCGTTGAGGGACATAGCTTCTTTGGTTTCCCATTAGCTGAGATTCTGCCGTTCACGGTCAGCCGCACGATACATACGCAATTTGCGGTGTTGTGGATCGCCACTGCGTGGCTGGCCACCGGTCTGTACATCGCCCCTGCAATCTCTGGCTATGAACCTAAATTCCAGAAACTCGGTGTGAATGTCCTGTTTTATGCATTGCTGTTCATTGTGGTCGGTTCGACCGCGATGGGATGGCTGGGCAGCCTGCAACATAAAGGCAATGAATTCGCATTCTGGATCGGTAATCAGGGTCTGGAATTCACCAGCATGGGGCGCGTCTGGCAAATTCTGTTATTTATCGGCTTACTGTTCTGGGTGACTTTATTGGGTCGCGGATTATTGCCTGCACTCAAAAAACCATCTGAAAGCCGCGGTCTGATTGCCATGGTATTCCTGGCTGCGATGTGTATTGGCGGTTTCTACGCGACATCGCTGACCTGGGGTCCGCATACACATTACTCCATGATCGAATACTGGCGCTGGTGGTTGGTCCATTTGTGGGTAGAAGGCTTCTTTGAAGTGTTCGCAACAGCTGTCATCGCCCTGCTCTTCACTCGCCTGGGTCTGATCCATGCAGCGACAGCAAACAGCGCGATTATCCTCGAAACGATCGTCTTCCTGTTCGGCGGCATTCTGGGCACCTTGCATCATCTGTATTTCACTGGCACACCGACTTTTGTGATCGCCATCGGCGCCATGTTCTCAGCACTGGAAGTGGTTCCTCTGGCGATGATAGGCGTGGAAGCGTATCGCAATTATCAACGCTCGAAAGCAGCAGCGTGGGTGCAGTCTTACAAATGGTCCATCCTGTGCTTCATCGCTGTCGGTTTCTGGAATACTGTAGGTGCGGGTTTGTTAGGTTTCTCCATCAATACTCCGATTGCTCTGTATTACAT
The DNA here is from genome assembly GCF_014284215.1 of Undibacterium sp. FT79W. Taxonomy (NCBI): domain Bacteria; kingdom Pseudomonadati; phylum Pseudomonadota; class Betaproteobacteria; order Burkholderiales; family Oxalobacteraceae; genus Undibacterium; species Undibacterium sp. FT79W. The sequence goes on along the minus strand of NZ_JACOGB010000008.1, from coordinate 125,353 downwards.
GCAAGGTCTGAACATGACTGCTGCACATGGGCATGCTGCTTTGTTCGGTGTGTACGGCATGTTGGGCATAGGCTTGCTACTGTTCTGCCTGCGTGGTTTGTCTGCACGCGCTGCATGGTCTGACAAATTGCTGCAAGCAATGTTCTGGATGCTCAATATCGGTCTCGCGATGATGGTGTTCATCTCATTGGTTCCTGCCGGTATTTATCAAGCAGTCGCCAGCATCACGAAAGGGATGTGGTTTGCCCGTTCACCTGAAGTCATACACTCGCACCTGATGGAAACACTGGTCTGGCTGCGCGTACCTGGCGACGTCGTGTTCGCGATCGGCACCGTCTGTCTGGCCTTGTTTGCCTTCCGTTTGCTGATAGCAAAAAAGGCAGCGAACGTCAGCCTGAACAGCGCAATCCCTGCGAAAAAAACTAAACAAGCTTAATCACATCAGAGGCCGTCGAGAAATATTTTCTGACGGCCTCTGCTTCACTATTCAATAGCATCACTAGTATCAACATCATCTATTAAGGAGTTTTACAATGTCCCACGATTGCTCTATGCCCGTTATTGCTGAAGGTATTTACTCATTTGATGCGCGTGGCATTGCCAAGCGTTTTCGTCATGCAGCGATCTTCGGTGCGCTGTCTGCTTTAGAACGTGGAGAAACCATGCGCTTCTGCAACGACCATAATCCCTTGCCTTTACTATCGCAGATAGAGCATCATTTCGGCTCCAGCGTCAAAATCAGCTATGTGTCGCAGGAACCGGGCGCAATTGTGATTGATTTTCTTATCTGTGATTAAGGAATAAATAATGGACTACCTCACAGTCAAGCACATTCATATCACCTGTGCAACCCTGAGCGGTAGTCTGTTTTTTTTGCGCGGTATCTGGATGTGGCAGGACTCGGCCATGCTGCAAAAAAAATGGATCAGAATCGCCCCACATCTGATAGATACCTTACTGCTGGCGAGTGCACTGACGATGGTGTTCTGGAGCAGACAATACCCGTTCGTTGAAGCCTGGCTGACTGCCAAAGTTCTGGCACTGTTACTGTATATAGGCTTAGGAACCGTTGCACTGAAGCGCGGCAAAACAAAATCTGTCAGAATCCGCACCTGGATCGCCGCCTTAGCGGTATTCTCTTATATCGTTGCAGTCGCACTGACGAAACAAGCTTTGCCACACTGGTAATTGTTCGCCGTGTGCGCATCCACCACTCAGTTTCTGGGAGACCGACAATGGCACAAAAACACTTATCCTCCGGTGACAGCATTAACATTCTGTCAGCTAACAACCCCAGCAACATCCCTGCACAAGCCTTATTTAAAGATGCGCAACTGGAAGTCATGCGCTTATATTTACCGGCAGCAAAGCATATCGCCGCACATCGGGTCGATGGCACTATCACTATTTTTTGCATAGAAGGTCAGGTTGAAATACAGACCGACCATGCCAGCAAAATCTTACATACCGGCGACTTAATGTATCTGGCAGCATCCGCATCACATGCGTTGACGGCGATTGATGATTCCTCGTTATTGGTCACTATCGCACTGCAAGGTTCAGCGCATCAGGCGGACGCCTGACATAAGGGCAATCTCCGGAAGCAAGAAAAAAGGAAATAAAAAAGCCTGGAATCATCCGGGCTTTTTTTGTCAGAAAAAATCAGATCAGCTTAGAATACGTCGCCGTCGTCACTTTCTTCAGATACTTATCGAACGTCATCGCCACCGCGCGGACAAACAAACGGCCTTTGGGTGTGACACGAAGCGCATCCGCATCAATCGTGATAAAGCCAACGTCCTCGTATTGACGTAATTGCGTAATTTCTTCAGCGAAGTAAGTCATGAAATCAATACCGTAAGCGGCGTTGATGTCTGCAACCGACAAAGGCATACTGCACATTAAAGTCATGATGACATCACGTCGTAATAAATCATCCTTATCTAAGGCGATTCCCTTCTCTACCGGCAATTTTCCTTCATCGAGCAACTGATAATACTCTTTGATCGTACGTACCGACTGGCTGTACGAATCACCGACTTTACCAATCGCAGAAACACCAAAGCCAATCAGATCGCATTCCGCACGGGTTGTGTAACCCTGAAAATTCCTGTGCAAAGACTGATCCTGACGCGCCTTATTCAATTCATCGTCAGGGCGGGAAAAGTGATCCAGACCGATGTAGATATAACCGGCATCCAGCAAGCGGCGGGTGGACATCAGGAAAATCTGCAAGCGCTCTTCAGCCGATGGCAGATCTGCCTCGATAATCTGGCGCTGTGCTTTGAAACGGCTAGGTAAATGCGCATAGTTGTACAGCGCGATGCGGTCTGGTGCTAATGCGATCAGGCTATCGAGCGTGCGGCCAAAGCTTTCAATATTCTGTTTAGGTAAGCCATAAATCAGATCGGCATTCACCGACTGAAAATGCGCTTTACGGCTTTCCTTGACTGCGGCTTCGACCATACTGAACGGCTGTATCCGGTTCACTGCCTGTTGTACAGCCGGGTCAAAATCCTGCACACCAAAACTATTGCGGTTGAACCCCAGCTCGGCCAACACCGCCAGCGTTTCCGGTTTCACTGTGCGCGGGTCAATTTCCACGCCCAGTTCAGCGTCATCCGTAAAGGTGAAATGCTGACGTATCATCGCCATTAACTGACGCAGCTCGTCCGAACTGAAAAACGTCGGTGTTCCGCCACCCAGATGCAACTGTGCGGTCAGGCGATCAGGGCCGATCCGAGCTGCGACCATCGCCATTTCTTTTTCGAGATAACGTAAATATTCTGTCGTGCGGCTGTGGTCTTTGGTAATGATCTTATTGCACGCACAGAAATAACACAGCGACTCACAAAACGGCAAATGCAGATACAAGGACAAAGGCGGATTATTCGTTCGTCCCGCTCTTTGTTCGAGATAAGTAATGTAACTTTGTTCGGTGAACCCGGTATTGAAGCGATCGGCCGTCGGATACGAGGTATAACGTGGCCCGGACTTGTCGAATTTCCGTATCAGCTCTTCAGACAGCTCAATATCGTCGATTGGTGTGGTCATTATGTTCTTTCGGTGCGTCTTGCATACAAGATCGCTATTGTATGCAAGCAAAGCCAGTCTATGTCGATTTACATCAATTTATTTAGCAGAATCTGCCGGGTTCAACATTTAAAAATCGTAGGTAACAGACATATCATAATGGCGTCCCGGCTGGGTGTAGGCATCGATCACGGCTGAGTTTGCCGCAACACCCTGCACATCAGACCAGTTCCAGTATTTCTTATTTGTCAGATTACGTACTGCCGCATTGAGCCGCAGATTTTTCTGCAAACGCCATTGTCCCGATAAATCTAAGGTCATTGCTGAAGGAATGGTCAGCTGCGCCACCCGTGGCGGAGTCGCTGGTTTGGGTAAATACGGGCTATCCAGATCTGCCGCCATTTTTGCATCCTGATGCAAGGCTTGTAGCCGGACTTCCCAGGCAGGTTTGCTATAGCTGACGCCAATACTGATTTTCGCCGGATCGATCGCATTCAACGGTAAGCCGGTCGTATCATCGCTGCCATGCGTGACGCCATAAGCAAATGGCATCGCCAGCTTACCACCGGCGATTTCACCCCACTGCACCTGCCCTTTAATTTCAAAACCGCTGATCGTCGCTTTATCGACATTGACTGTCTGGAAAATCGCCGGATCACCGATCACACCTTTACCGCCCAGCGGTTTTTTATCGACGATGAGGTTATCGTATTTTCCTCTGAACACTGCGATATCAAGGCTCAGTCTGTCGAGCATTGCACGTAAGCCGATTTCTATATTATGGCTTTTTTCCGGTTTCAGATCGGGATTCGACAATAACACTGCAGGGATTGTCGCACTATCGAACACGCCATTGATTTGTTGTGCATTCGGCGCACGGAAACCACTCGCATAGTTACCAAAGGCACTCCATTCCGGCGTCAAACGGTACAGAAAACCCAGCTTAGGCGAGACTGCTGAACCAGAAAGTGATTTGGCAGGCGTTTTTGCCGGTGGCGCAAAACCAGCCTGGCTGGTCACATCCAGATCAAAATGATCAAAGCGCACACCGGGCGTGATGATCCATTTTCCAGCAGATATTTCATCCTGCACAAAGACAGCGCGGCTGGAATCACGGGTATCAGGGAAATATTTGCGCGGTACAAAATCCGCATTTCCCGGATCGACGCCATCAAACATGTTTTTGATATCGGCACGACTGTAGTCGAAGCCGTAACTAAGGCGCTGCGACCAGCCCGCGGCCATTCTGAATAATTTATCGGCCTGAATATGGAATTGCGCGCTGCGCTCACTGTAGCTGACATCGCGCACGCGGTCGGCCAGCGTATTGCGGTGCGTTACACCGAATTCGCGGGAACTGGCATCCTGAAAACTGAAAGCCGTCTGCACATGATCGACATACGCGTTATTGAGCGTATACCGGCTTTGCAAGCTCAGACGGTCGCGTGTCATATTGCTCGTTGCATTTTCACCAGCGACCGCAGAGGCTGTCGTCAACGGCAGCTTGGCGCGACTCGATAGCAATTCGTAGTCAGCATCTTTATTCACATGCTCGGCGCTCACGGTGTGTTTCTGATCAGCCGTAGGCTGATACACCAGCTTCACCAATACCGACTGCCCTTCATTCTTCTGCGGATTCGGGGTAGTGCGATCCACATTGGCAACATCTTTGCTGCCCATATTTTGCATACCACCGGCATGATTCACCGCAGCACTCACTAACCACGTCAGCTCAGGGTTGATGCGCCCGGCCAGACTGGCTGACAGCGTCCGCGAATGATCGTCACCGTTATACGACAGCGATACTTTGCCGCCAAAATCTTTCTGCTGATCGCCACGCCGCTGCAGGAAATCAGCCGGTTCCAGCGTAATGAAATTCACCAGTCCGGCAAGGCCATCAGAGCCATACAATACCGATGCCGGGCCGCGCACAATTTCCACCTGACGGATCAGATCCAGCGATAAGGAATCCCTGCCAAATGCGTTGCTGCCATTGATGTAGCTGCGTGGCAGACGCACGCCATCCACTAGCATCAGCACACGATTACCATCCTGCCCACGGATATTGAAACCGGCATTCGTATCCCGCCCGGTTGCATTGCCGACGCCAGTCACAGTAAATCTGGCGGGCGCACGTTTGACGGAAATATTGGGTAAGTTTTTAACTAAATCATGAATATCGGCAACATGCCCGCTTTCCATTTCCTGCCAACCGATAATATCCATCGACAAGGGCAAATCTTCGACGAATTGCTCGTAACGGGCGCCACTGATGACAACGATCTGCACCGGCACCGTCGCATTCGCCAATAAAGTGGTGGGTGCCTGCGGCGCGGTCTGTGCCTGCACGTACGCTGTCAGACCCGTAGAAAAAAGACCGGCCAGCAGCAATCTGAGGGTGTGTTTTTTGATCCGGAAGCCATTTCCGGACAAGCGCGTTGCGTCTGATTTTTTCATGGTGAATACCAGCAAAGGAGAATAGCTAGCAGTCTAAACTTCCATCAACACGGGTCAATACGCATTCCGGTCAGGCGACTAGGTATTCCGAACTAGACCGCCGCGACATACTGCGACAGAACAAGGTCACTAAATAATCAACAACGAATCGTCAACGAATCACCAACAAATCATCACTGAATCATCACCGGCGAAACCAGCGCCAGAGCCAGTATCAGCCCGGCTGTCCATCTGCACGCGCTTTCAGATAGACCGGCAGCATCATGGCGATCCAGATCGTAATCAGTAACAACCAAACCGTGGCCGAGACAGTGAGCAAGGAAGGTATCACCAGCAAGCTGGCAACGATGCGCAGCATGGCAGCCAGATGCAGCCCGAGATACACCATCCACAAGCTGTTCGACACCTGCAATGGTCTGCCGCTATGTCCATAAGAAACACGGCTGACAAAAGCGACCAGCATGGTTCCCATGAACCCCAGCCCGAGTGCGTGTATGGAAGCGGAGCCAACTGCCACACCGAGCGCGCCCGCCGCCTGCAATCCAAACACCACCGCCAGCCAGGCAAATGACAAATGCAGCATTGCCAGCATGCGGTTTTGCAGGCTACGGAAAATTCCCCAACGCCACGACGTCACGACAAAACTCAGGCTAAGCACGCTTGCGCTGAAGGCCTCCAGATAACGCCAACCGGTAATCCCTGCCAGTACCAGCAACCAGCATCCGCCCAGCCAGACACCCAGCAACCAGTATGGCCGCCATGCCACATAAGGCTTCAGCACATTGCTGCTGAAAAAGGGCAGCATCCTGTGACTCACCGTCAGAAAAACCGGCAGCAAAAAACCGAAAAAAGAAAATTCGCGGGCAACCTGCCACGCATCGTTGTCGCCTGCGCTCCAGAAGACGGCTGCCAGCAATGCCGACATGCCGCCCAGCATCGCGATCAGGATAGATACGGGATGCTTTTTATCCAGCGCCTTGCTGCGCCGGATCAAATCACCCCAGCGCCAGGTCACAGCCAGCCATGCCGCCAGCATCAGCACAAACCCCGCAGTACGTAAGGGATACCAGCCTAAGCCCGCCGCAACTAAAACGAGCAGCAAGCCGCAAAAATAGGTACCGCCGTGTAAAAGAAAATAATGATCCGCCGATTCAACCGACAACCAGCGCGGCCCGGCGGTAAAAGTGAAGCCAAGAATAAACAAGGGAAATATACCGAGCGGCATCACCAGTGCGTGCAAAGGAACCGCCATCGTCTGCGACACCACTTGCCGCCACCACCAGACAAACAGAATCAGCGCTGCCAGGGCGCCAAGGAAAAAATACAAACGGTGAGGAGCAATCGCAAGACGTTTCATGAGGGTTCACCATGAGTGAAAAAGACATCAACAATAATCACAGGCAAGTGGCGATCCTGCGGATGTAAAACGAAAAATCAGCAATGCAGCCAACACTGCAACAATAAACTGATCTGAGGCAAATAAGCGGGAAAATATACTCCCCCCCAGTATGTTTTGAAGCCCTTATTTCATAAAGAGATTAAGGTGTTTTTCTCTAAAATGTGGGGGAGTATGCATATACACCACTAACTAAACGACTTAATAAGCGAATTAATAAGCGACTTACCAGCAATGCATCAACGACGGTTAGCAAGAGGGCTGCGCTATCGCTGGTGTGAGCTGAGCTAATTCCTGCTCCACAATTTGCCAGGCCAGCTGCGTTTCATCCTCTGAGGCATCCGCATGAAAACGCTTGCGTACGCCTTCCTGATTCAGGATCAGATGGCGGTCGGCGCACACGCCTGCCTGCTGCAAACAGGCCTTCACGCACGCCAGCGCACAACCATCCAACGCCAGCACCGGACGCCCCGATTGTGCGAGCCGCACCAACGAAGCGACACCGCCACCAACACCGGCGATGCACGACATCTGCGCCCGCCCTTCCCTGTCAAGCCGGACGGCGCAGGTGTTTGCGAGCTGCGCCACGCTGGAACAGCCGGAACAGGCATAGACCAAAGGCAGTGGCACAGGCTCAGCAGACATCAGACGCTTTCCGGCTGTCGTAAAAATCGCTCCGCAAACCGGCTCAGCCACGCTGGGCGCTCGCTGGCATCAATCCAGTATTTCACTGCGACGCCTAATTCCGTATTGCCTTCGATGCGCAGGCGGCGGCGAAAAAACAGGGTGTCGGCATCTTCCATGCCGGACGCCATCTGAAAAAAATCTGCCGAACTGGCTGACAGACTGACATCCGCTTCGGTTTCTCTGGCGTTTTTATAGACCGGACGGAACTTCCCCTGATCACAGTAAAAACACAGCGACAAACCCAGATCTTCAACCTGAATCCGAAAGGTTTTGCCGTAAAGGGTATCGGGCGCCACCAGTAGTTCCTTGCGGCGCGCAATTTCCAGCGCCAGCATCAGCGGTGCCGTTGCCAGCGGCGTCGGCATCCACTTACCTAATTGCTGAAACGGTGCGGGAAAACGAAATTGTGATAAGTCCATCATGCATACTTTCAGAAATAACGAAGCGCAACTTATTCCACCGTCAGCCATTGCATACCTGGCTTTGCCTGCCAGTAGCCATTGCTGCGTTGGGCATGTGGTGGCAGATACTGACTGCCGACTTGTGCCGCACTGAGAGACTGGCGCGCGCGATCAAACGCCGCGACCACTTCCGCCATGCCTTGCGACTGCGGTTGCAAACGCAAAATATCAACCTGCATGCCCGCTAATTCAGGTACCTGTGCGCCCAGATCAAGGCAAGTCGAACTTTGCGTCTGAATACCGTTAATCGTCAGAAAATCCTTACCGTCCCGCGTCGCCAGCGGCAATCCGTCGGGATATTGTTCGCAACGGAATTCGCAACTGTCTTTACGTAAGCGATGATGACGGGCGGTGAAACAGCGCGATGAAAACGCCAGCGCCAACCGTCCCCAGACCTGCACTTCCGTTTCCATGCCAACCGGACGTTGCGTTTGTATCGCTGCCAGATCCTCTTGTCCCAGCTCTATCGGCGGCGTGAAGCGACGGGCGCCGAGCCCGGCCAGCCAGCGCAGGGTATCAGCGTGATAGACATTCAGATGCGGCCCGGCGACAAATGGCCTGCCCTGCATTGCACGCACGGCACTGAAATCATTCGCCTCAATCAGCAAGCCCTGCTCAGAAGCTTTATCCACCAGCCGGTGCATATTACGGCGATCTGCTTCGCTATCAATCAAGGTCAGACTGGAGAGTACAACTTCTTTGCCTGCGTTGCGTAATTCTGTAGCGACCGCCAGCCAATCATCGAACTTCATCAAATGCCGGCGTGAGCAAGTGACTTCACCGAGATACACAATATCGACCGGCCATTGCATCGCATCGACATAAAAACGCAGAGTCTCTTCTTTTGACCAGTAATAGGCAAGCGGTGCCAGTGAGATTTTTAATGCTGTCATGGTATGTTGTGCCTTATTTCCAGGGACGCTCAAACGCACCTTGCGTCACCTGTGCGCCTTCGGCGTGACGCGCCAGCATCGCCTGCCATTCAGGCCGGGCGGAATAACGTTCAGGATCGCGTTGCGCTGCATCGAGTGCTGCGCGCAAAGTACCGACCACTTGCGTCACATAGCTGGGGCTACGCTGACGGCCTTCAATCTTGATCGCGGCCACGCCCATATTGATCAGTTGCGGCAATAAGCCGATCGCATTCAGACTGGTCGGTTCTTCCAGCGCATAATCAATTTCACCTTCGACTTCGAATCTGCCTTTACACAAAGTCGGATAACCAGCCGCCTCATCAGGCGCATAGCGATCGATCAGCGTGCCGCTCAGGCGAGCATACATCGTGCGATCTTTCTCTTCCCAACTGACCGCATGGGCAGGCGAACATACACCTTTGTTATTCGGCGAGTCGCCAGTCACATAACTGGATAAGAGGCAACGTCCTTCGGCCATGACGCACAGGCTGCCAAAGCCAAAGACTTCAATTTCGACCGTAGTCTGGCGAATGATTTTCTCAATCTCGGTCAACGTCAGCACACGCGGCAACACCGCACGCTTGATCGCAAACTGTTCGCGCATCAGTTCAATCGCATCGAGCGTCGTTGCCGAACCTTGCACCGATAAATGTAATCGCAGATCGGGGTGACGATCGCGCGCATACGCCATCAGACCGGGGTCCGCCAGAATCACGGCATCGGCCCCCATCTGCACCGCCGTATCAATCGCGGCGCGCCATTCGCCGACTGCGCGTGCCTGCGGATACGTGTTGATAGCAAACAGAATTTGTCGGCCACGGCTATGGGCATAAGCGACACCCTGTCGGATATCGCTATCGCCGAAATTGAGTCCGCCGAAATTGCGGGCGTTCGTGGCATTGCGTAAGCCGAGATAAACTGCATTTGCCCCTTTGTCTATCGCTGCTTTCAAAGCAACCAGACTACCGGCAGGAGCCACCAGATCGATAGGATTCATGACCCAAGATGGTAATGAAAATTATTTCCAAGGTCATTGTCCTGGGTCAATAAAATTTCAATAGACAACCATCGACGTCAAACCCACGCCGCCAATCACCTTACAGCCGGATGTTCAATGCAGGGTAACAACGCTGTGCTGATAGGTTTTCAGTGCGTCTGGCGAACCGATATGGATGGTCGAGCCGCACACGCGTATCAATTGTTCATCCATTAGCTGATGCAATACCCGCGATAAAGTTTCCGGCGACAGATTCAGCAATGACGCCAGCAAATGCTTCTTTAATTCCAGCCGGACTTCGTTGGTACTTTGCATCGCAGACGTTTGCAACAGATAGTCAATCACACGTTGAGTCGCATTTTGCAATGAGTAGCGCTCAACATTGCGGATAAAACCAAGCAAACGGTAAGACAGGCCTGCCATCATCTGACGTGAAATCAGGGGTGAGCGATCTAACAGACGCATCAATGCCTGTCGTGGGATTTTCAGCAGCAAGGTATTTTCCAGTGCTTCCGCATAAAACGGATACGGCTCATCCAGAAACATCATCGCCTCACCCAGACTCTGACCGGGGCGAATTAATTCCAACACTTTATCGTTGCCTTGCGAAGATGGGATACTGAGCTTCACCAGCCCGTACACGACGATGAAACAAGCATCCGCCTGATCCCCCTTGCGGAACAGCATCGTGTTTTTTTCTAATTCAGTCTTCACCACTTCTCTTTGCAATGTATGCAAATCCACTGCGGAAATATTCCGAAACAGGGCATGATTTTCCAGCAAACCAAGCAAATTAATTTTCGTCATGTTATCTCTCATGTTATTTCTCCAGCTTCTTTGACAGAAATCAAGTGTAGAAGCAGAGAAAAATACTGACTATCCGCCGAGAGAACTAGAGACGAAAAGCAAATGGAGAGAGCACATGGACGAATGACGGAGAAGCTCCGTCGGGGTTACCGAATCCGACAATGCCATTGATGAAACATAGAGGGAGAGTGACAGGAAATTCAGGTGGCAATAGTCGTCGTTATTGCCGCCAGGAACACGACCAAAGGCTGCATAATAATGTGGCAGAGCAACAACAACGCCGGGGGATTTCAGGCGGCATTACGACTTATCCAGACCGTGCTCAACCGCATATACGGCAATTTGCACACGGCTGCTGAGGCTGAGTTTTTTCAGAATATTCTGCACATGGATTTTGACGGTGCTTTCCGCCACGTTCAGGTTACGGGCGATTTCTTTGTTACTCTCGCCACGTGCCAGGCAGATCATGGTTTCACGTTCGCGCGGCGTGAGCTTCTCGCGTTCCGGTGTCGTGTTGAGATTATTTCCGGTGCGGAATTGCATCACCAGTTTAGCCGTCATGGATTCGGCGATCACCGGTTCACCAGCGGCTGCACGCCGGATTGCCTGCATCAGGTAATCTGCTTCAATATTTTTCAGCAGATAGCCACGTGCGCCATTTTTCAACGCTTTCGTCAGATCTTCCGCTTCCTCAGACACCGTCAGCATCAGCACAGCAGTATCGGGCAAATCCTCAACGATCAATTGCATCGCTTCCAGCCCGGAAAGACCGGCCATATTCAGATCCATCAACACCACGTCTGGCCGCAACTGCTTTGCGCGCTTTACCCCTTCCAGACCATCTGATGCTTCGCCGACGATCTCAAACTCAGGATTGCGTTGCAACAGCAAACGAATGCCACTGCGAAAAAGAGTGTGATCATCCACCAGCAAAATCTTAATAGGCATATTTTTCAGACTTTCATTTAAAGTGATCAATGCAGGGCTCAGGCAACGAGCCGTTCCTGACGCGGTAATTGCAAGGTAATCGTCGTTCCTGCACCGGGCTGGCTATGAATACCGAAGCTGGCAGATAAGCGTTCCGCACGTTCCTGCATGATACGCAAGCCGACATGGGCATCACCTTTTTCATGTACGCGATCGAGATTAAACCCGGCGCCATCATCGGTGACCGTCAGGGAAAAGTCGCGCTCATTCGCCACCACCACTTTCACGTTGCTGGCGTGCGCATGCTTACGCACGTTCGACAGTGCCTCCTGCAAGATAAACAATACCTGCAATTGCTGCTCGGGTGCCAGCGGTGCCCCGCTACCAGCTAATTGTATCTCGCCGTGTACGCCAGTCTGGCGCTGAAATTTATTGACGACATTGCGCATTTCCGACTCAAGATTACTGTCTTGCAAGCGAGTACGGAAATTCAGCAACAACTCACGCACATCTTCGTAACTTTCCTCAACCCCGGCGCGTAACAGCGGCGCAATATCTTTAATTTCTTCCACGTCATTGCGTCGCAACGAGTCTTCCAGCATCTGCACCTGCAGATTTAAAAAGTTCAGCCCTTGCGCAATACTGTCATGCAAACCTTGCGCCAGCAGATTACGTTCCTGCGATACTGCAAATTCTTTTTCTTTGGCAATCAGACGCTGGTTTTCTATCGCTGATCCCAAATTTTTACCCAATGTTTCCAACAAGCGACGCTCTTCACCTGAAATGACGCGTTCGTTCGCAAAGTGCAAAGAAAAACTACCGATCACTTGTTCCCGCGCCAGAATCTGAAAGACCGCCAGGGAGAAAAAGCCCTCTTCCTGGCAACGATAACGCCGCTGCTGATTCAGCTGACGGAAATCCCTGACCAGCACAATGCCGCTGTGAGTAGCAGCACCACATAAACAATCATTGGTTTTGATGCAGTGCTCTTCTTCTATCATCTGCTCCGAAATACCTTCGTGCACAGTGATATGCAAATGATCGCTCTTATTGTCAAGGATACGCACGGTACCACCATCGGCGTGAATTCTTTGCATGATCCTTTGCAGGAAGCCACGACACAACTCTTCAATGGCATTTGGCCGCGCCAAAAATCCAGCCGTTTCGTACAGCGTGCTGATCTCGTGATTTTGCGCCTGCAATTTCGCCGTCTTTTCAGAAACTCTGTCTTCCAGCGTGCGATGCACTGTTTGCACGCGATCAGCCATCTGGTTAAACGCCTGCGCCAGTACGCCAAATTCATCTTCAGTTTCTATCGGCAAGCGCACACTCAGATCATCTTTGGACATACGCGCAATACCCGCCTGCATGCGGGTCACCGGCCCGACTATCCACAGATATAAGAGATAAAGCAAGGCAACGCTGGCCGCCAGCGACATGAAAATCAGGGCTGTCTGACATAAGCGCAACCAGGTTGTTTTCTCTGCCAGCTCAACTTCTACCAGCGACACCAACTGGTTAATGCTTTCCACAAAATCCGGCAGTTTCTGTACATACTCTGCCAGCACGGCCTGTTGTCGTACTGGATCTGTTTCCTGCATAACGTTCTGTGCGCCGACTCGGATATGCTGCTGCCAATCTTTCTGCACCTCCCGCATCTGCTTACGGATACTGGCCGTGACCGGCAGGAATAAGGGACGTTTTGCGTCGCCCGCCTGCAAATCAGCAAGCGTACGGTCATATTCGGCCAGCGACTGCGCGACTCTACTTACAGCTTGTGGCTTCCCTATGCTCTGCTCCAGCTCGATCGCCAGACGGTAAGAACGCATGCGCAGGCTGCCAGCCTCATTAATTGCGGCCCCACCGCCTTCCAGCTGCCAGGACAACAGCAAGGTATAAGCAATCGCGGCCAGCGTCAGCGCCAGCCCGATCAGCGTCGTCAGTAATATCCGGAATGTCAGGCGTTTGCCTATCGGCAGACTTTGCGATGCATTCATCATTGGTACCTGTGGGTAGAAATATCGTACAAAGCAAGGCCTTTCACACAAAACCAGCCGGTATTATCCGCTGATATTCTGCTGTGTGTCGGGATGAGGGATACCCAACGGGCACACCATAGGTAAAAAAGTATCAGAGCGTGGCGAATAGGCGAGCAAAGCACCATTACTCATATCGAAATACCAGCCATGCAAAGCAATTTCACCACTCGCTTCCCGCTCGGATATCCACGGAAAACTACGTAAATTATTCAACGACATGATAATCGCACCTAATTCACAGGCACGGTTTTGTTCAGACTCGGACGACAAATTTAATTGTTGCAACACCTGTTGTTTCACTGGTTCAACAATTCTCATCCACTGCCCGATGAAATCAATTTTACGGCTAGGCTGATAGCCCTGCATCAGCGCACGGATACCGCCACATTTTTCATGACCCATGACGATGATACGTTTGACATTCAGTGATTCGACCGCAAATTGTATGGCGGCACTGACACCATGCTGATGCTCGGATTCGTTGCAAGGCGGCACCAGATTCGCCACATTTCTCACGACAAAAATATCACCGGGATCACAATCCAGCAATAGAGCGGGATCAACTCTGGAATCACAGCAACCGATCAGTAATGTTGTCGGATTCTGACCATGATTCAGTTTTGCATATAAAGGATCGTCGCCGTTAAAGTATTTACTTTGGAATCGCTGAAAGCCTTCAATGAACTGGTGAATATTACGTACTTCCATTCCTTACTCCATCTATCTTAGCCGCCGGTTTGCGACATGAAACGAATGATTTTATGCGGTTGCTCGATAAATTCATGTCGTTCAGGCTTCAATTCTATCGCAGTACGGATCGCAGCATCCAGGTCGCTGTCACTGATCCCTGCGCGCAGCAAGGGGCGCAGCTCAAATCGCTCTTCCTGCCCAAGGCACATGTAAAGCGTGCCATCAACAGATAAACGCACCCGGTTGCACGTAGCGCAAAAATGCTGGCTGATAGGAGAAATGAAGCCTATGGTTCCCTTGCTATCGGCACTGCTCCAGTAACGTGCAGGGCCACCACCCAGCTCGGTTGCCGCTGGCAATAAATTAAAGTGCTGAACCAACTGATCCCGTATCGGGCCAATGTCGAGATACTGACTATTGCGCCCGGTCGCGCCCATGGGCATTGCTTCTATCAGCCGAAGAATAAAACCTTCGTCAAAGCAAAACTGTGCCATTCGCAATATTTCATGGTCATTCACACCCTGCATGACGACCATATTGAGTTTAATCGGATCAAATCCTGCCTGTTTTCCGGCCTGCAAACCCGCCATGATGCTGGCAAAGCTGTCACGACCGGTAATTTTCTCCATACAGGCTTTGTCGAGACTGTCCAGACTGACATTAATACGATGTACACCGGCTTCGCGCAACGTCTGCGCATGTTTATGCAGCTGTGTCGCATTCGTAGAAAGAGAAATATCGTCAAGACCGGGAATTTCGGATAATTGTGACACCAGTCGCGGCAATCCACGGCGCAACAAAGGTTCGCCACCAGTCAGCCTGACCCGGCCAACACCCATACGGGCAAAGGCCGCAACTACACGACTTATTTCATCAAAACGCAGCCAGTTTTCCGGCTCTTCAAATCCGGAAAAGCCTTTGGGCATGCAATAGCTGCAGCGTAAATCGCAACGATCAGTGACCGACAGGCGCAAATAATTGACTTGGCGTCCGAAACGATCGGTCAGCGTATTGGCGGCATTAGCAGGAGTGGCGGGGGCAGGAGTTTCCATGTCTGCATTGTGGATGCAGGCGCCTGCAGGCACAATTCGCCGCCAGACCAGAATACGCTAGTTCTTTTGGGGGATATGCGGAATATTATTGGCTTCCGGGCGCATAAGGACAGTATGCAATTCTCGACGATAGCGAAACAAGGTCATCAGCATCAGCGCGCCCAGCAAACCTTGCGAAGCGGCAAACACAAGGCCAGCAAAAGTTGTCAACGCCATCGGTGCCAACGGCAACAGCAATAACAGCAGCAGAGCCAGCAAGACCAGACGTGCTTGCCATAACAAGCGCTGTGGCGGCAATATCACCTGCATGGCGGGCACACGCTGCCCGGCAGGCGTTTGTCGTCGCAGGTGCAGAAAGACCAGAAACGGAATAATTTTTCCCATCATCGCATTCACCGGCAACACGGCACCACCGACCAGCACCAGCACACCTATCCACCAGGGAAATGCCTGTACAACCCACACTGGCAAGACTGCAAGAAGACTGTGAGCAGAGTCACCAGCGTTGTACAACCCGGTCAGTAAAGCTGCAGTCGCCCAACTGGCGGCTGACACCAGCCATAACTGCCAGGCCGGATCAAATCTTCGCCGCGCCCGCCAGATGGCACGCAATGCAATACTGGCAAAAATCAGCATGAACGCGCAGCCAGCAAGCAATGCCCACTGCCAGAAAAATACCGGCGTCGCCAACACTAAAGGTATCCACAAAGCAGCGGGGACAACCCGTTGCCAGCGAGCAGAAGGTCGCGCACTTTGCCAAAACATGGGTACTGTCGTCGAACCAACGCCAAGCACCAGTGTCGCGATCAGACCAACCAGACCCCAAGCGACATGCAAATTCAGCCAATGGAGAACATCAATACTCCACCAGCCCGCGAAATTGCCTGCCAGCGCAATTCCGATACCAACCACCATGGCGATGGCGACTCCGGTCCAGCGCAAAGTACGGGTAGTTGCATCTACCACGCTGATACGCCACGCGGTATGCAGCAAGGCGCAAACCACCGCGCCATATAAGACAAAGGCACAACCCGCTGCCAACATGAATCCGTAAACATAGCCAGATAAAAATCCGCTGGCCAGACCGGCCGCGATCAAGGCCGAACCTATCGCAACGAAAGGAGAAATATAACGCGCGGCAGCCACGGTTTGCCCGGCCACCACAGGCATCAGTTGAAACAAGGCGCCGATCATGACTGGCATCAGCATTCCCAGCACCAGACTATGAGTAACGGCCAGCGTTAGTGGCGCAAACCGATCCGGCAAACCTGAAGCGGAGCCGAATGCCAGCAATAAGCCGGCGACCAAGCCCAGCCAAGGTGCCGGTAACAGACAACCGAAGATCGTCGCTGGCGATGGCGCCAGCTCGTAATTGAGAATATTCACACCTGACAAAACTGATCCTGTCTTTAAAGAGAAACAGCAGTCAGCAAAGAAAGGTCAGCCATATATCAGCGACACATCAGCCGCAAGAACATGCGCCGCAACAAGGGCTACCCATACCCAGTTTATCTTCCAGATCCGGAATACTGCCGCCACACATAGGGTACAAAATATTCTCTTCTTTTACATTGTGCTGCTGAATCAGTACATTCAGCGTATCGATTGCTGCCAACGCGGCTTCGGGTTGATTTGCCGCTATCGCCGCATACGCCTCGTCGCGCAGATTGCGTATCTCGGCATGCTCACTACGCATGACGCTGGTCGGGCCATTCACCATGCCGGTTGCCTGCTCCAGCGCAGGGAAAAGTTTGTTTTCTTCCAGCGTAAAATGCCCGTCCAGCTGTTCGTTGAACAAACGGAAATTGCGTCCGGCCGAAGCCATATCACCTTTATGCAAAGCGGCCTCGCAGCGGTTCAGTTGATCATCACACTCCTGATGCTGACGCACCAGTTCTTTCATTGCTTTAGACATGTTCTCACCTTAGTTGTGACCCGGAATGTGCAAACACATTCCTTAGTATTTTTTTTTTGCAATCGCGGCCGGCCGCATGCCGGCCTGCTTTACTGCACCAGAGGGCTGTCGGCACCTTGTATATCGATACCGGAAATCTGTGCGCGCCCTACCAGTAATTGCAGATACTGGCGTAACGCATGATCATGACTGGCCTGATGCATCGCGTTCGCAATATCTTTTTCGACCTTATCAAACGGCAACATCTGCCCTTCGACCTTACGCCCCACCTGTATGATATGCAGGCCAAAGCGGGTCTCGACCAGCTTAGGAATAATCCGACCCGCTTCGGCCGCAAACAATGCCTGCTCAAACTCTGGCACGGTTGCACCACGGCCGATCTGCCCCAGACTACCGCCGACTTCGCCTGATGGACAATTGGAATTGGCCTTTGCACATTCGCCAAACTGGGCCGGATTTTCCAACACATCCTCCAGTACCACCGTGGCGTGCTTACGCAGAGCATCCAGATCCACACCTGGTGTCACCTGAAACAGGATATGACTGGCTTCTGCCAGCTCACCAACCCGGAAGTGATCCGGGTGTGCCTGATACTGGCGCATACACTCATCTCGTCCGGGTGTGGGTACGCTGACTTCCTGTTGCAACAAGGCGTCAATCAGCGCTTCTTCATCATCATCCTGCAAACCTGACTGCTGCGCCTCTTGCAGCAGGATGCGGCGCAGAACCAGTGCCGTCATCGCACTTTTTACCGGGTCGGCAGCATCCTGATGTTCAGGTAACTCCCGCTCCATATCCGCATCGGTGAACTCATAACCATTGACTACGACAGGCATGTTAATCTCCAAATCAGCGTGGGCGAACCAGCTGCCATGCGCGGCTGATATAGGTCACAGAAGCAAAGCCGCTCCAGACGTGCACCAGACGGGTGAAAGGGAAAATCACAAACAAGCTCAGTCCCATGAACAAATGCAGCTTGAACAGTAATGGCGCGGCAACGATAAAT
Source organism: Undibacterium sp. FT79W (assembly GCF_014284215.1). Classification (NCBI taxonomy): domain Bacteria; kingdom Pseudomonadati; phylum Pseudomonadota; class Betaproteobacteria; order Burkholderiales; family Oxalobacteraceae; genus Undibacterium; species Undibacterium sp. FT79W. The sequence goes on along the minus strand of NZ_JACOGB010000008.1, from coordinate 106,972 downwards.
TCAGCAGCGTCACCCTTGAAAGTCACGATGTGCTGTGCCCATGTCATCAGCAGCACCATCATGTGGCCGTCGCTGTGATTCGCTGATTCAAAAATCGTCGATAAGCCCAAGCCCAGCGTAATGAAAATCCACAGCAACAATACCTTGTCACCAGTTTTCGTCACAGCAGAAATCCGCGCATCAGAGAAACGACGATGCAACAAAATCAGCAGGCCGACCATGCATAAGGTACCGAAAATACCACCAGCCACCATCGCAATCATCTGTTTAAAGCTGTGCGTGATTCCCAGCGTGTCCCAGACAACGACCGGTGTCAGCAAGCCGACCAGATGGCCGAAAAACAATCCGAGAATTCCGAGGTGAAACAGAATATTGCCGGTTCTCAGGTTGCCGGTATGCAGCATTTGCGAAGAGTCGCTTTTCCAGGTGTATTGTTCCCGTTCAAAACGTGCCAGACTGCCGAACAGAAAAATAGCCAACGCGATGTAGGGATAAATCCCGTAAATAAATTGATGTAGATAAGTCATGATGGTATCTCCTCATTGACAAGAAGTAGCGCCGTTCGCTTTGGGCTGCTTAGGATAAAAATTGACCGGATGCGTGCCTGACAGATTCGGTTTCAGCAAAGGTTCAACACCATCAGCGCCAGGGCCGAAAGTTTCCATTGCGTCATCCATATCACGTACTGGCGGTTCACCCTGCTCTTGCGGCACGACATCCGTAAACGACGTCAGCATCAAAAATGCGTTCGCATAAGGACTTTCACGACGCTGCAGACGAACACCAATGGCCGCAATCACGTGAATTGCTTCACCCAGAAGTTTTTCAGCCTCTTCGTCACTGACCAGACTCAAAAATTCCAGGAACAAAGGAACATAATCCGGTAACTCGCTCGCTTCCGGTTCAAATCCATGGCGACGATATTCTTCAATCAGATCCACCATGGCCTGACCACGATCACGGCTCTCGCCGTGAATATGTTCAAACAGGTGCAACGCCACTGAAGGTGTGCGATCAAACGTGCCGACATAGTTTTCCTGCAAGGGAATCAATGCCGTCGTGCTCAGATAATCCAGCAATGGTTCCAGCGATTCCAGGCTGTCCGGTTCATCAGCCAGCGCCTGCCGTATCTCAGGAAGCGCCGCCTGCAATTCAGCCTGGGGATAGCTCAGGAGTGCAGATAAAATACGATAAATTTGCATACAATTTCCTTTAGGGCAGATCAGGTGCGTCATGCGCACCTGATGGCTTTTATTCAACGCTGGACATTTTTTTGCGTGATTTCGGCATTTCGACAAAAATCACACTACCCTGCGGCTTCTTGCCGAACAAAGCACCATCGGAAACACCACCCGAGCAACCGTTACCGAACGTAAATCCGCAACTGCCTTTTTCATTGAAGCTGTCTTCCACCATTTCCTTGTGCGATGAAGGAATCACGAAACGATCTTCGTAGTTCGCAATCGCCATGGTCTGATACATATCTTCAACCTGCGCTTCTGTTAAACCGACCTGCGCCAACACTGCTGTATCTTTCTGACCGTGCACTACTTCAGAACGTTTAAAAGCGCGCATCGCCAGCATACGATCCAAGGCTCTCAAGACCGGTTCTTCTTTACCGGCTGTCAGCAAATTCGCCAGATAACGCACAGGAATACGCAGCGATTTCACATCAGGAATAATGCCGTTCATACCCATGTGACCTGCTTCTGCTGCCTTTTGAATCGGTGACAGAGGCGGTACATACCAGACCATAGGCAGCGTGCGGTATTCTGGATGCAGCGGGAAAGCAATTTTCCATTCCATCGCCATTTTGTAAACCGGCGATTTCTGTGCAGATTGAATCCAGCTTTCTGGAATGCCATGCTTACGCGCTTCGGCAATCACTTCCGGATCATGCGGATCCAGGAAGCAACCGAGTTGCGCCTCATACAGATCTTTCTCATCCGGTACTGAAGCGGCTGCTTCTATCTTGTCAGCGTCATACAGCAAGACGCCGAGATAACGGATACGACCTACGCAAGTTTCGGAACAGACAGTTGGCTGACCGGCTTCAATCCGTGGGTAGCAGAATGTGCACTTCTCTGCTTTACCGGAACTCCAGTTGTAATAAATCTTTTTGTAAGGGCAACCGGAGATACACATACGCCAGCCGCGGCACTTGTCCTGATCGACCAGGACGATACCGTCATCTTCACGTTTGTAGATAGAGCCAGATGGGCAAGATGCTACGCAAGCTGGATTCAGGCAGTGTTCGCACAGACGTGGCAGGTACATCATGAAAGTCGATTCGAAGGTGCTGTACATTTCTTTTTGTACGCCTTCGAATAACTGATCACGACTACGTGAGCTGAATTCGCCGCCTAAGTCGTCTTCCCAGTTTGGGCCCCAGACAATCTTGTCCATCTTTTTGCCAGTAATGACAGAGACAGGACGTGCAGTCGGTGGCGTCTGCGACAATGGCGCGTTTTGCAGGCGCTCATAGTCAAAGGTGAATGGCTCGTAGTAATCGTCAATCTGCGGCAGATTGGGATTCGCAAAAATGTTCGCCAGGATGCGCAGCTTGCCGCCTTGTTTAGGCTCTAATTTGCCCGCGTCATTCCTATGCCAGCCGCCTTTCCATTTGGACTGGTTTTCCCACTCTTTAGGATAGCCAATACCAGGCTTGGTTTCGACGTTATTAAACCAGGCATACTCAACGCCGTCGCGACTGGTCCAGACATTTTTACAGGTCACGGAACAGGTGTGGCAGCCGATACATTTATCCAGGTTCAGCACCATGCCAACTTGTGCGCGAATTTTCATGATGCAGACTCCTCTTCCAATTTACCCTCTAACCAATCTACTTTTCTCATCTTACGCAGAACCACAAATTCATCGCGGTTACTGCCGACCGTGCCGTAATAGTTGAAGCCGTATGCCAGTTGAGCATAGCCACCAATCATGTGGGTAGGTTTCAAGACCGCACGTGTCACTGAGTTATGAATACCGCCGCGCATACCGGACAATTCAGCACCCGGTGTGTTCACGATTTTTTCCTGAGCGTGATACATCAGACACATGCCTTTTGGCACACGCTGACTGACCACCACACGCGCCGTCAGCGTACCGTTACTGTTGAATACCTCAACCCAGTCGTTATCCACCAGACCTGCTTCTTTTGCCTCGATCTCAGAAACCCACACGTGCGGGCCGCCGCGACTCAAGGTCAACATGCGCAAGTTGTCAGAATACGTAGAGTGGATGCCCCATTTCTGATGCGGTGTAATCCAGTTCAGAACAATCTCTTTCTCGCCGTTCGGATGTTTATTCAACATCGGCGCAACCGTCTTGGTATCGATCGCTGGTTTGTACACACAGAGACCTTCACCGAAGTCCAGCATCCAGCGGTGATCCTGGTAGAACTGCTGGCGACCGGTCAGTGTGCGCCATGGGATCAGTTCATGCACGTTGGTATAACCGGCGTTGTAGCTGACTTCTTCCGATTCCAGACCAGACCAAGTCGGTGCCGAAATAATCTTACGTGGCTGTGCCTGTACATCGCGGAAACGGATCTTGTCATGCTCACGGCCAACCGCCAGATGCGTATGATTGCGACCAGTGATTTTCGATAAAGCTTCCCACGCTTTGACTGAGACATGACCATTGGTTTCCGGTGCGAATGTCAAAATCATTTCGCAAGCATCAATCGCTGTATCCAGACGTGGACGACCTTTCGATACGCCTTCTTCTGTCACCACTTTGGTGATGCCACCGATCTCATGTACTTCGTGTTCGGTGTTCCAGTTGATCCCTTTACCGCCATTACCAAGTTTGTCTAACAAAGGTCCTATCGACGTGAACTTTTTGTAGATCTCTTTGTAGTTACGTTCAACGACCACAAAGCTAGGCGCAGTCTTGCCAGGAATCAGGTCGCACTCGCCTTTTTTCCAGTCTTTTGGCTCAAACGCCTGACCAAGTTCACCCGGTGTATCGTGCATCAAAGGTTGCAAGACGATGTCTTTGCGTGTCCCCAGATAGTCACCACCGATTTCAGTGAATTTCTTAGCGATACCTTTGTAAATTTCCCAGTCGGTTTTGCTTTCCCACAATGGCTGCACAGCTTCACTCAATGGATGAATGAAAGGATGCATATCAGAGGTATTCAGATCGTCTTTTTCATACCATGTTGCTGTCGGCAATACGATATCGCCGTACAGACAGGTCGTACTCATGCGGAAATCCAGCACAGTCAGCAAATCCAGCTTGCCTTCGGCGGCTTTTTCACGATACTTAACCTCAGATGGCTTGACCGCTTCATCAGGATCATCAAACAGCGCATTCTGTGTACCAAGTAAATACTTCAGGAAATACTCATGGCCTTTGCCTGAACTACCGAGAATATTCGAGCGCCAGACAAACATATTGCGCGGGAAGTTTTTAGGATTATCCGGATCATCGCAACTCATGTTCACGTGACCAGATTTCAAACTTTGCTTCAAATATTCTGCTGGTTCTACACCCGCTGCTGCCGCTGCATCGCACACATCAAGTGGATTGGTTTCTAATTGCGGGCAAGATGGCAACCAACCGAGACGCTCAGATTTCGCATTCAAATCGATCATGCTCATGTGGCTGACTTTGGATTTGTCTGCCGTTGGCGCAAGAATTTCATCGATATGCAATTTCTCATGGCGCCACTGGCTAGTATGCGCATAGAAGAAGCTGGTACCGTTCATCTGACGTGGAGGACGTGTCCAATCGGATGCGAAGGCCAGCGGTGCCCAACCGAATTGTGGACGGAGTTTTTCCTGCCCGACATAATGCGCCCAACCACCGCCAGATTGACCGACGCAACCACACATCATCAGCATATTGATGATGCCGCGATAAATCATATCGTTGTGGTACCAGTGATTCAAAGCAGCGCCGACGATGACCATGCTCTTACCATGTGTTTCGTGGGCGTTTTGTGCAAATTCACGTGCGACCTGAATGACCAGTTCACGTTTAACGCTGGTGTGTTTTTCCTGCCATGCCGGTGTGTAAGGCACGTCGTCATCGTAAGAATGAGCGACAGCGCCGCCCAGCCCTTGATCTACACCGTAGTTTGCCATCGACAAGTCATACACGGTGGCGACTAAGATTTCTGTCCCGTCAGCTAAGCTTACTTTGCGTGCAGGCACATTACGCAGCACCATGTCATTCGCATCGGCACCACCGAAGTAGTTAAAGCCTACGCTGACGACTTCGTCATGCTTGGCAACCAGACTCAGTTGCGGATCGATCTCACGACCGGAACCACCATCTTTTGTTTCCAGATTCCAGCGACCGACTTTTTCACCATTATTGACTTTACCTTCACCCCAGCGGTAACCGATAGAGCCGTTTGGTGAAACGATATCGCCAGTTTTCTCATCAATCGCAAGTGTCTTCCAATCGCCATTATTTTCTTCGTTCAAACCACCAGGCAATTGTGATGCACGCAACATCTGATCTGGTACGAAACTGCCATTGCGCTCAACCAGACGTACCAACATAGGCATGTCGGTATATTGTTTGACATAGCTGCGGAAATAATCAGACTTGCCGCCAAGGTGGAATTCTTTCAGGATCACATGACCCATCGCCATTGCCAGCGCTGCATCCGTACCCTGTTTAGGTGCCATCCAGATGTCACCAAATTTCACCATCTCACCGAAGTCGGAAGATACAGCAACAGTCTTCGTACCTTTGTAACGCACTTCAGTATAGAAGTGGGCATCCGGTGTCCGTGTTTGCGGTACGTTAGAACCCCAGACCATCAGATAAGTAGAGTTGTACCAATCAGCAGATTCTGGCACGTCGGTTTGTTCGCCCCAGATTTGCGGACTTGCTGGCGGCAAATCGCAGTACCAGTCGTAGAAAGACAAGCATGCGCCACCAATCAAAGACAGGTAGCGCGCGCCAGCGGCGTAAGAAACCATGGACATCGCTGGTATCGGAGAAAAACCGACGACGCGATCAGGGCCGAATTTTTTAACCGTGAAAGCATTCGCCGCTGCGATAATTTCTTGTGCAGTATCCCAATCAGCGCGCACAAAGCCACCGAGGCCGCGTACGGATTTATAACGCTTGGCTTTGACTGGATCTTGGCTGATGGATTCCCATGCAGCAATCGGGCCCATGGTCTTACGTGCTTCTTGCCACATTTCCATCAGACGACCGCGGATCATCGGATATTTAACACGCTGGGCGGAATAGACATACCAGCTATACGAAGCGCCGCGAGGGCAACCGCGTGGCTCGTGGTTCGGCAAATCAGGACGGGTGCGCGGATAGTCTGTCTGCTGTGTTTCCCAGGTAATCAAGCCATTCTTAACATACACCTTCCAAGAACAGGAACCCGTACAGTTCACACCATGGGTGGAACGCACAATCTTGTCGTGCTGCCAGCGGCTGCGGTAAGCGTTTTCCCACTTACGATCCTCTTCAACTACAGCACCATGACCATCGGAGAAGGTGGACTTCACCCGCGACATGAACTTCAATCTATCCAGAAAATGACTCATCGTAACTCTCCATATCAGGTGGGCGATGTACCCACAAGTTTCTTTACTTGCATACTGAGAGTGTAGAGAGTCAGCGTTAGCACGCCCATTCTTCGGTGCGGTGTGTCAGCTCAAGCATTGGCACTAGGCTAACTACTCCTTTAGAACTAGTCGCTTTTTAAGAAAAATGATTTGTATCAACAGCACAAAAAAGACATCAGATTCAGCCAATAAAAAAGCCTCTGATCGCGATCAGAGGCTTAATCTTCAGGACAATGCCTGAACAAAAGACGACTACTGCATCAACATGGCATCTCTGCGCCCTTGCGCGAGTAGTACCACCAGGTTACCGCCATACATGTGACATAGAATCCGATGAAGACATACAGAGCCATATCAGGCGCACCGGTCATCTTGATGGACGTACCAAAACCCTGAGGAATAAAGAAGCCACCATACGCACCGATCGCACCGGAAAAACCCAGCACAGCGGCAGATTCTTTGGCCGCATCCAAACGCGCCTGCTTCAGAAGGGCATCCCCTTTGCCAGCAACCGCACGCTCTCTCTCGGTCTGGAAAATGATAGGAATCATGCAGAACGTCGAGCCATTACCGAGTCCGGTGAGAATAAACATCAGAATAAACGAGCCAAGAAACATCATGAACTGATGTGAATGCAAGGCTGGCAGAATACCCGTGGCAATCGTCAGTGCCATTGCAGCAAACACCCAGAACGTCAGACGGGCACCACCGATTTTATCTGAAATCATGCCGCCGACAGGACGTGCCAACGCACCAGCCAATGGCCCGAGGAACGCGAACTTGGCAACATCAATTTCTGGGAACTGCGCTTTGATCAGCATCGCAAAACCTGCAGAGAAGCCGATAAAAGAACCGAACGTACCGATGTAGAGAAAACACATCAGCCAGTTATGTTTTCGCTTGAAAATCACCGCCTGATCTGCAAATGAGGCTTTCGCAGAGGCTATATCATTCATCCCAAACCAGGCAGCGATAGTCGCAGCGATAATCAGGGGAACCCAGACGAATCCTGCATTTCCCAGCCAATACATTTTATCGACGCCTGTTTTGGCATTGTGGAATAAAAAGCCATCACCGGAAATCGCAACTCCAAACATCGCAGATGAAATCACCAACGGTGTCAGAAACTGCACCACAGACACGCCCAGATTACCGATACCTGCATTCATGCCGGTCGCATAACCTTTGCGTGATTTTGGGAAAAAGAAACTGATATTCGCCATACTGGAACTGAAATTACCACCACCCAATCCGCACAACAAAGCCAATACCAGCAGCGTTGAATAATTGGTGGTCGGATCTTGCAACGCAAAACCCATACCGATCGCGGGAATCAGCAGACTTGCGGTCGAAATCGCAGTCCATTTGCGGCCCCCAAACACCGGCACCAGGAATGAATAGAATATCCGCAAAGTCGCGCCGGATAAGGCTGGCAGCGCGGTCAAAAAGAATAGCTGATCTTTCGTGAATTTAAATCCTGCCTTATCCAGATTCGCCGCCACCACGCTCCACAACATCCAGACCGAGAACGCCAGCATCAGACTCGGAATCGAAATCCACAGGTTCCGGTTCGCAATTGCACTACCTTCTTTTTGCCAGAATTCCGGATTTTCCGGTTCCCAGCGTTTTAAAACATGGCTCATTATCTGCTCCTGATTTTCCAAAAAACATTCATTACATTGAGGCGTGTTCACACCGGAATTTATGCAGGTAACGATGCCTGTGCCGCCAGCATGCCTTCACGGCGGAACTGGAAGTGCATCCAAACCAGAGAAACACATACGGTGCCGTACAACAGCATGAAACACGAGCTGCGGATACCCGTCACATCAACAATCGCGCCAAACATGATTGGCAAAATAAATCCACCCAGACCACCGGCCAGACCAACTACACCCGATACCGCACCGATGTTGCTGCTGTAATCATCCGAAATAAACTTGAATACCGATGCTTTACCTACCGCCATCGCGATGCCGACTACAAATAAAATCATCGTGAACAGCACTGGAGTCAGACCAATATGAAATGTCTGCATGCCATTGATTGTTTTGATCGTGAAATCAGTCTGTGGGTAGGACAACAAAAAGAACGCTACCCAGCAAACCCACATCACCCACCAGGTCACTTTATAAGCGCCGTATTTATCCGAAAGCCAGCCACCGAAAGCGCGCAACACACCGCCAGGCAAAGAAAAACAGGCTGCCAGCAAGGCTGCACTCTTGATGTCAAAACCATATTCGGTGACGTAATATTTGACCATCCACAAACTCAGACCAACGTAGCCGCCAAACACCACCGAGTAATACTGGCAATAACGCCAGACTTTGGGATCTTTCAACATTTTGAGCTGCGCCATAAAGTTGACACTGGATTTCACGTTATGGCTGGGATTTGTCGCGGAAAAAACCCAGAAAATCAGTGCTGCAGCCAACATCATGCCCGCGTAGACTTTTGGAACCAGAGTCCAGCCAGCTGCGGCAATCAGAACAGGAGCAATAAATTTATTGACGGCAGCACCCGAATTGCCGGCACCGAATATCCCCATTGCCAAACCCTGGCGTTCTTTTTTAAACCAGCGCGCAACATACGGTGTGCCGACTGAAAATGAACCGCCAGCCAGACCGACAAACAAGCCCAGCACGAGAAAATGCCAGTAAGCCGTTGCGTAACTGATCAGGTAAATCGGAATGACCGTCGACAACATCAGGAGGAACAACACGATACGACCACCGAAACGATCAGTCCAGATACCCAACGGCACCCGTATCAATGAGCCAGTCAGAACTGGCATGGCAGTCAATAAGCCAAATTCGGTCTCATTTAAATGCAAGGCAGTTTTGATCGGAATACCGATCACACCAAACATCATCCAGATCGTAAAACACACAGTAAACGCCAAAGTACTGGAAGCCAGTACTGAATAGGCTTTGCCTTCATTCGCCATGACAGCTCCTTTTGCTTTTTTAGGTGATATAAGCTTAAGGAGTGTGGGGTTATTTAGAAACTCCCCTGACGGTAGTCAATCTGACTGCAAAAGGATGGGGTCACTGGCTGAAAGGACTAGACCGGCCTAGGTCGTTTCGTCAGTTTCTATGCGCAAGAGATGGCATCAACAAAAGTAAATAAACTGACTCAAGCTTGAACGTCATTTCCCACGACAAATCATTTGTCAACGGCAGACAAAACCGCATAGAGGTACAAACACTGGAAAATTTTTTCCGTTGGAAAATAGAAAAACGGCTTACAAAGAAAACTCTGTAAGCCGTTGATTTCATTAAATTCTGTGGGGTGGACGATGGGGCTCGAACCCACGACAACAGGAATCACAATCCTGGACTCTACCAACTGAGCTACGACCACCACTGAATTTCACTGGAATACTGCCCCAAGTGAGCTACGCATTATATAAGGATTTCGCCCCCATAGCAATACTTTCTCAAGCAATCAGGCCATTAAACTGAGAAACGCGGTCACCGGGTGTTGTTCGTATTGACGTGAGACCTTAGGCCAGCTCAGCAATGTCATCCCCTGTGATTCTTTACTCAGTCGGTCAGATGGCTGGTGACGACTCACTACCTGCGTCGATAAAAAACCGTGCAACAACTGACGTTGATGCTGGCTCAGTGTTTCATAAAACACCAGGCACAAATCACGCATGCGGATATTTTCGGTCGCGCCGGACTGCTCTTCCCGTTCAAGCTGGGAAAACAATTCAGGTAAGGCAAATGCGTTTTTCTGTAACGATTCCCGTTGTGCTGATTGCCATTGCTCACGCCGCGCTGCACGTTGCCGCAGCATACCGCGCAAGGTGCTTGCGGTTTCGCGCCAGAATGCACTTTGTTCCGGGGTCAGCGCCAGTACGTGATGTACATCGTCTGCGCGCGATAGCAAATGTTCTATACGGATTTGATCGAAAGGAATACGGCTCAGAATGGCAGGTTCTGATATAGCGACTGCCATATCAATGGCAAGAGCATTTCTTTTGGAGGATGAGATTCGTCGCATAAAATCTGTCTAGTCAAAATGAGTTTGAATAAAAAATGCCTACGTAAGTCCTACGTAGGCATAAACTCACAATCCAGTGAGAAGAGGAGCGTGCGTTGAAACAGTAGACAATATAACTGCACCACCTCGCATCACCGGAAGCTATTACAAATTTTTACTCGCCATAGAAAAGCGTCACAATTTGGGTCATGAAACTTACATTTTGTGTTCCATCGTTGTCAGACTTTTGACGGTCGCCTTCACATCCACAGTTTCCTGTTTTTTATTTTCATCTTCGAAAATTAATTTCAGTGTCACAGTATCACCGGCTTTTGCCTGCGCCTTCAAGTCCATCAGCATGACATGATAACCACCGGGTTTGAGCTCGACATTTTTTCCGGCCGGCACATCCAGTTGAGGAATCGCACGCATTTTCATGACGTTATTGTCCATCTTCATTTCATGCACTTCCACCAGACCGGCTGCCGCCGACTGTACTTCAATCAGACGCACATTTTTTGTACTTTGAATCTGCATAAACGCACCAGTCGCTTTTTGTTGCGGCACGGTAGCTCTGACCCACGCATCCTTCACTACAATTTCAGCTTGTGCGGCCAAAGTAACTGAGGCGACGGCAGCAGCGATGATGGATTTGATAAACATGTTCATAAGGCCCTCTGATTATTGAGAAGATACTTCCAGACTGCGATCATACGCAGTCACTGTTTGCATGCGTTCAAAAGCTTCAAGCAAGATGTCAGGATTACCGGAAGCCAGTTTTTTACTATCGGATAAGGTTTGCCGGAAAGCGCGGGCACCAACCAGTCCCATCATCAATCCCAACATGTGGCGTATCACGCTGTTGAGGCGCAAACCCTTGCCACCATTGCCATACAATTCTAACTGACGATGAATATAAGGAATCATCGCATGCAGAATTTCTTCACGGTTTTTGACCGGAGTCATATCATCATAAAAGAGCGCATCAAAGTCTGCCATAAAATAAGGATTGTGATACGCCTCGCGCCCTATCATCACACCGTCGACGTGCTGCAAATGCTGCTGCATTTCCGCCGTCGTTTTAATCCCGCCATTCAGAATAATTTCCAACTCAGGAAACTCTCGCTTCAAGCGGTAGGCATAATCATATTTCAGTGGTGGAATCTCACGGTTTTCGCGCGGCGACAAACCTTTCAGAATCGCGGTTCGAGCATGGACGATAAAGGTCTTGCAACCGGCCTCAGCCACCTGCCCGACAAAGTCGCGCATGAATTCATAGGAATCGACATCGTTAATACCGATGCGATGCTTGACCGTAACATCAATGGAGACCGCATCTTTCATCGCCTTCACGCAATCTGCGACCAATAATGGCTCTGCCATCAGACAAGCGCCGAAAGCGCCTTTCTGCACGCGTTCAGACGGGCAACCGCAATTCAGATTGATTTCATCATATCCCCACTCTTCGCCCAATTTGGCGCAATGTGCGAGATCAGCAGGCTCGCTGCCGCCAAGCTGTAATGCGACCGGATGTTCGCCGGGATTAAATTCCAGATGACGTTGCAGATCACCATGAAACAGCGATCCTGTCGTCACCATCTCGGTGTACAGCCAGGTATGGCGGGTGATATGGCGATGAAACTGACGGCAATGACGGTCACTCCAATCGAGCATCGGAGCCACGGAGACGCGGCGGGGCGGTAAAACTTGAGTAGTCACAATAAATACAATACAGCGTTATGCAAATCGCTATTGTAACCTCAGTGCTCTAACCCTTAGCGATATCGGCAGGGATCGCTGATGCTCCGGAGGAAGTAAATACCGCATCATCGACTGGCTTATTTATTTTTTGATCAATTGAAATCTTTTACCACGATAGAGAAAGCGGGGTAATTCACTCAACAGAGAGCAGATAATGAAATAAATGACGCCGATAAACAGGAAAATTTCCGCCGGATAAATCTGTGTGCGGCTATTCACCTGATTCGCAACCGTGGTGAGTTCCGGGACATTGACCACCATTGCCAGTGACGTATCTTTGATCAGCGCAACAAACAGACCGATATATGAAGGAATCAGATTCGGTATCGCTTGCGGCAAAAGGATATGCCACAACACTTGCCAATAACTCATTCCGCTGGCAAGTCCGGCTTCAATCTGTCCCAACGGTAGCGACTCGATTCCGGCGAGGGTCGAATGCATAACGGATGCGGCACTAAACCATGCTATCGCCAAAATGACAGTAGTGACGCCAGAGACATCGCGCCCCAGCCAGCGCGGCAGAAAAAAATAGAGCCAGAAAATGACCAGAATCAAAGGAATGCTACGTATCAGTTCAGCGCCATAAAACAGCACCCGTCTTACCACTCCTTGAAAGCGCCATGCAATAACAGCAGTGAGGACTCCGCCTGCCAAAGCGATAACACCAGCCGACAGCGACATCAGCAAAGTGAGGAGCAAGCCGCCTATCTCACCATCCGCAGCGCGCCCAAAGAATAAATATGACCAGTTATCGACTACGACGGCAAGATCAAAACTCATTACGAAGAACTCCGGCGGCGCAGGAAAGCAATCATCGCAGAACGACCGGCCTGAGCCGCTGGAATGGTGGAGCCAGGGCCAAAACGTAAAAATACCTGTCCCATCAGCGCACCCAATGCAAGGTACAACAGCGTGCCGATAGCATAGGCTTCTATCGCATGCGCGTTGAAGCTTTCGATCTGCCGGGTACTATAAATAATTTCAGCAAAACCTATTCCCGATGCCAGCGAAGATAGTTTCATCAAATTCAGATATTGACCGACAACAGGTTGCCATGCATTACGAATCGCTTGCGGCAACAAAATATAGCGAAAGCTTTTCCAGCGACTGAAACCTTGACTGAGCGCGGCTTCGCCCTGCCCGATAGACACTGCCTGCAAACCGGCACGCAATTCCTCTGCTAAAAATGCAGCAGTAAACCAGCTCAGACCAAGCCAGGCACAGATAAACTCGGGAGAAAGAAAACGAAAGCCATCAGGCAAAGGTGAGAACCAGTGATCGCTGATCACCCAGTCACGGAACGCCTCCGGCAACGCCGGATAGGCAGCAAAATACCAGAAGAACAGTTGAACCAGTAATGGCGTATTCCGAAAAGCCATGATGACAGCCTGTGCCGGATATCGTAAGCAACGCGATTCACTGGTGCGCATCAGTAACAAGAGGATAGCGAGCACACTGGCGACAACAGAGCCAACTATCGTGATCAGTAGCGTATTGAGTAATCCGGACAGGAGCCAGGTGGCAGGCACTCCGGTGAGAACACCGCTCCAGTCAAATTGAAAACTATTCATACAGAACTGGCATGCGAGGGTAAAATTTTCTGCAAAAACCGTTGTGCCCTGGGATGTTTTGCCTGCGAAAAAAACTGATCTGGCGCAGCGACTTCTAACACTTCGCCCTGATCCATGAACACGATACGATCAGCCAACTCGCGCGCGAAGCCCATCTCATGCGTGACAACCAGCATCGTGATTCCGGTATGCGCCAACTCCCGCATCACATTTAAGACCTCACCTATCATTTCAGGATCCAAGGCAGAGGTTGGCTCATCAAACAAAATAATGGCTGGCTGCATTGCCAGGGTGCGCGCAATCGCTACTCTTTGTTGCTGCCCGCCTGAGAGCTGCGCAGGAAAATGATCGCCCTTATCCGGCAAGCCCACTTTTTCCAACAGAGCATCCGCACGTCGCCGGGCTTCCTGCTTACCAGTTCCGAGCACGCGCACCAGGGCAATCATGATATTTTCCCGGGCATTTAAATGTGCATACAGATTAAATTGCTGAAACACGAAACCAATACCAGAACGCAGCTCTTGCAATTGGCGTCCATGCAAATCCTTGGTAGATTTTCCGCCGACCAGAATATCGCCTTGATCGTAGGATTCAAGGCGATTGATGGTACGGATCAAGGTTGATTTTCCGGAACCGGAAGGGCCGCAGATGACAATCACTTCACCGGCAGCAATCTGCAAATTGATATTACTGAGAGCAGAAAAATCGCCATAACTTTTAGAGAGATGGCGAAATTCGACAGCTGGAATAGTATTAACCAAGCTCATTGAACAACATCAATAATGGCTTAATTCTGCGCAACAATTTTAAAATTTCTTGGTTCGGGTGCGGCTGAATGCTTACCAAACCAACGTTCGTGAATTTTTGCGGCTTCACCGTTTTTTTCGAGCTCCAGCAGCGACGAGTTCACCACATTTAATAATGCTTTCTCACCTTTGGGCGCACCGACGCCGATATGTTCAGTGCTCAGGTATTCAGGCAGAATTTTGAAATTTTTCTTATCACCTGCATTTGACAATAAGCCGACCAAAATCGAACTGTCTTGCGTGATCGCCTTCACACTGCCGTTACGCAAAGCAGTCAGCGCCAGCGGTACGTCGTCATAAGCAACGACTTGCGCTTTCGGGAAACGGACGTGCAACTCTTGTTCGCCTGTCGTGCCCTTGACTGCGCCGATACGCGCTTCTGCAAATGCATCAAGCTTATTCGCCGCTGAACTTGCAACCAGAAATTGCTGACCGGTGACAAAGTAGGGGTAACTAAAATCAATCACTTTTGCACGTTCTGCTGTGATCGTGATATCGGCCACAATCAGATCCACTTTTCCTGATTGCAAAAGTGGGATGCGATTAGCAGGATTGGTCGCAACCAACTCAAGTTTCACGCCGATTTTTTTTGCCAGCGCTTCAGCAAAATCAATATCGTAACCGACGATTTTATGCGACTTGGCATCGACAGAACCAAATGGTGGATTACTGTCAAATACTGCTGCACGCAACACTCCCGATTTTTTAATATCGTCTAATTTATCCGCATAGGCACTTTGAGAAAATGACAGCACTGCCAGCGCAACACCAAACAAAGAAGACAAACTTTTCAATTGGAATTTCATAACTTACCCCATCCTTAAAGTGACATTTGATGGAAACAAGTATATGGAGCTGGCAACATGCAGACAACGAAGCATTTCGTTTATCTAAATGCAGATTCTGCTGTCTGATTTCAATCAGAGTAGGAGCAAATGAGAAAAAAAGATTCATGGCAACACATAACCACTCACGTATAAATTAATTAAATATTTTCTTTCAGCAGTCGCAGTAATGCCGCCGTGTCGAGTCGTGCAGCAACATCGCCCTCATCCAGCAGACTGTCTGCCAGATCACGTTTTTCCGCATGCAAGGCGATGATTTTTTCTTCTATCGTGTTTTGTGTCACCAGACGATAAATCGTGACCGGTCTTTGTTGTCCCATGCGATGCGCGCGATCAGAGGCCTGATCCTCGACCGCCGGATTCCACCACGGGTCGAGATGAATGACATAATCGGCAGCGGTCAGATTCAGCCCTGTGCCACCCGCCTTCAGGCTGATCAGGAACACATCGCCATCACCAGCCTGAAATGCGTCAACGCGCTTTTTGCGTTCGGTTGCAGGCGTGCTGCCATCAAGATACTGATAACGTATGCCTTTTTTATCGAGACTGTCGCGCACGATCGCCAGATGATCGACAAACTGGCTGAACACCAGCGCCTTGTGGCGATTGTCCAGCAACTCATCGATGGTTTCTTCAAAGACCGCCAGCTTACTGCCGCTGATCGTGGAATTTTTTAATACCAGTTGCGGGTGGCAGCAGAAACGGCGCAATTTAGTAATCTCTGCCAGCACTTTCAGCGATTGCCCTTCTTCCGCACTGAGGGACGCAATTTTATCCATTGCTTCCTGACGCAAAGCTTCGTACAAATGGCGCTCTTCATCACTCAGCTCGACTTGTAAGGTGATCTCAGTGCGTGGCGGCAACTCTGTCAGCACCTGGGTTTTGGTACGCCGTAAAATGAACGGCTGTATCAGCTTTTTCAGATGCTGACGTGCAGGCTTATCACCTCGCTCTATCGGCGTACTGAATTTATCGGTAAAACGCTCTTTGGAACCGAGCAAGCCGGGATTAATAAACCGGAACAGATTCCACAATTCACCCAGATGATTTTCTACCGGCGTGCCGCTGGCGATCATTTTAAAATCTGCCGTTAATGCCATCGCTGCCTGACTGCGCTTGGTTGCGGCATTTTTGATGACTTGCGCTTCATCCAGCACCACGCTGTGCCAGTGTTGCGCAGCGAATGCCTCGGCATCCGACTGCAACATGCCGTAACTGGCAATGACCAGATCGAAAGGCCCGAGATCAGCCAGTGAACGATGACTGTGATACGCACGCACCTTCAGCGTCGGCGCAAAGCGCATGACTTCTGACTGCCAGTTCATCGCCACCGAAATCGGTGCCACCACCAGCGCAGGCCCACCCGGCGCTCTGTCCAATAACAGCGCCAGCGTCTGTACCGTTTTCCCCAACCCCATATCGTCCGCCAGACAAGCACCGACACCCCAGTGCGCGAGTCGCGCGAGCCACTGATAACCGGCCAGCTGATAATCACGTAATTCCGCCTGCAGCGTAGAAGGAAGCTGCGGGTAAAAATCGGCCAGCGCATCGAGCTTACTCACTTGCTCACGCCACGCCGCATCGACTTCTATTTCGCCAGCTTCAGCAGCCAGTTCCGCCAACGCAGGTGCCGCCAGCGCGTTCAGGCGTATGCCGTCGGCACCGGCTTCGCCTAATGCGCGCAATTCATCGAGTCGTTTGCGAAAGCTGTCGGTCAATGCCAGATAATCATTCTCACCTAATTGTAGGAAACGTCCGCGCGCTGATCCTGCCATTTGCAGCAATTCACGCAGCGCCAGCACCCGCCCATCATCCAGCGATAACTCACCGCCAGCGACAAACCACTCTCCTTGCTTTTTGATCGTCAGGCGTAAATTCTGTAAAGAACGGCTACCTCGCAGACGGAAACGTTCGCCCTCAGGCCAGACCAGTTGCAGGCTATCAGCAGGAACTGCGCGCAATTGCTCCAGCAATTCCAGACATTGTTCAGGATGTTGCAACTGCCATTCCTGCCCGCTTTCTTCAGCATTCGCCAGTGCAGGGCACGCATCCAACACGAATTGCATCAGAGCTTTTTCCTTTGGCAGATCGCGACTCGCCTGCACCGGCACGCCCGCCTGCTCGCCAAGCACGTTGGCCGCGCCTTTGCCCGGTTGAAACCAACCGCCGTCAGCCAGAGGCCGCATCAGCAGTTGCACGCGCAAGCCTTCTTGTAAGGGCAGCAAATGCGCAAACATGGTCTGATCCGCGGCCAGCGTCGCGATATGCGCAGCCAGCTCAGGCAAATCGGAATGAATAGACAGATGCGGCGCAATCGCGGCAATCACATCGACTAACTGCGCTTTGGCAGTGACCGGCACGGTCAGGCCGCGACCGAGGATGCCAGTGATTTGTTTAATTTCCGGGCTCGAGGTGTACACGGCCAGACGGGTCGGCGTTTCTTTTTTCCACACCACGCTCGCATCGGCGCTGATGAATGGTTCCAGTTGCAAGCTGATCTGGTCGCCATTCTCTTTCAATTGCAACGCGATATCGCCTTTGACGACATCAATGCGTACATCCGGTGCATCAGACCAGTACACGGCAGGATGCGCAACCAGAAACGGCAGCGCTTTATCGATATTGATTTCAAATTCACTGCCGCCGTAATAGCTGTCCGATGCGCGGCGTATGCAGGCAGCAATCTGTTTATCCTGTTCAGAAAGATAAGACAAACTATCCAGCTCTTGCACCAGCCGCCGCAATGCGACCGGTCGCCCTTTACTCCAGACACCTTTGGCGCTGCGCTTTTGCTCACGCGGCTCGATTTTCAGCTCCTGAAAATGAAATTCGAGTAACCATGCGAGACGCATTTCTTCTTCTTTTTTGGCGACAGCAGCAGTGCTGGCAGGCTTGAGTTGCGACAACGCATTCAATGCCCTCTTCCACCCTTCTTCCCGCTGTAAAGCGAGTAACAAGGGCTGGATATTTTTTTTATGATGCCATTCAGGGAATTGCGGCACTTCTTTAAACTGATGCGCCAGCAATACATCGAGCTCCGCCGCTACCCACTGATAGCCATAGCGAACCATGGTCTCACGCATTTCCAGCAACTTTGCATGCAGGCGCGGATGCGGTGGTGCGTCTTGCCAATACGCGCAGATTGCCTCAAACAAGGCGTCGATGTCATGCACATTGCGGACATTAAAATGCGACACTGGCAACACGACGCCTTGCGCCATGTGATTCGTCAGCGGCTGTAAAACGTAGTAGCTGAACGCATGCCGCTGTTTCACGCCCTCATCCACCTGCGCTTTCGCCAGTTGCAAACTGCTGGTCTCATTCTTTGCCAGCATCGCGATCGTACTCAGCAAACCAAGTAAATCGGGAATAAAAATTTTCCGCTTACCGCTGCTGACTTTTTGCATCTGCGCATGGGTTTGCGCCAGTCCTACTGCGATAGTCATTTTGTTTTGCAAGACCGCCATCGCGATCAGGATTTCACCCTGAAATTGCGGCGGCAACTGGCGCTGCAACTGTGCGAGACGGTCAAAGTCTCCGCGCAATAAGGCTTGCCACGCGACGAGCCCCATCAATTGCGGCCAGCTATTCGATTCCTGATCCATCTGCTGACAAGCGTAGTCATACGCCAGCCGGCAATCGAGTAACTCCCAGTTGGCTTTAACAAAAATATCCGTCAGCACCATGCCCTGATCAATCGGCCGGAGTTGAGAAAATAAGCGGATACCATCTTCATGCTGGAAAAATTCAGCGCCAGGAATAAGCGCGTGATCGTTTTTCACACTGAGAAATTTTTCACGCCATAACAAGGCTTCATCGGTTCTGCCGAGTAACACGGAAAACAGCATTTCACGACTGTAAAATTCTGCATCGTAGGATTTCCAGTGCTGATATTCACCGTGTTTTTTTAATAGATCCCGAATCTGGCTGATCCACAATTTCATGCCACCGGTCTGCTGCAAACGCAGCAATACGGGCATGCGCCAGTCATCACGCAAGATATAACCCAGGCCGATTTCCTGCCGCAAAACCTGACGCTTGCACAAATCCAGCATCAGATCTTTGAGCAGTTTTGCATCGTAGGGATTACCCATCATGGTTTTCGCGCCGCCTAGCTGCATTAACTCCAGCGCTTTGGTCTGACTCAGCGGCGCAGTATATAAAGCCGTGGCATATACGATGGGCAGTTCATCATCAGTGAGGCGGTCAAACAAATCCATAGAGAAGTCAATGAGCTGAAATGAAGGGTAAGAAAAATTTGCAGACATGCGCGGCATCTGTGTTTTATCACGTTTCCAATGGAAGATCACGCAGACAGATCAATGTGACGACCGCCACTTTTTTAATGTGCGCTTGCGAAAAATACGCAGGCGGCAAGCAATGCAAACAACAACAGCCAATGCAACACCAGCATCAGAAAAAACCAGCGCAGAAACGGTCGCTTCATCGACTTGTGGCGTAAAAATTTGTGCGCCAGCAGCGCCCCCGGCCAGCCACCGATCAGGCTCAGCAACAGTAAATTTTTCTCCGGGACGCGTGATCTGCGCTGAATCGCTGCTTGTTTGTCGTAAAAATAAACCAGAAAACACAGCAGACTGAGCAGCAGATAGTAAGTCAGCGTCAGCGCAAGTATGAGTAGATAGGACACAGGCTATGTGCGAAAAGAGAAACCATGCCATCCAGCGGCAAAAAAATACTCCCCGGAGTATCTAAAACCCCCCTTTGTTTATAAGGACATCAGGGGGTTTTTACGAAAAATAGGGGGGAGTATCCGAATTTTTCCTCAATACTGCTTTAATACTGCGTCAATAATGCCGCAATTTTTCGCTTACAACATTTTCGCCAGCAAGGCTTTTTCGTATTTCGCATCGAGCGGAATGCGCACAGTATGACCTGCACCGCCAATGATGTTCAGCGATTGATTTTCTTTGTTACGCATTTCTGACAGCGTCACGATTTCGTTACCATTCGGTGAAATGATTTCGATCTGATCACCAACCGCGAAACGGTTTTTCACTTCCACTTCCGCCCAGCCATCGGCGACGTTCAGCACCTGACCAACATACTGGCTACGGTGTGCCTGCGACACGCCTTCCATATAGTTCTGATGATCCTGCGTGTGATGACGCTGATAGAAACCGTCGGTATAACCGCGATTCGCCAGACCATTGAGTTCACCCAGCAATTGCGGGTTAAACGGACGACCAGCCACCGCATCATCAATCGCACGACGATATACCTGTGCAGTACGTGCGACGTAATACAGCGACTTGGTACGACCTTCAACTTTTAAAGAATCAACACCGATTTTCGCCAGACGCTCAACGTGCTCAACGGCGCGCAAGTCTTTCGAATTCATAATGTAAGTGCCGTGCTCATCTTCCAAAATTGGCATGAGCTGACCTGGTTTGGTCGATTCTTCAATCAGGTAAGGACGGTCGGCCAGCGGGTGACGCGGCATGTCGCCCATCGCTGAAAACGATTGATTTGCGTCTTCCAATGCCTTGTTGAAGTCAAATTTAATCGTTTCCACCGGAATCCGCGCAAGATCACCAGTTTCGTTTTCAGCGGCATTTTCGACCTTGTAATCCCAGCGGCAGGAATTGGTACAAGTGCCCTGATTCGGATCGCGGTGATTGAAATAACCCGACAACAGGCAGCGACCGGAATACGCAATACACAGCGCGCCATGCACGAACACTTCGAGCTCCATGTCCGGGCATTCCTGACGAATTTCCTCGACTTCATCGAGCGATAATTCACGTGACAGAATCACGCGGGTCAGTCCCATTTTTTTCCAGAATTTCACGTCGGCCCAGTTAACCGCGTTCGCCTGCACCGACAGATGCACTGGCACTTCCGGCCATTTTTCGCGCACCATCATGATCAGACCAGGATCGGCCATAATCAGCGCATCCGGTTTCATGGCGATCACCGGCTCCATGTCGCGCAGATAGGTTTTGAGCTTGGAGTTATGCGGGAAAATATTGCTGGCAACAAAAAACAATTTGCCCCGCGCATGGGCATCGCTGATGCCTTGCTGCAAGACTTCCAGCGTAGAAAATTCATTATTCCGCGCACGCAGACTGTAACGTGGCTGACCGGCATACACCGCATCGGCACCGAAGTCGAACGCGGCATGCATTTTTTCCAGCGAACCAGCTGGTAAGAGAAGTTCAGGAGCTTTTAACATAGCAGAGCCATCCGAAAAGAAAATGTTCGCGACTGATGATCGCACAAAATGATCTTACAAAATATTCGTACAAAAACAATCGCACTAAAATAATCACACTAAGAAATATACCAATAAGCTGACACAAATACCGGGAACCAGAGGCCTGATCAGGATGAACTCTCGCGCATCGATGCCAGTTCATTCAACACCAGCGCTATCAACACAATCGCACCACCGGTGATCGTTGCCTGCGCAGGCAATTCGCCCGCACCCAGCCACGCCCAGATCGGCGCCAGCAATACTTCCAGCAAACACAGCAAAGAAATTTCCGGCGCGGTCAGGCTGGCAGAGGCTCTGACCATCAGCATGCACGGCAAACCCAGCTGAAAGAAACCCAGAATCGCCAGCAACACCACATCATGCAACGATGCCTGCAATGGCAACGCAAACGGCAGCATCACCAGCGCGGAAATAGAACCGCCAAGAAATACTGCCGGAATCAGATCAACGGTATGGCCGCCTTTTTTCAGCAAGACCACATTCACTGAGGCCGCCACTGGTACGCCGAGTGCAATCAGCATGCCAAGCAAACCGCGCGAATCGACCTCCGACAAACTGCCCGCAAACATCCATCCCATGCCGAGGCAAGCCGCTGCAATCGCCCACCATGTGCGCGCCGGAATCCGTTCGCGCAATATCAGCCAGGCCAGAAATGCGGTAAATAAAGGCGCGAGGCTTTCCATAATCGAGGTATTCGCCACCGTCGTCATGGTCATCGCGATCATGAAACAGGAATACATGGTCGCCCACATACAACCGGATAAAAATCCCAGCCTACCAAGTAAACGCAGGCGGGGAACAAATCCACGGCCATATTGCTTCAACATCGCCACCAGCACGAATAAGCCGGCAAACAAACTGCGCCAGAAGGTGACCTCAAATCCTTTTGCCGAATCCAGATGCCGCGTAAAGACACCTGCAATGCTCCACAAAGTGGCGGTCACAATCATCAGAATCACCGCGCCACGGTGGCTTAGCTTGTTTGGCATTCCCTACCTGCTTATCAATATATTCAGCCATGCACCAGTCATGATGTATGACTTTCGCCACCCTGCGAATCAACGTTGGGCGGCACTATCTGCTCAACAAAAAACCCGTTTGACTCCCACCTGAGGCAAGAGCGAAACGGGTTGATCTTCATGCGCCTCAGCGCATGAATACCTCAGCAATTACGCTTCGCGTGATGCTTTTTTACGCTCGTGTTCTTTCAGGAAACGCTTGCGCAAACGGATGCTCTTCGGTGTTACTTCCACCAGTTCGTCATCTTCAATAAACTCAACCGCATATTCCAGAGACATTTGAATTGGTGGTACCAGACGTACCGCTTCATCCGTACCGGAGGAACGAACGTTGGTCAATTGCTTGCCTTTGATCGGGTTAACCACGAGGTCATTGTCACGGGAATGGATACCGATGATCATGCCTTCGTACACTGGATCGTTATGGCTGACGAACATACGGCCGCGATCTTGCAGTTTCCAGATCGCATAAGCAACAGCAGCGCCGTCATCCTGAGAAATCAACACGCCATTGCGACGGCCAGCCAATTCGCCTTTGGTGTTATCCACTGGTGCGTAGTCATCAAACACGTGGCTCATCAAACCTGTACCACGTGTCAATGTCATGAATTCGCCCTGGAAGCCGATCAGACCACGTGCTGGAATGCGGTATTCCAGACGCACACGACCTTTACCGTCCGGTTCCATGTTTTGTAGATCGCCACGACGACGACCCAATTCTTCCATCACGCCACCCTGGTTCGTTTCTTCAACGTCAACGGTCAGGTTTTCGTATGGCTCATGACGTACGCCATCGACCATTTTGAATACGACGCGTGGACGGGATACGGCCAGCTCGAAACCTTCACGACGCATGTTTTCGATCAGAATCGTCAGATGCAACTCACCACGACCAGAAACTTCGTATGTGGAATCATCGCCTTCAGCCTGCACAACGCGCAACGCCATGTTCGATTTCAATTCCTTTTCCAGACGATCGCGGATCTGACGTGTTGTCACGAATTTACCTTCGCGGCCAGCCAGCGGCGAGCTGTTGACCATGAAGTTCATCGTCAATGTAGGCTCATCGATCTTCAGCATAGGCAAGCCTTCTGGCGCATCTGGCGCGCAGATAGTCGAACCGATACCGATTTCTTCGATACCATTGATCAGCACGATATCGCCAGCCAGTGCTTCATCCACTTGTACGCGATCCAGACCTTTGAAAGTCAGTACTTGATTGATACGTGCCTTCGTTGGCTTGTCGTCAGGACCGTTCATCCAGACAACATCTTGCAAGGCTTTAACTTTGCCGCGCAGGATACGGCCAACGCCGATCTTACCAACATAAGACGAGTATTCCAGCGACGTGATTTGCAATTGCAACGGGCCATTCGGATCATCTTCACGCGCAGGAACGTGTTTCAGGATCGCATCAAACAATGGCTCCATGTTACCGTCACGCACTGTGTCTTCCAGACCTGCATAACCTTTGAAACCTGATGCATAGACAATCGGGAAATCCAGTTGTTCGTCAGTTGCGCCGAGCTTGTCGAACAATTCGAAAGTCGCGTTAACTGCTTTTTGCGGATCAGCATTTTCACGGTCGATCTTGTTCACAACGACGATAGGTTTCAGACCCAGCGCGAGTGCTTTACGTGTTACAAAACGTGTTTGTGGCATTGGGCCTTCTTGCGCATCCACCAGCAACAAAACGCTGTCAACCATGGACAATACACGTTCCACTTCACCACCAAAGTCAGCATGGCCCGGGGTATCAACGATGTTGATGTGCGTGCCTTTGTATTCCACTGCGCAGTTTTTGGACAGAATCGTGATACCACGTTCTTTTTCGATATCATTCGAATCCATCACGCGGGAATCGACCTGTTGGTTTTCGCGGAAAGTACCGGATTGACGCAATAATTGGTCAACCAGTGTGGTTTTGCCGTGATCGACGTGAGCGATAATGGCGATGTTACGAATAGCGCGTTTTGTAGTGGACATGGTAACGTTCATTTGGGGTAAATCGGATAACCGACGATTATAACATGCTGCAACGCAAAAGCATAAAACGCCTATTATTTCAAGGAGTTGCTACAAAGCGATGACAACGGAAATGATGATAGGCACTTCAGGCATCCATCACGCCTGCCGCACAACATCATCAGATCATTCCTTTGTGCGGATAAATATTATTCCTGCGTATTAATCAGGCGCTCCGGTGCAAGAATACCGAATTCCTGTAGCTGAGCAGAACCCAGTAATTTCCCGTCAGTGTCCCGATACACACGGACTCTGCCAGTCATTTGCGGCAGCTTAACGGCTTCTTTGCCGAGCGCCAGCCGTTGTCCATGCAGAAAACGTACGGCTAATTCTTCATTCAAATGCACTGCAGGAAAACTGGATAGCAAAGCATCCACCGGATCAAGCAAAGCCAGTCGCTGTTCTTCAGGCAGAGACTCGAGATAGTCCAGCGTAATCGATTTCTCTAATACCAGATGGCCGACCTGAATACGGCGCAATTCTTTCAAATGCGCACCGCATCCGAGCGCAGCACCGATATCCTCACCCAGTACGCGGACATACGTCCCTTTGCTGCACTTCACTTTCAGGCTGAGCAACGGAGCATCATAGCCAAGAAATTCCAACTCATGAATCACCACATTGCGCGCTTCGCGTTCCAGTGTGACGCCCGCCCGCGCATACTCATACAAAGGCTTGCCATCACGCTTCAGTGCCGAATACATAGGAGGAACTTGCGCAATCGGGCCTGTGAATTGTGCCAACACCTGCCGTATCTGCTCTTCAGTGACATCAACGCTTTTCGTCTCAAGCACATCGCCTTCAGTATCACCGGTCGTGGTAGTAATGCCAAGATGCACAACTGTCGTATACGTTTTATCCGCTTCCAGCAAATCCTGCGAAAATTTGGTCGCTTCACCAAAACACAAAGGCAGTAAGCCGGTTGCAAATGGATCCAGCGTGCCAGTGTGACCTGCCTTCATCGCATTCAGAAAGCGCTTTGCTTTTATCAATGCGTCATTACTGGAAAAGCCAACCGGTTTATCCAATAGCAAGACGCCGTGCACAGGAACACGGGGACGTTTTTTAATCTGAGTTGTCATAAGCCTGGAAAACCGGAGCGAACTCCGGTCAGAGATCAGTTTTCGCCGTCGTCTTTAGCGCGAGTGGCATTCGCTTCATCAATCAGCTTAGACATGGCCATGCCACGTATTGTGGAGGTGTCGTGGATGAAGTGCAATTGCGGCAGAGTGTGGATATGCAAACGCAAACCCAATTGGGCTCGCAGGAAACCAGCGGCACGTGTCAGCGCATCATTGGTTGCTTTGATTGCGACAGCATCATCTGCCAAGGTCGTGAAGAAAATTTTTGCGTGTGCGTAATCGGGCGTGAGCTGCACTTCCGTCAGCGTGATCATGCCGACGCGCGGGTCTTTTAACTCAGACCAGATAATTTCAGCCAGATCTTTCTGGATCTGATCAGCAACGCGCAAACCACGTCCCGGTATATTTTTACTATGTTTTGCCATAAATTATTTTTTTGCCTCTATAAACTACAACCCCGGCCTTGGCCGGGGTTGGCTTGAATTACAGAGTACGTGCAATTTCCTGTACTTCAAATATTTCTAGGTTATCGCCAACCTGAATGTCGTTATAGCCTTTCAGCGACAAACCACACTCCATACCAGCGCGAACTTCTTTAGCGTCATCTTTGTAACGCTTCAGGGAATCCAGCTCACCAGTCCAGGTCACGACGTTGTTACGCAACAGACGAACTGACGACGTACGCTTGACCACGCCATCAGTGACCAGACAGCCTGCGATAGCGCCGACTTTGCTGACCAGGAATACCTGTTTAACTTCAACCATACCGATGATCTGCTCGCGTTTTTCCGGAGCCAGCATGCCAGACAAGGCCGCTTTCACTTCATCGACAGCATCGTAAATGATGTTGTAGTAGCGAATATCTACACCATTCGACTCGGCCAGCTTACGTGCAGACGCGTCGGCGCGTGTGTTAAAGCCAATAATAACGGCCTTAGAAGCAACCGCCAGATTGACGTCATTTTCAGAGATGCCGCCAACTGCCGCGTGTACAACCTGTACACGCACTTCGCTGGTAGACAATTTCTGCAAAGACTGAACCAGAGCTTCCTGGGAACCTTGTACGTCGGTTTTGACGATGATAGGCAGGTTTTTAACTTCGCCCTCGCCCATGTTTTCAAACATGTTTTCGAGTTTAGCGGCCTGTTGCTTAGCCAGTTTAACATCACGGAATTTACCTTGGCGGAACAAAGCAATTTCACGTGCTTTGCGCTCATCCACCATCACCATGACTTCTTCACCAGCCGCTGGTACCTCTGTCAGCCCCTGAATTTCTACAGGAATCGATGGACCGGCTTCAGTGATATTGACACCATTCTCATCCAACATCGCACGGACACGACCATAAGAAGAGCCTGCCAACACAACATCACCACGTTTCAGAGTACCGGACTGCACCAGAATAGTTGCAACCGTACCGCGACCTTTATCCAGACGTGCTTCAACAACCAAACCTTTGGCTGGCGCATCTTTCGGCGCTTTCAATTCCAACACTTCCGCTTGCAGCAAAACGTTTTCCAGCAGTGAGTCTATGCCCAGACCGGTTTTTGCAGACACCTGGACGAACGGTGAATCGCCACCGTATTCTTCTGGAACGACGCTTTCAGCGATCAGTTCTTGAGTCACGCGATCTGCATTGCCACCCGGTTTATCAATTTTATTGATAGCAACAACGAGTGGCACGCCAGCCGCTTTTGCATGTGCAATCGCTTCTTTTGTTTGCGGCATCACGCCATCATCGGCCGCCACCACCAGAATCACGATATCGGTCGCTTGTGCACCACGTGCACGCATCGCAGTAAATGCTTCATGGCCCGGCGTATCGAGGAAAGTGATCATGCCACGCGGAGTTTCAACGTGGTAGGCACCAATGTGCTGTGTAATACCACCGGCTTCGCCAGACGCCACTTTGGCGCGACGAATATAATCCAGCAACGATGTTTTACCGTGATCGACGTGACCCATTACCGTCACTACCGGCGCGCGCGGGAAGGACTCGTACTCAGCGTGTTCAGCAACATCCGTCAGCAGTGCTTCCGGATCATCGAGTTTTGCAGCAAATGCTTTATGCCCCATTTCCTCAACCAGAATCATTGCGGTTTCCTGATCGAGCACCTGGTTAATCGTGCACATCTGACCTAATTTCATCAAATGTTTAATGACTTCAGATGCCTTCACAGACATCTTGTGCGCTAACTCCGCCACTGTCAGTGTTTCAGGTACAAACACATCTTTCACAATCGCTTCGACAGGTACCTGGAAGTTCGATTCACGCTCTTCATGATGACTGTTACGGCGTCCTTTAGGACCGCCTTTCCAGCCGTCGCGACCACCGGAAGTATCACCGCGGGTTTTCAGACCGCCGCTACGTTTTTTAGAATCTTCCTGCCAGGTTGAAGATACATTCGCGGATTTAATCGCTTTCTTATCACCAACAGCCGGTTTTTTCTCGTCTTTTTTGTCTGCACTTGCCGCAACTGGCTTTTTATCGCCGGCTTTTTTATCGGCAGGCTTATGCAAAGTACCTTCAGCCTTAGGGGCAACTGCAGGCGCAGGCGGTGCGGCCTTCACAGGCCGACGCGCTGCATTCATCATTTCTTTGATCTGCGCAACTTCGTCAGCCACTGCTTTTCTTGCTTTTTCTGTTGCTGCTGCACGATCAGCCGCCTCTTTTGCTTCTAAGGCAGTTTTTTTCTTTGCTTCTTCTGCGTCCAAACGTTTTTTCTCTTCATCTGACTGGGAAGGCTTCACTTCCACAGTTTTTGCTGCTGCAGCTGCCGCCGCCGCTTGTTCTGCCTTCAATTGATCTGCCGCCGCTTTTGCCGCTTCAGCTTCAGCCGCTTCACGCATTGCTTTTGCCTGCGCTTCTTTTTCGGCTTCCAGCTTAGCAAGTCGCTCCTGCTTTTCACGCAGCTCAGCTTCTTGTCGTGCAATCAACTCAGCCTCGCGACGCGCATCTTCCTCGCTGACCGCTGGCTCTTCAGGCTCTGCTACAGTCCGCGCCGCCGCGTCATCCGCGACCACTTCATCGCGTTTGACGAACGTACGCTTCTTACGAACTTCAACCTGAATGGTGCGAGATTTGCCTGTAGCATCCGCCTGCTTAATCTCCGTTGTCTCTTTACGAGTCACAGTGATTTTTTTCTTTTCAATGTCAACCGAAGATCCATGCGAACGACGCAAATGTTCCAGCAATCGGTCTTTATCTTCTTTTGTCAATGAATCTGACGTCGAATTTTTTTCGACACCTGCCCCACGCAATTGCGTGAGCAACAAATCCGCTGACATTTTCAGCTCGGTGGCAAATTGGGCAACGTTGTTACTCGCCATTCAGTCCTCTTTTTCTATGTGCGCGTTATGAATATGAAACCCGTGAATTACTTTGCTTCTACGAGTTTCCAGGCATTGGCTAACAAAGCCTTGGCCTGATCATCATATTTAGCGTCGATGAGTTTCATCTCATCATCGGTCACATCTTCAAATGCTTCTTTAATTAAATGGCGTGAACGGTCGGCAGACAATGCCAAAATCGCGCCAAATTCGTCGTATGCCAAACCAGCAAAAGCTGCCAGTGTCTTGATGCCAGCCAGTCCCAGCTTGCCAGCGGTCACACGTGTCATGCCTTCGAGGTTGATCAGTTCATCATCCATGCCTTCCAGGCCTTCTTCAGAAGCGATCGCTTCCGTCAAAAGCGCATCACGTGCACGGTTACGCAATTCAGTAACCGTATCTTCGTCAAATGCTTCAATTTCCAGCATTTCAGTGATAGGCACATAAGCGATCTCTTCCAGACTGGAGAATCCTTCTTCCACCAGAATTTCAGCAACTTCCTGATCAACATCCAGTTTTTCCATGAACAAAGCACGGATACCGGCAGTTTCCTGCTCTGCTTTGTTGGCAGATTCTTCTGCTGTCATGATATTAATTTGCCAGCCAGTCAATTCAGCTGCGAGACGTACATTCTGACCGCTACGGCCTATGGCAATCGCAAGATTTTCTTCGTCAACCACCACATCCATACCATGCTTATCTTCGTCTACCATGATGGACGACACATTCGCCGGCGCCAATGCACCAATGACAAATTGAGCTGGATCTTCGGACCACAACACGATATCAACGCGCTCGCCGCCGAGCTCACCAGTCACAGCCTGCACGCGAGAACCACGCATACCAACGCAGGTACCAATAGGATCAATACGTTTATCGGCAGTATAAACAGCGATTTTCGCGCGAACACCTGGGTCGCGAGCTGCAGACTTGATTACCAGAGAACCCTGTTCAATTTCGGGCACTTCCAGCTCAAACAATTTCATGATGAATTCGGGTGCTGTACGGGATAAGATCACCTGTGGTCCGCGAGCATTGCGATCAATACGCAAAATATATGCACGGACACGATCACCAACACGCAGATTTTCCTTAGGAATCATCTGATCGCGTGGCAGGCGAGCCTCAATTTTACCAGACTCAACCACCGCGTCACCACGCTCCATACGTTTAATCGTACCGGTAACAAGAGAATCGCCGCGTTCAAGGAAGTCCGCCAGAATTTGTTCACGCTCAGCATCACGGATGCGCTGCAATACCACTTGCTTAGTATCTTGTGCAAAACGGCGCCCGAAATCAACGGATTCGATTTCTTCTTCGATATAGTCACCAATCTGAATTTCAGCGTCATCTTCGACCGCTTCGAAATGCAGAATTTCCTGATCTGGCAGCTGCAAGCCAGCCTCATCAGGAACCACATGCCAGCGGCGGAACGAGCGAAACTCACCAGTGTCGCGATCAATTTCAACGCGAATATCTACTTCACCTGGAAAACGCTTTTTTGTCGCTTGCGCCAAAGCATGCTCGAGCGCGCCGAAAACAACTTCTTCATCGACATTTTTTTCGCGTGCCAGCACATCAACCAATAACAACAAATCACGACTCATGCTTTGCGACTCCTAAAATCCACTTGTGGCACCAGGTGTGCCTTATCCACATCGGCGAGCGAAAACTCCAGCAGAGCCGACCCATCTTTTACTTCAAATTCCAGCTTCAGATTATCACCTTCAGGCTCATGTAATATGCCTTCGAAAGTTTTACGGTTTGGCGTACCGGGCAAAGGCATACGTAATTTTACTGTCGCTTTTTCACCCGCAAAACGCACATAATCCGCAAGTTTCTTCAGCGGCCTGTCGAGGCCTGGCGAAGACACTTCCAGACGATTGTAATTAACATTTTCAACCGTCAACACATGCGACAATTGATGACTGACTTTCTCACAATCTTCGACTGTGATATTGCCCTTCTCAATGTCGTCCGGTAAAAAATCGATGTACACTCTGAACAAGCCACGTTCAGCCTGCTCAAAATCCACCAGATCATATCCAGTGCCGTTGACAGTCTTCTCTATTAAATCCAACAAAACCAAACTATTCTCCGAAAGTCACAAACCTGTACACATACGAAAACTCAGGCATATCAAACGATAAGACCAAAAAAAAATGGGCAACTGCCCATCTTTTTTCGTAGAACCCGAGTCAAACAACATATCAGGCATAATCTACTAACTGCCAGATTATAAACGATTATTTACCCCGTCGCAATGGAAAACAGGGTAAAACCACGACAACTCGTACCACAAAATCAAGCACCACGCGAACGTCTGCGTGCCGCAATCCCTTGCCCTATCGCCTGTCCACTTCCTCTGGCTGTCGGCCCGCGTCGCTGCTGACCAGCATCAGGAAATCCCAGCGCTGTTTGCAGTGGATCAGGTTGTCTGCTGCGTTTATTAGCACCTCCGGCACCATTTCCGTAGTTGCCAGCACCGCCAGACTTATTGCCATTTGCGTTGCCGCCACGCCCTGCACTATATTCACCGCGCCCACCAGACATAGGGAAAGACGGTTGTTTTTGCGTAAAAGGTGTTACACCAAACGGCACTTTATTGCCATAGGTTTTACCACTTTTTACCGCAGGCTTATCAGAAGCCGTTTTTTCGAGCCCGCTTAATTTCAGCAGACTACGCACCGCATCCTCACCTAACTCTTCCCAACGGCCACGCTTCAGATTAGCAGGCAATGTCATCGCACCATAACGAGTACGAATCAGACGCGAAACAGTCAGGCCAACCGCCTCAAACATGCGGCGCACCTCACGATTACGCCCCTCACCAATAATCACCCGATACCACTTATTCACACCTTCGCCACCACCATCAGTGATTTTGGAGAATTGCGCCAAGCCATCTTCCAGCTCAACACCTGCCAGCAAACGCTGACGCATGCCCTCTTCCAACTCACCCAGGGTACGCACGGCGTATTCGCGCTCGATGCCATAACGAGGATGCATCAGACGGTTCGCCAGATCACCAGAGGTTGTAAATAACAACAACCCTTCCGTGTTGTAATCCAGGCGACCGACCGCCAACCACTTACCAACCTTCATCGTCGGCAGACTTTCAAATACCGAATTGCGCCCCTCCGGGTCATTCGTACTGACAATTTCACCGGCAGGCTTATGGTAAATCAGGACGCGCGGCGGCTTTTTACTCACTTTGCGCATAATCGGCTTACCATTGATACGCACCTGATCTGTTGGCAAAATTCGCTGACCAATATGCGCGGGCTCGCCATTAACTGAAACACGCCCGGCAACAATCAGATCCTCCATATCGCGACGCGAACCAAGACCCGCCTCCGCCAACACCTTGTGCAACTTCGGCGCATCATCATCAGCAGTCAAGTCGCGACGCACAGGCTTAGCGTTGCGCCCCCTGCCCTTCGATTTATCATCCTCAGTGACATCCGCATCAAACGCCTCAGAAGTGACAAATGAAAATACATCATCCGGAGTCGCGGCATCACGACGACCACCTTTCGCCTGCTGTGGACGACGCCCATTACCGCGCACACCTGCACCAGCTTCACGAGGAGGACGTTCAGCGCGCGAAGACGACTGCCCACCATCAGGACGATCGGCGCGCGGCTTGCGCTGACGATTCTGGTTTGGCGTACGAGCCGGACGTTCACCAGCATCAGGCGTAGCAGCGCCAAACTCAGCACCTCCAGATCCAGTCGCATCGACCGGCGCAGCAACATCAGACTTGGCACGCGTTCTGCGCATATTGCGAGGACCGCGCACGCCGCGCTTCACTTGCTTCCCATTATCAGCATCGCTTTGCGTCTGATCGGCTTTCACATCTTCAGGATTCATTGGATTCATTCTTTAATTCTATTTGAGGCTGCTGAAGCTGATCAGCACCCGGTTCCATATCTGGCACCGACTCTTCGGCAGCCTGATCACTTAATTTTCCAACAGCAGAAAGCTCAACATCAACGACGTCGCCGCCAACTTCCCACTCAGACGCAATCTCATCAGAAGAGGACTGCATCAAACTTAGACTCTCTTGCACACCTGCGCTCAACTGCTCCGCAAGACCACTCAATACAGGCTCAGCCACGGATAACTCAACAGAGTCCTCCGACGCATCCTTGGTAATTTGCTGCAAAGGTGGCAACTGATCCAGCGAGGCCAGACCAAGATCACTTAAAAACTGCTTGGTCGTTGCGAACAATGCTGGTCGCCCCGGAACGTCGCGATGACCAATCACCTCAATCCAACAACGATCTTCCAGTGCCTTGATCATTTGCGACGCAACAGTCACACCGCGAATTTCCTCGATATCCCCCCTCGTCACAGGTTGGCGATAAGCGATAATGGCCAGGGTTTCCATCGTTGCTCTTGAGTATTTGGGCGGTTTCTCAGGATTCAGCCGATCGATATAGGCGCGCATTTCAGGACGACTCTGAAAACGCCAGCCATTCGACAGACCGACCAGCTCTATGCCTTTATCCGACCAATCGAGACGCAAATCTTCCAGCATCGACTTGATGGTATCAACACCAACCACATCACCTTGATCGTCAGTTTCCTGAAACAGCTTCTTCATAGAATTCACCGTCAGCGGCTCAAGCGCGCATAACAAGGCTGTTTCGAGGACTCGCTTTGCCTCAGCAGTATTCATGCAAATATAATTACACGGGTTTAATAGATGTCATACAGTAGGACGAAGCATGAACTAACCAGCTTCAACCCACACCTTTATGCATTTAATTTTGTCGCAACCCATTCAGGTGTCGACGCCCATCAAGCGGGCCAGATCAGGGTGTATTTTCAGGACGCAAATCTGCACGTCCAACCCATCAAATTAGTAGATGCTAGATTGTAGTCCAGATTCAGGAAGACAATCAAAAATAAATCATCGTTCAAAGTAAAAAAAGCCACGTAATAACGCGGCTTTTTTGTAATTCTGGTTGCGGGGGCAGGATTTGAACCTACGACCTTCGGGTTATGAGCCCGACGAGCTGCCAGACTGCTCCACCCCGCGTCTGAAGAGATAGACTATACACGTTTTTGCTGCTTTGCGCAAATCTTTCGCCATGCGATTTCAATTACCGGCCAAAGCACGCCAAACGCACGATGAATTGATACACTGCTGAGATTGCTTAATTTTTTCGCCATTCACCATGAAATTCTGTTCCGACTGCGCGGCCCCCGTCGAGCTGAAGATACCCGCTGACGATACCCGTGAACGTTTCGTCTGCACGTCTTGCGGCGCTATTCACTATCAAAACCCCAAGATGGTCGTTGGCTCAATTCCGGTATGGGAAGAGAACGGTGAATTAAAAATTCTGCTGTGCAAACGGGCGATTGCGCCGCGCTATGGCTACTGGACCTTACCGGCCGGATTCATGGAAAACAATGAAACCACTGCTCAGGCCGCACAAAGAGAAACCGAGGAAGAGGCCGGTGCCAATATCCAGTTGCATGACTTATTTTCTATTCTGAATGTGCCACACGTGCATCAAGTGCACCTGTTTTATCGTGCCACTTTACTCGATCTGAATTATGCGGCTGGAGTTGAAAGTCTAGCCGTGCAACTGTTTTCCGAAAAAGAAATTCCCTGGGATGATATTGCCTTCCCCACCATCAGTTACACCCTGAAATTTTTCTTTGAAAACTATCGCCGTACGCAGAAGGGCGAATGTTATCGACTCTACGCTCATGACATCTTTAAACCTATGCAGCAAGAAGGCTGAACAATAAACCGGGATAAAAATGAAACGGAATAAAAAAGGGTGGAATTTCCACCCTTTTTTATTGACTGCACACCATGATGCTTATCGACGTTCAGCAGTTTTCTGAATGAGTTTTAACCGAAATCACCAACTGGATTCGCGCTCTGCCGTCGATGAAATTTTATGGATCGACAAATCGGCACCTTCAAATTCCTGCTCAGGATCCAGACGTATGCCCATAGTTTTTTTCAGCAAACCGTAAATCGCATAACCACCGGAAAACGCAATCACAATGCCGAGCACGGTACCAAAGACTTGCGACAATAAACTGACGCCGCCCAGCCCACCCAGCATTTTCTGACCAAAAATTCCGGCAGCAATTCCGCCCCACGCGCCGCACAAGCCATGCAAAGGCCAGACGCCGAGCACATCATCCACCTTCCACTTATTTTGCGTCCAGGTAAACATCCAGACAAAAATCGCACCGGCCACACCGCCAGTGATCAACGCCCCCAAAGGATGCATCAGATCAGAGCCTGCGCAAACTGCGACCAGCCCAGCCAGTGGGCCGTTATACACAAAGCCGGGATCATTTTTCCCCATCAGCAAAGCGACCAGCGTACCGCCCACCATCGCCATCAGGGAATTAATCGCCACCAGGCCATTCATCTTATCCAGCGTCTGTGCGCTCATGACGTTGAAGCCGAACCAGCCCACCGTTAATATCCACGCGCCCAGCGCCAGAAACGGAATACTGGAAGGCGGATGCGCGGCAATCGCACCATTTTTCATATACCGGCCACGACGCGCGCCAAGCAGCAACACAGCAGGCAACGCGACCCATCCGCCAAAAGCATGCACCACCACAGAACCGGCAAAATCATGGAACTCTTCAGAAAAAGCCGCTTTCAGCCAGTCTTGGATGCCAAAGCGATGATTCCAGGCAATGCCTTCAAACAGAGGATATAAAACACCAACCAGTACCGCAGTCGCAATCAATTGCGGATAAAACTTGGCGCGTTCAGCGATACCACCGGAAATAATCGCCGGTATCGCCGCCGCAAAGGTCAGTAAAAAGAAAAATTTCACCAACTCAAAACCATTTTTTGCCACCAGCACTTCGGCGCCAGAATAAAACTGGATACCATAAGCAATGCTGTAACCGACAAAGAAATAAGCAATCGTCGATACCGCAAAATCGACAATAATCTTCACCAGCGCATTGACCTGGTTTTTTTTACGCACGGTACCTAACTCCAGAAACGCAAATCCCGCATGCATTGCTAGAATCATGATTGCACCAAGCAAAATAAACAAAGCATTGGCGCCATCTATTTGTACGTTCATGCTGATACCTCCCCTTAAGTGTGCACTTCTTAATTAGTTTCACACAGATAAAGCAATAAATATTCCAATTTGGTGCAAACACATTAAGTTATTGAATTTTATGGATAATATCAATTTAACACGCACCATGCACAGGCATTTTGCACTCATAAAAAGCGCTGATTTAGTGCAACACCAGAAAGGATCACAATGATTCCCTGGTTAGAAGCGGAATCGCCCTTTCCAGATGCTGCAACGGCACTCACTGATCGCGATGGTGCTGCGGGTCTGCTCGCGGCAGGTGCCGATCTGTCGCCGCAACGCCTTTTATTGGCATACAAACAAGGTATTTTCCCGTGGTTTTCTGAAGGCCAGCCCATATTATGGTGGTCCACCGACCCGCGCATGGTGCTGCAAACGTCTGACTTCAGGATTTCAGACAGTCTGAAAAAGAGCTTAAAAAAAATCCGTACCGATACCCGCTGGGAAATTCGTTTTGACTCAGCCTTTGAACAAGTCATGCGCGCCTGTGCGGCACCGCGCAAAGATGGCAACGGCACCTGGATTTCCGAAGACATCGTGGCGGGCTACTGCGGCCTGCATCAGCTAGGCTATGCACATTCATCCGAAGTCTGGCTCGATGGCGAGCTAGTCGGCGGTGCTTACGGCGTTTGCATCGGTCGCATGTTTTATGGTGAATCGATGTTTGCGCGGGTATCGAATGCCTCCAAAATTGCGCTGAGTCATCTGGTATTTTTCTTACGTGAACACGGGGTGAAAATGATAGACTGCCAGCAAGAGACAGCGCACCTGGCTTCACTGGGCGCGAAACCTATCGCCCGTGCCGACTTTATCCGATGGATAGCACAGGCAACCACACAACCGATGATCGAGGAATGGCAACCGCTGAGGGCGCTATATCAATGACAGCAAAGTAAATCACCGTGACGCAACTCAACGAACTTCCTTTTGCCAGCATACAGTTTTATGCAACCGCGCCCTACCCTTGCAGCTATCTGGAAGGACTGGAGGCGCGTTCGCAAGTAGCAACGCCGGCGCATCTGATCAATGCAGACACGTATTCAGAACTGGTCAGAAAAGGTTTCCGGCGTAGCGGTATTTTTATTTACCGGCCGTATTGCGATACCTGCAATGCCTGTACCCCAGTCAGAGTGCGGGTCGATGAGTTCAACGAAAACCGCAGCCAGCGCCGGGCGTGGAAAAAACACGCCAACCTGGTACCGCGCGTCACGACACTCGCGTATTCGCACGAGCACTATGAACTGTATCAGCGCTACCAGAATCAGCGTCATGCTGGCGGCGGCATGGATACGGACAGCCGTGAACAGTACGCGCAGTTTTTGTTGCAAAGCCGGGTCAATACACGACTGGTTGAATTCCGCGATGAACACCATGTACTGAAAATGGTCAGCATCATCGATGTACTGAGCGACGGCTTGTCATCTGTCTACACGTTTTTTGAGCCGGATGAAGCAGCCGCCTCGTATGGCACCTACAACGTCTTGTGGCAAATACGGCAGAGCAAAGAATTAAAACTGCCCTATGTTTACCTTGGCTACTGGATTGCCGCCAGCGCCAAGATGGCTTACAAAACCAATTTCAGGCCGCTTGACGCGCTGATGCATGGACAATGGCAAACGCTGGCGGCGTAATCAGTCTGAGAATCATCTGAAAACACATCAAAATGCGGAAAAACAGCTCAAATATACTCCCCCCAGTATTTTTTAAAGCCCACTATTTACGCTGACAATTCGGCTTTTTTCTTATATACCCCCCATTTTTTATAAATATCATGGCAAATAACTTACTTTACTCGCTGGCACGTCCGCTACTGTTCGCAATGGAACCGGAAGCCGCCCACCACTTTGCCTTGCCTGCACTGCGCGGACTCTGCCATCTCGGTCTTGGCGGCTTAATCAGCAAACCCGCCGCCGATGTGCGTACTGTCATGGGGGTGCATTTCCCGAATCCTGTCGGGCTGGCGGCGGGGTTGGATAAAGACGGAGCCTACATCGACGGCCTCGCCGCGCTCGGTTTTGGCTCGATAGAAATCGGCACCGTCACGCCGCGTGCGCAACCGGGTAACCCGCAGCCACGCATGTTCCGCCTGCCAAAAGCAGAAGCGATCATCAACCGTATGGGATTCAACAACGGCGGCGTTGATGCATTCGTCAACAATGTGCAGTCATCGCGCTTTTATCAGGAAAAGCAAGGCGTGCTCGGCCTGAACATCGGCAAAAACGCCGACACGCCGATAGAACGTGCCGCCGAAGATTATCTGCACTGCCTGCAAAAAGTGTATCCGTACGCGAGTTATGTGACGGTGAATATTTCTTCACCAAACACCAAAAATCTACGCCAGTTGCAAGGTGCCGGTGAGTTAGATAGTCTGCTGTCGCAACTCAAGGATGCGCAGCAACGCCTGGCCGATCTGCACAAACGCTATGTGCCGGTGGCGCTGAAAATTGCACCGGATATCGATGCCGAGCAAATCAAAACCATCGCCGATGCGCTGTTGCGTCACAAGATGGATGGCGTCATCGCCACCAATACCACGATCACCCGCGATGCGGTGCAAGGTCTGCCCCATGCAGAAGAAGCTGGCGGTTTATCTGGCAAACCCGTGTTTGAATTATCGAATCGCGTAATCCGCGCACTGAAAGCAGAACTCGGTGAAGAATTGCCCATCATCGGCGTCGGCGGCATTTTCTCCGGCGAGGATGCAGTGACAAAAATACAGGCAGGCGCGTCACTTGTACAACTGTATTCCGGCCTGATTTATCAAGGCCCGTCGCTGATCAGGGAATGCGCCGCAGCGTTGCACAACGTACGCTCGTATTAATTTAAAAATGCAGGAACAATGTTTGATGAATGATCGTTGAGAGAAAAAATGCAAACAACACACCTCGGCAACAGTGATTTAAAAGTATCCAAAATCTGCCTCGGCACCATGACATTCGGTGAACAAAACACCGAAGCCGAGGCGCACAGCCAGCTCGATTACGCCATCGGACGTGGCATCAATTTTATCGATACCGCAGAAATGTATCCGGTCATGCCGCGCGCCGAAACGCAAGGAAAAACTGAACAATACATCGGCAGCTGGCTCAAAAAATCCGGCAAACGCCGCGATATTATTCTCGCCACCAAAGTCGCGGGGCCTGCCCGTGGCATGCCTTGGATACGTAACGGCCACAATGATCTGAATGCAGCCAATATCCGCGCCGCAGTTGATGCCAGCCTCAAGCGACTGCAGACCGATTACATCGATTTATATCAATTGCACTGGCCGAGTCGTAACGCGCCTATCTTCGGACAAAAACAATTTGACCCGGCGCTGGAACGCCCGCATACCGCGATTGCAGAGACACTGAGCGTATTGGATGAACTGGTCAAAGCAGGAAAAATCCGCGCCATCGGCGTCTCGAATGAAACCTCCTGGGGTGTCAGCGAATTTATCCATCAGGCAGAAAAACAAAATGCCCCACGCATCGCTTCGATACAGAATGCTT
This sequence comes from Undibacterium sp. FT79W, assembly GCF_014284215.1. Lineage (NCBI taxonomy): Bacteria > Pseudomonadati > Pseudomonadota > Betaproteobacteria > Burkholderiales > Oxalobacteraceae > Undibacterium > Undibacterium sp. FT79W. The sequence continues at coordinate 67,163 of NZ_JACOGB010000008.1, read as the reverse complement.
ATCACCTGATGAACCGCGCCTATGAACAGGGGCTGGATGAAACCTGCTTCCGCGAAAATATCGGCCTGCTCGCCTACAGCCCGCTGGCATTCGGTCAACTGACTGGCAAATATGCCGATGACCTGAATGCGCATGGTCGGCTAACCTTGTTCCCGCCCAGCTGGAGCCCGCGTTACACCCGTCCGTTGGTATTAGAAACGGCAAAACGCTACGCCGATCTGGCACGCGCGAATGGCCTGACGCCAACCCAGCTCGCGCTCGCCTGGTGTTATTCACGTTGGTTCGTCGCCAGCACCATTATCGGTGCGACCAGCCTGAAACAACTCAAAGAAAATATTGATGCTTACGAAGTCGAACTCAGCGATGAGCTGATTGCCGCGATAGAAAAAATCCACGCGGAGAGCCATAATCCGGCGCAGTGATACTACACACATCAATGCAAACGCTCTTGCGGGCAGACGTACTGACGCCGATACGCCTGCCCGTTCCGTTCCATCAATAAAATCGATCAAGCTTTTTTTTGAGGTAGGATGTTTCAAAAGTTATATTAAAAACCGTCGACAAATGCTGTCTGTCTCTGTGGTTTGATAGATGCCTGCGCATTTTTTTGTCAGACCAAACCAGATCCTTAGCCACTGAGGAGCGCCGTCAGATGCATCAGAAAACTGATACCAATGCAAAATGGACGCACCGGCTTCTGGCGATTTTTTTTATTTCCTTGCTCGCTGTTTCCGCAATCCGCACAGCAAAGGCCGAGACGCTGGTTCTGGCCGCGGCAGATAGCAGGCCAACGGCCTACATGGAAAATGGCAAACCTGCGGGGCTATTGGTTGATATCGTGACCGAGGCGTTCCGCCGTGCTGGCTATCCAATCAGAATAGAATTAAAGCCGTGGGCGCGTTGCCTTTCAGAAGCGCGCGATGGCACCGTTGATGGCGTATTTTCTTCATTCAAATCCCCCGAGCGGGAAGCATTTCTAAGTTTCACCGCCATACCCGTCATGACCCAGGTTGAAGCGCTGTTCGTTCGCACAAATTCCACGATCCAGTTTGACGGCGACTTATCAAAATTAGCACCGGTAAAAATCGGCGTCATTCAGAGCACCAGTTACGGCGAAAAAATTGATGGCATGATCAATACAGGTGCGTGGAATAAGGTCAGCAAAACGATCAGCATAGATTCCTTAGTCAAGATGCTGGCAGCAGAACGCTTTGACCTGGCACCGAGTTATCGGGATGTATTTCTGAGCGCCGCCAAAAAAGCGGGCGTAGCGGACAAAGTCAGAGAACTGAGTCCCAGTGTTGAATCTGTCCCTAGCTATCTGGCATTCAATAAGAAAAAGGATTATTCCAGGATCATCGTCGCCTTCAACAAAGCTATGGAAGAAATGAAAAAGGATAAAACTCTGGATGCGATGAATGATCAATATATGAAATAGTCAGGACTTTTTGCACTTGTTTTATTGATACTACTGATATAAGCTGACTTAGCTGCATTTCAAATGAAAATTCCCACCATGGAAAAATCAATGCCAATCGAACTTCGCAAATGGTTTCAACTAACAATCGGCATTCTTAGTCTGTCGATGTCTGGAATATGCTGGTTCGTGATACGTTCGTATATTCCCCCTTCGGCTGGCGGCGCGCAAATGGCTTTAAGTATTTTATTGATGGGCGCAAGCTCAGGTTTTTTTCTCATCTTGGGTAAATTGATGCCTCTGTTGATCGTTAAATTTTTCCCGGGAATTGAGAACTAAGTTTGTTCAACTAACGTAAGGAGTATCAACGTGCTGCGATTGCAATCTACCCTGAGCAAGTCCCTGATTTGTCTGTTCGCACTCACAGGCATTATTCTGATGTTTGTGCAAAGTGCAGTACCTGGTGTGCCGTACTGGAAAGTCCTGTTATACGCCTTCGGACTTGTCTGCGCGCTGTCTATCTGCTTATTGTCTGTGATACTTGTACGTGCCAGTTTCAATCAATGGAGCCTCAGACATCGTGCAATCGATACTGGGTGGCTGTGGTTCAATGCCAACCCGCCAGGTCTGGATGCACTCAGAAAACCGGCGGGTGCGGTGACAGAAAATAAGACAGAAAAAATTCAGTAATGCCAGAGTGAATTTTTCCTCTCAATAAAAAAAGCACATTGAATGTGCTTTTTTTATTTGTGGATACTGACTGAAACAGTTCAACAGCAAGAAAAACTTCAGTACTTTTTCAGTTTTTTTGCTGCCTTACCGGTAAAGGCACATTGCATAAATCTATATATCCGGCAGGGACTTTATACCATTCACCGCCGCGATTTCTCTGCGCTGCGACAATCGCTTTAAACGTCGCAGATTCAGTACGAATGATTTCCAGTTTGCTGCGTTCTGCTTCCGGCACATCAGCAGCCACTTTCATCGCGACGATCGGTGTGCGCTGTTCCGGCTTTTCATAAAAGCCCAGAGTACCTGTGCCGCGTGGCAGCGTGGTCAGCAATTCCATGCCCTGCATGACGCGCCCGACTACCGTGATATTTCTGTCTAACTGACGTGGCGCATGACCGGTCACCACATACAAAGATGTGCCGCTGCCGCTATTCGATTCATTCCCGCGTGCGACACCAACGCTGGCATAACAATGTGCCAGCCACGCTTTGCCCGTCTTAGGATCTCTGCCTGCGGCAAAGCCATTCACATGTCCCACCTGCGGCGCATAACCATCTGCATCCGGCAAGCGGGTGAATGGCAATCGTGAGGAATAAGGTACTGTAAATTCCGGCTCCAGATTTTTTTTCGCGGTCTTCAGTTCGCGCTTTTCATCCGGGTCCGCCCATTGCACGACATAATTTTCCTGTGAACGCACAATGGCTAAACCATCGAAATAGCCTTCGCGTATCAGCGTCTTGATATTCGCCGCATGTTGCGGAGCGAAATCCGGTGCCAGCTCGATCACGACACGGCCTTTTTCCAATTCCAGATACAAGGTGTTTTCCGGATTCAGCGCACGCCAGTCTGCAGGCGATGACGCCTTGATCAACTCGGGCATGGTCTTTGCCGATTTCAACACGGCATCTTTAGCCAGCGCCGGAAACGCAAAGCTCAGCGTGGCAAGCGTGGTTCCGATAAAAATGCAGGAGGCAACAACAGTACGACGTGAAGACATAGACAGGCTCCGGAAGAAATTAAAAAAACGACTAAACCCGCCTGATGTTAATACAAAAAATATAAAAGAAATACAAAAACACGCCTGATTATTTGGGATTCCACAGCCACACCTGCTGGCGGATATTGACAGGTTTGGGGACGAGCTTATTTTGATAAAACAGATCAGCGATTTCCTGCTGACGCGCAACAATATCTGCACTGACAGGCACAACCCCATAGCGACTGCGCGCCTGCCAGGTTTCGATAACGGCGGGCGGCAACCCTAATTGCGACGCGATGATACCAGCCAATAATTGTGGATTCGCTCGCGCCCACGCACCGGTCTGCGCCAACTGGTTCAGAATGATATTCAGCGCGGCTGGCGATTTTTCCGCAAGGCGACGGGAGGCTTCATAAAAACTATTCGCCGGCAACAAGCCTTGATGGTCAGCCAGCACCCGGACTGGCAAACTATGCTGAACCGCTGCCAGATAAGGGTCCCAGATGACCCACGCATCGATACTGCCACTCACAAACGCCGCTCTCGCATCTGCCGGTGCAAGATAGACGGGCTGAATATCCTGCATGCTCAGACCCGCTTTGCGCAGTGCCGCTAACACCAGCAAATTTGAACTGGAGCCTTTTTGAAAGGCGACTTTTTTTCCTCTTAGCTGAGCCACCGTTTTTAATGGAGAATCCTTAGCGACCACTATCGCTTCCGCAGATGGCGATTCGGGTTCAGCACCGACATAGAGCAAATCGACCCCGGCCGCTTGTGCAAAAATCGGCGGTGGGGCGCCAGTCAGACCAAAATCCACATTCCCCGCGTGTAAAGCCTCCAGCAATTGCGGCCCGGCTGGAAACTCTATCCATTTCACCTTGAGCTGCTGTGCACTCAGTGATTTTTCCAATGTTCCCTGCGCTTTCAACACAGACAGCAAACCGCTGCCCTTCTGAAAGCCGATGCCTATCACTTTATCGTCCGCGACAGCAGTAACGGTGAGGAGCAGGCTGTATAAAAACAGACTCAGCTTCACTAATTTTTTCATGATGTCTCTTTCTCATTTGTGACACTTGCTTGTGCCACTCAGTTGTAAGCCTATCGCTCAGGCGCTTTCGCGTTCCACTAATTCACAAGCCAGCAAATTCAATCTTTGTAAACGCCCGGATAAAGGAAGTTCGCCCAGACTTTCCAGAATTCTGAGGGCGGCAATCTCACCAATTTCTTTCGCCGGTGGCCGTATCGTCGTCAGACTCGGCAGCAACATGGAGGACATGGCATAGTCACCAAAACCAACGATCGCACATTGTTCCGGCATGCGTATACCAGCGCGTTGCCCGGCAAGAATCGCTGACGCCGCCAGATTGTCGTTAGCAAAAATAATCGCTTCTGCCGCCCCGCGCTGACGTAAAGCCAGCGCTTCCATTGCCTGTTTTCCTGCCTCAAATGGTGTGGCGGCAGTTGGTATAAACATCCATGGCTTCAAGCCCTGTTCACGCATCACTTCAGCGTATCCATCGCGCCGGTCGATTGCACTTTCATCGCTCGCCACGCTGTTTTGTACGAACGCAATCCGGCGATATCCTTTGCCCAGCAAATAACGGGCAGCCTGACGCCCTACTTCTGTATGCGAAAAACCGACTTGTATATGTTTGCGCCGCGGTGCGTAATCCCAGGTTTCAACTACGGGGATATTGGCTGATGCCAGTAATTGCCCGGTTGCCTTGCTGTGATACTGACTGGTGACCGCCAGCGCCGCTGGCGACCATCCCAGAAAAGTACGTACTGCGCTTTCTTCCTGTGCTTCAGAAAAATAGCTCGATGCCAGCAACAGCTGATAGCCATGCGCAGTCAGCACATCACTGAAACTCTGTATGGTATTGGCAAAAATCGGGCCGGAAATATTCGGTATCACCATGCCGATAATCCGCCCGTGGGTCGAAGCCAGACCTCCCGCCACCAGATTCGGCACGTAGTTCAAAGCGCTGACTGCACTGCGGATGCGCTCTCGCAATGCCTCCGATACCGTGTCGGGTTGCTTGAAATAGCGTGACACGGTAATTGAGCCGACGCCAGCAGCTTTAGCGACATCGTGTATGGTCGCGCGGCCTGAGCCACGTCGTTTTCGGGTTCCGTTTTCCTGCGTCATTTCTGCATATTCTCAAAAGACATTTAGATGCTTGTTTTAATTCTTTGACTTGGATATCGCCATCAAAGAAACTAAAAATGGTATCGGTACCATGCAAATTCTAACAGCACCGATGGCAGCAGCGAAGTCGCATTTCCTTCGTTGCTTATTACCGATTCAACTAAGAGGCCGTTGCACAGTAAGACTGCTGTTATCACACACGAAAAGGATGAGCACGCAGACCATCAACGCAGCAGCGCTTTGCAGAATGGCATTTACCAAGATTGAGGGATTAAAGGACTACCATGAAGATCAATACAAAAAACAAATTATTGCAGCGTCGCCGTGCTCAGCAACTAGGCAGCTTGCTGAGCGTTGCCGCAATTTCCATCAGTACCGCTGCTGCTGAAAATGCGGCACCTCCGGCAAGTGACGATCAGGCGGGTCTGCCATCAGTCACAGTGACAGCCACACGCAGGGAAGCGAGTTTACGTTCGGTGCCTGTCGCTGTATCGGTACTCAACGGCGACCTGCTTGAACAAGCGAATCGCAACAGCATCGACAGTATTGCTGCAGAATTACCGAGTGTGAATTTCCGTCAGCAAGGCGGCAATAAAGACAGCACTATCTTCGTCCGTGGGATAGGCACTATTTCCACATCACCCGGCGTCGAACCGACTGTTTCCACCGTCGTGGATGGTGTCGTCTTTGCTCGCCCTGGGCAGGCAACGCTGGACTTACTCGACATCGACCGCATCGAAATATTGCGTGGACCGCAGGGCACCTTGTTTGGCAAAAATGCGTCGTCGGGTGTGCTCAATGTCGTCAGCCGAAAACCTGGAAAAGACACTGCCGGTTTCATTGACGCCTCGTATTTTGAAGGTAATGAAAGGCGCTTACGGGCAGGTGTTTCCGGCACGCTGGTACCGGAAACAGTACGCGCCTCGCTGACTGCGCTGGACACGAAATATGACGGTAATGTCGATAACGTCACCAGCGGTAATAAGGTGAATGGATTCGACCGTCAGGGCTTACGTGCGAAAGTACTGGTAACGCCGAACAGCGACCTTGATATCACGCTGGTTGCCGACTATCTGCGTTCAAACAGTTCACCGACATTTGTCGCTTACAAATCCACCAGCGCACCATTTTCACAAGCGATTGCACCGGTGATCGCAAGCACTGAAAATCGCCAGATCCGCACCGATATTCCAAGTGATATCAGCGATTTCAACAAAGGGATTTCCGCGCAGATTGACTGGCGCAACCAGGGTTATACACTCACCTCCATCACAGCAGCACGCCAGTGGGATAATGAACAACACACGACCACATCGGCCATAGGCAATAGCGCGGATCTCAGTCGTATCAGCGCTGCTTTTCCGGCGACCCGTGATATCGGCACGCTGCACTATCGCCAGTTTTCACAGGAATTACGGCTGGCCTCACCTAAAGACAGCGTCGTCGATTACGTTCTCGGTGCTTATTATCTGCATGGCAAAGATGAGGAAACTTATCAACGCATCGTCACGACGTCAGCAACGTCGATCAATTCCGGCTTTGCACCGTATAGTGTTACGAGTGATAGCTATTCCCTGTTCGGCGAAGGCAACTACCTGATCAGCGATGGATTGAAAGCGATAGCCGGCGCGCGCTGGACACGTGACGAACTTTCTTACAACCATGCCCGCATATCAACGCAGACAACCGCATTTTCCGGCGTACAACCGGCCACCAACAATACCGGATCAACGTCCGAAAGTGCATGGTCCGGGCGCGCAGGCTTGCAATATGATCTGAGCAAAGACATCAGCACGTATGCAACCGTGTCGCGTGGCTACAAAGGCCCTGCTTACAATGTATTCTTCAACATGCTCAATCGCGACACGCTCGCGCTGAAACCGGAAACATCTGACTCCTATGAAATCGGCATCAAGGCCATCGGTTTCGATAAAAAGCTGAGTGTGAATCTGGCCGCATTCCAGACCAACTATAAAAACTATCAGGCGAATTTTTATGACACCGTCGCCGGTGCAGTTGTCACCCGTCTGATCAATGCGGGCGAAGTATCGACGCGTGGTGTGGAAATTGACGTTGAAGCGCGCCCTGTTTCCCGTCTAAATCTGAGCACATCACTGGCCTATATCGACGCCAGAATTGATCAGTTCAACTGCCCTGCGGCAGCCGCGGCCTCCTGCACGCTGAATGGTCAGCCCTTACCGTTCTCACCTAAATGGAAAAGCTTCAGCCGTGCCAGCTATGGCATTCCACTGGCCAATGGATTGCATCTGGAGCTGTCTGCCGACTACGCCTGGCAAAGCAAAGTGCAGTATGACTTATTCCAGTCGGTTAACACGATACAGGGTAGCGTCGGTTTGATTAATGCGAGCATCGCCTTATCCTCTTCCGACAATGGCTGGCGAATTGCATTGATAGGAAAAAATCTGGGCGATAAGAGTTACGCGACGAATCTGGTCAACAGCAGCGGCTACGTCACCCGTGCAGCCCCCCGCGACGATCAACGCTATTTCGGCATCACGGCCAGAAAGGATTTCTGAGATCATGACAAAACGCGAACTGAAACTCGGCGCTTTTTTACTTCATAACGGACATCATGTTGCCGCCTGGCGGCATCCGCAGGCCGATACCGGCGCAGACCCGCTCAGACTGTACCAGCATCTGGCAAAAACTGCGGAACGTGCTTGCTTTGACGCCGTCTTTTTCGCCGACAGCGTTGCGCTGACCAGCGGCGTCGGCGGACTGGAGCCATTGACCTTGCTCTCTGCGATTGCCGCCGTTACCGATCGCATAGGACTGATAGGCACCGCCACTACAACATACAATGAGCCCTATCATGTTGCGCGCAAATTCGCTTCACTGGACAGAATTTCCAGAGGTCGCGCTGGCTGGAATCTGGTGACCTCGGATAATGCAGCCGAAGCAGCTAATTTTGGCCGCACAGAACATGTAGGGCATGCAGAGCGCTATGAACGGGCAAAGGAATTTCATCAGGTAGTACAAGGTTTATGGGATAGCTGGGAAGATGATGCGATTCTGAACGATAAGCAAAATGCTATCCAGTTTGATCCGCAAAAACTACATACCTTGCAGCATCACGGCAAACACTTTTCTGTCGCAGGGCCGCTCAATGTCAGCCGCAGTCCGCAGGGAAAGCCGATTACCGTGCAAGCGGGCGGCTCGGAAACCGGAAAGAATCTGGCCGCTGAAACTGCCGACGTGGTTTTCACTGCGCATCCCACACTCGCCTCTGCGCAAGCCTTTTATCAGGATCTGAAAGCACGAGTGGAAAAAGCCGGACGTCATCGTGATGACTTGAAAATCATGCCAGGTCTGTTTCCTGTCGTTGCAAAAACACAGGAAGAAGCACAACGGAAATTTCAGCTGCTGCAAGATCTGGTCACGCCGAAAGATGGCATCACCCTGCTGGGAAGAATGATAGGTAATTTCGACCTGACACCTTATCCTGTCGATGAACCATTGCCGGAATTACCGCTCACAGATAATGGTCAGCAAAGCCGCCAGAAATTACTGACACAGCTCGCTCAGGGTGAAAATCTGACGATACGTGAACTGTATTTGCGCATCGCTGGCGGGCGCGGTCACTTCACACTGATAGGCACACCGGAACACATCGCTGACCAGATACAGCTCTGGTTTGAAAATGATGCAGCAGATGGATTCAACATCATGTCGCCATATCTGCCCGGCGGCCTGGAAGATTTCACAGAGTTGGTTGTTCCCGAATTGCAAAGACGCGGCTTATTCCGTACCAGTTATGCCGGAACCACTTTACGCGAACACCTTGGTCTGGCGTTTCCGAAAAACCGGTATACGAAATAACTGAGTTCAACACATCTTGTATTTTTTATGCGACAAAAATTCCAGATATTTTTGTCGCATTTTTTCTTCTGAAAATTGCGCTGCTCAGTTTTACCTGTGACGAAGTCGTCGTAGAAATCAACTGACGCTTAATCATATATACAAATTTAAAAATAATCGTTCCTCGCTTTTCCTTTCGAAGATTAAATCTCATTTGAACATCAAACCGCATGCAACCAGGAGCGCGGTCAGACTGAAATCTGTCGGCTCCACATTAACGAGATTTTTATGAAACACGCAAAATTACAATTCAACGTATTGGCATTGAGCCTGCTGACGGCGTCCACGGCCTTCGCTACCGATGGCTATTTTTCTCATGGCTACGGTATCAAAACACAAGCCACTGGCGGTGTGGGCATCGCGTTACCACAAGATAGCCTGGCAGCGGCGAGCAATCCTGCAGGCATTGCCTGGACAGGAAACCGTATTGATGGCGGGCTCAGCTGGTTTAGCCCCAGCCGCAGCACTGAAATCACCGGAAACGGTGTTCCCAGCGTTAATGGCAGCTACGAAGGGAATGATAAAAAGAATTTCTGGCTACCTGAATTGGGCTACACCAGACAGTTGAATCAGGATGTCAGTGTTGGTATTGCGGCTTACGGCAATGGCGGCATGAATACCGATTATGGTAAAAATCCTTACGCCGGATTTGGCAGTAAAGGCAGCGCTGGCGTTAATCTGGAACAGCTGTTCATTTCGCCGTCGCTGGCTTACAAAGTCAATGATCAGCATGCGTTTGGTGCTGCCATCAATTTTGCTTATCAACGTTTTTCAGCGAAGGGAGTCAGTGTTTTTTCATCTGCCTCCATCGACAGTAAAAACCTGACCGACAATGGCAATGACAGCTCAACCGGCTGGGGACTGCGCCTGGGCTGGACAGGACAGATCACTCCTGCGCTGACACTGGGCGCGACATGGGCATCGAAAGTCAAAACCGGTAATTTTGAAAAATACCGTGGTCTGTTCGCACAAGGCGGTGGTTTTGACATTCCGGAAAATTACGGTATTGGCCTGGCATACAAAGTACATCCGCAATTAACGCTGGCAGCCGATCTGCAACAGATCAAGTATGGCGACATCAGCTCTATCGCCAATCCTCTGGCAAATTTATTTGCTGGAAATCCACTCGGTTCTGAAAAAGGCGCAGGCTTTGGCTGGCGCGACATCACTGTCGTCAAAGTGGGAGCAGTCTATGATTACAGCAAGGATCTGACCCTGCGTGCGGGCTACAATCATGGCGGCCAGCCTGTACCTGCCAGCGAAACTTTTTTCAATATTCTCGCACCGGGAGTAGTGCAGGATCATCTGACGCTGGGCGCTACATACAAAGTGGCGAATGGCGGCGAGTTGAGTTTTTCATATACACATGGTTTCAAAAAGACCGTCAATGGCAGTAATTCCATCCCCGCATCTTTTGGTGCTGGCAATGCCAATGTCTCGCTCAGCGAAAATATAGTCGGCGTCGCTTACGGCTGGAAATTCTGAGCACATCTGAGGTTGCGGTCTGAGATCACAACTTCTGCGCATGCTGCCTTCCTGAATAGCTGTTCACAAGGATGGCAGCATGCATTGTCATTACCGACGATTTACCGCATCACGCATGACTTAACCTCAACATCTTTTTACTCCGCCTGAGTCAGGGCATTTCGAGTAAAAACATTTTTGCTTACTGCCAGAAATATGACATTCAAAAAACACATCTGCATTGCCCTGTCTGGGATTACCGCAGCGGTTTGCCTTGCCCAGATCAATCCAGCTTTTGCAATCGATAACCGGATTGATCAGATACGCCCAGACGCACCGGAACTGGCTGCGTATGGCCGCTATCCTGTCGGCGTCACAACACTACAGGTCAGCAATCCGGGGCAACTGGATATTCTGAATGCGAAACCAGGTGAGGCTATCCCTCGCTATAACCGGCCGCTGACACTGGAAATCTGGTATCCAGCCGTCGCTGCTGACCACTCGCCATCGGCGACAACATTCCGCACGTTTTTACGCGATGGAAAAACAGAGGTGACGTTGACAGGGAAAGCAGTACGGGATGCCGCTGCCGAAAAAAATGCAGGTGTATTTCCATTGGTGATCGTCTCTCATGGTTATCCGGGGAACCGCTTTCTGCTCAGTCACCTGACAGAAAATCTGGCCAGCAAAGGTTATGTCGTAGTGGCGATCGACCATACCGACAGCACGTTTCATGAGTTTAAAAATTTTTCCAGTACTTTATTAAATCGTTCTCTCGATCAGCTATTCGTATTAAATCAGATGGCACTGTTAAACGAACAGGACAAAACCGGGAAATTAACAGGAATCATTGATGCAGCTAACACTGCGCTGATTGGCTATTCCATGGGTGGTTACGGTGTGCTCAACAGTTTAGGTGCAGGCGTCAGCGCGAAAAGCGTGAGTGCACCAACCGTGCCGAATGGCGCGCTACAGAGTCGCGCCGCAAATGATCCACGTTATCTGGCATCCATCGACAAACGAATTAAAGCGGCAGTCGCATTTGCCCCCTGGGGCTGGAATGCAGGCTTATGGGATACGCAGTCCCTGGCCGCCATCAAAACGCCACTCTTTTATATTGCCGGCAGTGCCGATGATGTCTCTGGCTATTCGCCCGGTGTGCGTAATCTGTTTGAATCCAGCATCAATACAGGGCGCTATCTGCTAACGTTTGAAAATGCCAATCACAGCGCAGGCGCACCAATTCCTGCCCCAAAGGAATCATGGCAGGCAGTGCCGACACTGAAACGTATTCCGGCTGAAAGTTATATCGACGCAGTGTGGGATAACACCCGGATGAATAATATTTCCCAACATTTTGTCACGGCATTTCTGGGGAAATATCTGAAACATGACGACAGCATGGATGCTTTTCTCGCACTAACGGAAAACGCCAGAGACGGGAAATGGAGCACCGACGAAAGTGGCAACAAAAAGCCCGAGCATACGTATTGGAAAGGCTTCCCGGCTCGCACTGCGGTTGGATTGAAACTGGAATACCTGCCAGCGGCAACATCGCAGAAACAATAAATAAAAGCCGTATCCCTGAACGACACAAGGATACGGCTTTTTTATAGCGACCATGCCTATCGACTGATGCCGCGATGCTGATTTGTCAACGGCAGCCAATCATTTTTGCTCAACTCCGGCGGGTCGCCGACAAGCGTTTGACCACCGCGATCAGGCGGTCTATTTCATCGCAGGTATTGTAGAACGCAAACGAAGGACGCACAGTTGCCTCAACACCAAAGCGTCGCAATATCGGTTGTGCGCAATGATGACCTGAACGTACCGCAATGCCTTCCTGATTCAGCGCATGTCCGACTTCTTCCGTCTTGTAGCCAGCGAGGACAAACGATGCGACACTCGCCTTCGCGTGAACCGTGCCTATCAGGCGTACGCCAGGTATGCTTTTCAGACCATGGGTTGCATACTCAAGCAAAGCATGTTCGTACAAAGCAATTTTTTCAAGACCGATACGTTCCACATAGTCGATCGCAGCGCCCAAACCTACGGCATCGGCAATATTGCCGGTACCAGCCTCAAAACGCGCCGGTGCAGGTTGATATTGGGTGCGTTCAAACGTCACATCCGCAATCATATTGCCGCCGCCCTGCCACGGTGGTAATTGCTCCAGTAAAGCTTTTTTACCGTAGACAACACCGATGCCGGTGGGGCCGAATACTTTGTGTCCGGAAAACACATAGAAGTCGGCATCCAGCGCCTGTACATTGACACGCAGGTGCGACACTGCCTGCGCACCATCCACCAACACGCGGGCGCCGGCACTATGCGCCAGCGCAATGATTTCCTGTACCGGTGTGATGGTACCCAGTGCATTCGACACCTGCGTGACCGAGACCAGACGGGTCTTGCTGTTGAGCAGTTTGCGATATTCATCCAGCAGAATCTGGCCGCTGTCATCCACCGGAATCACCCGTATCACTGCGCCCTTTTCTGCCGCCAGCTGTTGCCACGGAACGATGTTGGCATGATGCTCAAGTTGCGACACGATGATCTCATCACCGGCACCGATAAACTTTTTACCGAAAGTATTGGCGACCAGATTAATCGCTTCCGTTGCACCGCGAACGAAGATAATTTCCTCTGGCGACGCCGCCCCCAGAAAACGTGCCACGGTATTGCGCGCACCTTCGTAAGCATCGGTTGCCCGCGCTGCCAATTCGTGTGCGGCACGATGAATATTGGAATTCTCGTGTGCATAGAAATAGCTGAGCCTGTCGATCACCGATTGCGGCTTTTGCGTCGTCGCTGCATTATCAAACCAGACCAGTTGTTTGCCATTCACACGCTCGGCCAATATCGGAAAATCGCGCCGTACGGCATGGATATCAAATGGTGCGGCCAAAGCAGGATTCGCAGCGCGGGGAGCAGCATCCCAATAATTTTGCTCTCCTTGCTGAAAATAATATGTGGCCGACAATTCATTTGCCGGCGTGGCTGATGTCGCGGTTGCCGGTCTCGCCGGATACAACTCTCCTAGCAAACGCTGCAACTGATCCTGTCCTGGTAAGCCAAAAGCGCGGGCACTGACCTGATCGCTTCCTGTCGCCTGCGCCGCCAGACTGTCCAGACCCGCATCCGCCGACGGATAAGCATGTTCTCCGCTTAAAAAATAATACGGCGAACCTGCCCCTCCAGCCTGAGGCCGGGACGGTGCAACGCTGCTACCACCGTTGTGCGGCAAGGCCGCCGCATAGACCGCGGGTACACCTTGCGCGATGCCCGGCTCTGCCACTGGTGCTACATGTGCAGACGAACTGCTTTGTGGCTCGATAACAGGTGCTTTCCCGGCAGGAGACACCGTTGCTGGATGTGGCTCGTTCAGGTGCGACAATCCCGGCAGGAATTGCGCAGCCGCCTGAGCAGCACCCGGCACCAGCGCGAAGAATTCAGATGCCATGCGATTCAGCAGTGCCTCATCCGGCACACCGTCCGCAGACACCTGACTATTATTTGTAGGTGTCAGGATAGTCATGGTATTTACCGATCTCTACATCGTCCAACACAGCCAGGGCATCATCCGTCAACACTGCCAATGAGCAGTAAAGAGAAATCAGATAAGAAGCAATCGCATTACGGTTAATGCCCATAAAACGCACTGACAGACCTGGGCTCTGTTCACCAGCCAGCCCGGGCTGGAAAAGACCAACCACACCTTGCCGTTTTTCACCAACGCGCAGCAAAATGATTTTGGTTTTGCCGTCTTCAATCGGTAATTTGTCAGATGGAACCAGAGGAACGCCGCGCCATGTCAGGAATTGCGAACCAAACAGGCTGACTGTCGGAGGAGGAACACCGCGACGCGTGCATTCGCGGCCGAACGCTGCAATCGCCAACGGATGCGCGAGGAAAAAGCCTGGCTCTTTCCATACTTTGGTCAGCAGATCGTCCAGATCGTCCGGTGTCGGTGCGCCAGTCAGCGTCGATATGCGCTGATCATCATGCACATTCGCCAGCAGACCATAATCAGGGTTATTAATCAGCTCGCTTTCCTGACGCTCTTTGATTGTTTCTACGGTCAGACGTAATTGTTCTTTAATCTGATCGTGCGGGCTGCTATACAAATCAGAAATACGGGTATGCACATCCAGTACCGTGGCAACTGCATTCAGGAAATATTCGCGCGGTTGCTCTTCATAATCAACAAACGTTTGCGGCAATTCAGATTCGTCACGCTGAGAACAGGCAACGCGGACATCCTTAGGATTTTTTACTTTATTGAGACGGTAGATACCTGCTTCAACCGGCAGCCATTGCAGCAGATGCACCAGCCAGCGTGGAGAAATGGTCGATAACTGCGGAACGGTTTTGGTTGCATTGGCTAACTGACGAGCAGCATTATCGCCCAGTGCAAAATTCGGCGAAGGTACATCAGACATAGGTCACTCCATGAGTAAGTGGATTTATCGGACTGCAAAAAATAACAACAAGAAAATCAATTCATCGGATAAGACAGTGTCTGATGCCCATCGCCCTCATTCAACATGCTATCGCCATCAAGGACATCTTTTGCATTGCCTGGGCATGGCGCACATCCTCACAGCGAGCCAGCAGTTCTGACATACGGAGGCCCAATGCCTGCGATAGTTTTTCCATCGTCACCAAAGACGGAATCACTTTTCCGCGCTCAATCTCGCCTATATAAGAACGATTAAGATTCGCCTTTTCCGCCAGCACTTCCTGCGACCACTGATGTGCATCTCGGGCCTGACGAACGGCAATGCCAAAGCAATTGCAAAGCTCTTTCATCATCACTCCGGATGAGGCGCTTCGACATGCTGCTCATGGCGCAAACTCGCCTGACTGACATGGCTGCCGGGTGCCACGTCATTCGTGACCCAGACATTGCCACCAATCGTCGCGCCACGTCCCAGCGTGATCCGTCCTAAGACGGTCGCACCGGCATAAATGACGACGTCATCCTCAACGATGGGATGGCGCGGCAATCCTTTCTGCAAATTGCCTGCTTCATCGGCGGGAAAACGTTTCGCTCCAAGTGTCACGGCCTGATAAATACGCACGCGCTGCCCGATTACGGCAGTCTCACCAATCACCACGCCGGTACCATGATCAATGAAAAAGCCCGGGCCAATCTGCGCACCGGGATGAATATCAATGCCGGTCTGGCTGTGTGCAATTTCTGCGACGATACGTGCCAGTAAAGGCACGCCCAGCAAATACAATTGATGTGCAACGCGGTGATAAATCATGGCCAGCACGCCGGGGTAGCAGAGTAAAACTTCATCGACACTGCGGGCGGCAGGATCGCCCTGATAAGCTGCAATCACATCGCTGTCGAGCAGGCTGCGTATCTGTGGCAAAGAACGTGAGAAAGTACGCACGATAGACACTGCCCGGTCTTCGGTATGCAGCTCATGGTGATTGTTATAGCGCGATGCGTAACTCAGCTCCAACCGCACCTGCGTCAGCAATGAATGCAGCACCGAATCAAGGGTATGCCCGACGTAAAAATCTTCACTTTCCTGACGCAGTTCCGGTGGCCCAAGACGCATGGGAAACAGCGCTCCGCGCAGATCTTCAAGTATTTTTGTCAGCGCATCCCGCGATGGCAGTTCACGGCCACCCGGTTCCGACGGACGCACCTGACGGCTGCGCCAGGCCTGACGCACAGAGGCCAGTTCACTGACAACCTGCTCGATACCAAATAACGACGCTCGCTGTGTTGCAGGCGCATGAACTTGATTATTAATTTTATTGTTAGTCATAACTCTGATCAGTTCAGGTGTGAAACAACTTGCCGATAAATGGAATCAATGGGAGTCAATGGGAGTCAATGACCACAGACCAGCAAATTCCGTGTGGTCGTTGATATGTGCTTAATCCTGAACCCAGGGCAAGGAGTGCAAACGCCAGCCACCGAGCTGACCACGTTGCTGCGTCTCATTGATCTCGCCTTCAAACCCCTCGGTGATATTGAAGACGTTCACAAATCCAGCCTTGCTCAATGCTTCAGCCGCTGCCGCCGAACGCTTGCCGCTGCGACATAGCAACAAAAATACGGCAGCCTTGTCTTTGAGTTTGCTCTCGAACTCCTTCACGAAGCGCGGATTACGGGTCAGTGCAGTGCCTGTTGCCCAGGCAACGTGCTGACTATCGGGAACATGACCAACAAACTTACGTTCTTCATTCGTGCGAACATCAACCAGGGTAGCCGCACCGAGTTGTACCAGACGCCAGGCATCAACCGGCGTCAGACTGCCGGCAAAAGGCAATTGTTGTTGACGGGCATCCTCTTTTGCATGGGAAAGCAGGCTTGCGACATCGCCACCGCTACCATCAGAAGCGGAACTGGCGGAAGAAAATGCATCGTTGGGAGTCATCGTAGAATCTGTCATAAATATCTTTCAAAGCAATCGATGTATTTACCGCACATCGTTATGACAAAACTGTAGCGAAATCTCTAAGAGTGGAAAACGAATTAAAACGCGATTATTTATACAAAAAACGATTAACGATTTCTTTCGGTACTGTCGCCGTGCTGGCGACATTAATCAGCGAACGTAGATGAACGCTGGGATGAGCACGTAAAAAAGCCCCCGCTAATAACTGGCGAGGGCTTTTTTTCAGATGATTTGCTTCTTCAGTTTCTTCGGACAGGCAGGAAAAACAGTCATTCAGTTTTTCAGTTTTTCAGTTTTTCAGTTTTTCACATCGTCCGTCACGATAAGGACCTGCGGTACGCTCCCAACCCTCGCCCGGCGAAGTCTGCGAACAGACCTCTGCATCTTTGATTTTGCTTTTCCACTTATACCAGGATGCGGGTGCGGCGAATGCTGCAAACGATACCCACAGCAAAAGGAATGCACACAATACGGCGACGAGAGATCGCTTATGACAACTGTGTTGATCACCCATTAAAACACCTCCCATCCTTTGTTGTCTCAACAGACCATTCAAAGTAAAAAATCATCATTTCAACGCCTGATAAATGCGGTGACTCAGCTAGCTTGCAAACCGCTTATATGTTGTGCCAGCTCATCAATACTCAGGATCACAATATCATGCGCCGCTGCGTAATTCAGAATATCCTGACCACGTGACATGCTGCCATCCGGATTCATTAGTTCGCATAATACCGCTGCCGCCTGCATTCCAGCCAGACGCACCAGATCCACAGAACCCTCGGTATGTCCACGCCGCTGCAATACACCACCAGGCACTGCCCGCAAAGGAAAAACATGCCCGGGCCGAGCCAGGTCGCCAGGCACGGCCCCATCTGCGATGGCAGCCTTAATCGTCGTAACCCGATCGGCAGCAGAAACGCCGGTAGTCACACCATGCTTTGCTTCTATCGTGACCGTAAATGCCGTACCAAAACGACTGCCATTTGCTGCCACCATCGGTGGTAAATCAAGCTGCTGCAAGCGCTCGTCGGTCAGGCACAGGCAAACGATACCGCTGCAATCACGGATCAATCTGGCCATGCTCTCGGTAGTAATTTTTTCCGCTGCGATGATCAGATCGGCCTCATTTTCACGATCAAAATCGTCCATCAATAAAACTGGCCGCCCATTCCGAAGGTCAGCCAGAGCGCGCTGTAAACGCTGAGCAAACGGGCTGTCGGAATAAACAAAACGCCGGGAAGATTGTGCAGTCGTAGCGACTGAAGATGATGCAGTAGTTGAACCGGATACTGCAGTAAGACTGTTTGTGTTACTCAACATAATTGAAACGCTCCGCAAAAAAATGTGCAAAAGACGTTTCAGGGGATTTTTGAATAGCCCAAAGCCAGCGCTCGCGAGCTGGCGCGAGCACTGATATCAGGCATATCTTCTCTCATCCGGACTATCACCGTCGGCTCTGGAATCACACCAGATCTGCTGACCTTGCAACACCATCAGTACAACTACGATGATCATTCACTGCAAGCGCTCGCGGGCTTGTTTTGCCAAAAGTATCTGGCAAATTTTACCGCCGGTGGGGAATTACACCCCGCCCTGAAGACGTACGACCTGCCGACATAATCGGCGGACAGATTATACGCAAAATGCTCTGCCGGTGTTTTTCAGTTCAGGAATGGATGACGATAGTGAAGTCCGGAAAGCAGCATCATGTCGGGCAGAGGCACACTGCCACGACACTGACCTACACCTCAATGCACACTCGGCAAAGTGATCTGAAATACAGAGCCGCCACCGGCGTGTTGCGAATAACTGACCTGCCCCTTATGTGCCTGTGCAATCGCCCGCACCACCGCCAGTCCCAACCCGCTGCCGCCACTTTCGCGCGAACGGGAATCATCGCCGCGTTGAAATGCTTCAAAGATAAAAGGAATCAGATGTTCAGGAATGCCCGGTCCTTCATCAGTCACCGTCAGATGAAATGCGTTTTGCGACAGTCTGGACTCAATCAGCAACTTGCCGGGAGACGCGTAGCGACGTGCATTTTCAAGCAAAGCAACGATAACTTGTCGTATCCGCGACGGGTCGCAAACGATGACAGTGCTTTCTACCTTCATATCAAGATAAAACCCGGCAGCAGTCAGTGATGGCGCCATGAGTTCAAGCACCTGACTGACTTCGGATGCAATATCCACATCTTCCAATCTCAAGCTCAGATAAGCGCCATCGGCCAGACTAAGGACGCGCAAATCTTCGACCAGGCGGGTAAGCCCATCGACCTGATTCAAGAGATTACGAAACTGCGCTTCCTCTGGCGGAAATACGCCGTCAGCCATGCCCTGCAGGCGCCCTCGTAGTATCGTCAGCGGCGTCCTTAATTCATGCGCAATCGCAGCATTCCAGGTCGTTAATTCGTGCGCGGTACTCTGCAGGCGTTCTGCCATAGAATTAAAACCATCAACAAGGGCGGCGGTTTCGCCCAAGGTACGATCTCCTGCAACTGCGCGGGCAGACAGATCGCCGTCGGCAATACGTTTAACACTGTCAGCAATGGAGTTAAGCGGAATCAATATGCGCCTGGCCAGTTTCCTTGCCGCAGCGATGCCAAACACAAGACCGACAACAGTAATCGTTGCCATATAAATCCATTCCGGCCATGTTGGCAGCGACATTGGATCGACGTCTGTAAACAAACTGGGAACCCATTGAATCAGTAAAGCATAAAACACATATGTACTGATTAATACGATGGCGATGATGCTCAGCACAACCGCCGATGTCCAGCGAATGATCTGTCGGCTGAAATCCGATTCAGTGCTCACGATGGACTCTTCAGGCAATAACCGACGCCGCGCAGGCTGACCAGCAAATGCGGTACATCTGCGGCTTCTAATTTTTTACGCAATTTGCTGATATGGCTATCAACGGTACGCTCCAGGCTGTCACCTTCTGGCAGGCAGCTGACCAGCAGTTCCGCGCGGCTATGCACCCTTGCCGGTGTGCGCGCCATGTGTGCCAGCAAGCGGAATTCGGTCAGCGTAAGAGGCAGCGGAAGAGCTTCGTCCTTCATCTGTACGTAAGCCTGATGCGTTTCCAGATTGACTTCTATCGGTCCGCAGCGCAACAGGCCACGCTCCGTCGCGCCGCCACTCCCCGTACGCCGCAAAACCGCCAATGCCCGTGCGGCAACCTCTGCCGGATTAAACGGTTTGACGACGTAGTCATCGGCACCAACACGCAATGCAATCAGCTTATCAATATCCTGATCATGTGAAGTCAACATGATCACTGGCGTATTTCCTCTTCGTCGCAACTCGGACAACACCTGCCAACCATCAACATGGGGCATTTTGACATCCAGTAAAACCAGATCCGGCTTGATTGCAAGATGCAACTCTAACGCAGCACGTCCATCTTTTGCATGAGCAGTGCGCATGCCATCCCGATGCAGATAAGCCTTGATGATTTCGACAATTTCCGGCTCATCTTCAGCGATGAGAACTAAGGCGCCACCAGGCTCTGGTTTGTTCGTGCTAACGGGATTAACTGCAGGATGGTTCATAAGTGTTCAGAAAAAATAGCGATCTCCATCATAACTCCATAAATTCACCACGAAAACCCCACGCTGTTTTATTAAGCTTGCGGCTGACCAGTCTGACTCTGGATATCTAAAGAAGGTACATCACCATGACGCACACGTTTGTTAAACAGAGATTAATGATAGTGACGCTCACTGCTGTCAGTGCTATTACGCTCGCCGCATGCAACAAATCAACACCCGAAGTAGCAGCCCCGCCCGTGATTGTGGCAGCAACGACAATTCAAACAGCGAATGTCGTTTTACATGATGAGCTGCAAGGCCGTGTAGTTGCCTATCGCACCGCAGAAATTCGCCCGCAAGTCGGTGGCATCGTTCAGAAACGCCTGTTTCAGCAAGGTGCTGAAGTGCGTGCCGGGCAACAATTATTTCAAATTGATGCAGCGCCACTGAAAGCAGAATTTGATATAGCAGCCGCTGCTCTCAGACGATCAGAGGCAGTTCTTGAACGCGCCACACTGCAAAGCAAACGACTGCAACAGATGGCAGAGAGTGATGCTGTCAGCCGCCAGGTGTTGGACGATGCGCAATCCGCGACGGCGCAGGCTGCGGCAGATGTTGCACAAGCCAAGGCGACCCTCGCACGACGCCGGCTAGATCTTGACTATGCCAGCATCAAAGCGCCCATTTCCGGACGCATTGGTCAGGAATTGCTGACTGAAGGCGGGCTGGTCACGGCCAGCGATGTCAATCCCATGGCAAAAATTCAGCAAATTGATCGCGTCTATGTCGACGTCAGAAAGCCTGCATCAAAATTAAGCTCCATGTCCTATCTGCTTGCGAAAGATAAGAACAACGAAGCAAAGGAAATCCCAGTTCAGGTGCTGGATGCAGAAGGCCGTCCTTACCCTGTCAACGGCACACTGTTGTTCTCTGGAGTGAATGTTGACGCAAGCAGCGGTGAGATCGTAATGCGTATCGAAGTAGATAACCGCGACCGCCAGTTATTACCCGGAATGTATGTACGTGCCCGCGTTCCACAAGGAACAGTAACCGCGTCGGTATTAGTTCCGCAGCAGGTAGTCCAGCGTGACAGTGTGGGGAAGGCATATCTGTGGGTGGTGGAAGCCAGCAAAAAAGTTACTCAGAAACCGATTGAACTGGGTGCCCTTGTCGGATCGAACTATGTCGTCAACAACGGTATCAGTGCAGGCCAGCTTATCGTCGTTGAAGGTGTGGAACGTTTGCAACCGGGAAGCGAAGTCAATGCACAACAGTGGAAAGCGACGTCAGCATCTGCGGCGCGTTCGAAATAAATTCAGGGAATGATCATGCCGCAATTTTTTATTCATCGCCCGATTTTTGCCTGGGTCATTGCCATCTTCATCGCTCTGGCCGGAATCATTGCGATTCCGCAATTGCCGATCGCACGTTTTCCTTCGATTGCACCACCCAGCGTCAGTATCAGCGCCAACTATCCGGGTGCAACACCAAAAACGCTGAACGATGCCGTTGTCAGCGTGATTGAACGCGAACTCTCAGGTGTTAAAAATCTGCTTTATTTTGAGTCCACTGCTGATAGTTCTGGCAGCGCACAGATCACCATCACTTTTAAACCCGGCACAGATCCGGCAATGGCGCAGGTCGATGTGCAAAACCGGATCAAAACGGTAGAACCTCGCCTACCACAGGTCGTACGTCAGAATGGGCTCGGTGTGGAATCGGCCTCAGCGGGATTCCTGATGATCGTGGGGTTGAGCTCCAAAGAGGGTAATCTCAACGAGGCAGATCTGAGCGACTATTTCGCCCGTAACATCGTGGAGGAACTGCGCCGGATTGAGGGCGTTGGCAAAGTGCAGTTATTCGGCGCGGAAAAAGCGATGCGAATATGGGTCGATCCGGCCAAGCTGCAATCTTACAATTTATCCATGAGTGACGTGACGACTGCAGTCGCACAACAAAACATTCAGATTGCGCCCGGGGCCATCGGAAGTTCACCGGCGATAACCGGGCAACGCGTCACCTTTCCGCTGGAAGCACATGGACAGTTAGAAACGCCGGCCCAGTTTGGCTCTATCGTTTTACGCGCTAACGCTGATGGTAGCAAAGTGACGATTTCTGATGTCGCCAAAGTTGAACTCGGCGCACAATCGTATAGCTTTTCAAATCGCGAAAACGGCAAAGTGGCAACAGCGGCTGCGGTTCAACTCTCGCCAGGAGCAAACGCGGTCAAAACCGCTAAAGCGGTGCGCGCAAGAATGGCGGAACTGCAAAAGACGATGCCGGCAGCGATCAACTACTCCATTCCTTTTGATACAGCACCATTTGTTGAAATATCGATCGAAAAAGTGATTAAAACCTTGCTTGAAGCAATGGTGCTCGTATTTCTGGTGATGTATTTATTCCTGCAAAAAGTGCGCTACACGCTGATCCCGGCGATAGTCGCCCCTATCGCATTGCTAGGTACATTTGCGCTGATGCTGTTGATTGGTTTCTCGATTAACGTACTGACGATGTTCGGCATGGTACTGGCTATCGGCATCATTGTGGATGATGCGATTGTTGTCGTAGAAAACGTTGAGCGATTAATGGCGACAGAAGGCTTATCGCCCAAAGAAGCAACCGCCAAAGCGATGAAGGAAATCAGCGGAGCAGTCGTCGGTATTACGTTGGTGCTGACTGCCGTCTTTATTCCGATGGCACTTGCCAGTGGTTCTGTGGGCGCGATCTACCGGCAGTTTTCAATGTCGATGGTGGTGTCGATTCTGTTCTCTGCATTTCTTGCACTGACCCTGACACCCGCGCTGTGTGCGACGATCCTGAAACCAATTAACGCTGATGCTCATGCAAGCACAGGCTTCTTCGGCTGGTTCAACCGCCAGTTCGAACGCATGACCCGCGGCTATGCTGCATGGGTCGTTACTCTGATGAAGCGAACCGGCAGAACCATGCTGATGTTCACCGCTATCGTTATTGCACTGGTGCTTTCATTTGGTCTGCTCCCCAGCTCATTTTTGCCGGAAGAAGATCAGGGATACTTCATGACCTCATTCCAGCTGCCTTCCGACGCAACAACAGAACGCACGCTGGATGTGGTGAAGGTCTTTGAAAAACATGTCGCTTCCCGTCCGGGAATCGATGCGAATCAGTCTATTCTCGGATTCAGTTTCTCCGGTGCCGGAACCAATACGGCAATGGCCTTTACGATGTTAAAAAACTGGTCACAACGGAATGGCGCGACAGCGGCAGACGAGCTAAGCCGGGCGCAGCTTGCGATGTCCGGTATTACAGAAGGCACAGTCTTCAGCCTGATGCCACCGGCGATTGATGAACTCGGCACCTCTTCTGGCTTTACGCTACGCCTGCAGGATCGTTCAAACAAAGGTGAAGACGCTTTACGTGATGCGCAAAATACCTTGTTGAAGCTGGCATCACAAAGCCAATTGGTAACCGCCGTCTACCCGGACGGAGTGCAACCGGGCAGCAATGTCAGACTCGAGATCAACCGAAAGAAAGCCGAAACACTGGGCGTATCGTTTGCCAGTATCAGTGACACATTGTCGACGGCAATGGGCTCCGCTTATGTCAATGACTTCGTGAATGCAGGACGTGTACAGCAAGTCATCGTTCAGGCAGACGCCAAATCACGGATGCAGCTTGATGACGTCTTGAAACTGTATGTACGTGGCAACGCCGGTCAGGTAGTGCCACTCGCAGAACTCGTCACGCCGGTCTGGGGCAAGGCAGCTCTTCAATTAGTGCGATTTCAGGGCTATCCGTCGGCGCGGATTTCAGGCAGTGCTGCACCTGGCATTTCCAGCGGCGATGCGATGAATGAAATGGAACGCCTTGCAGCGCAATTGCCACCCGGTTTTACTCTTGAGTGGGTTGGTCAATCCTTGCAGGAACGTCAGTCGGCATCGCAGGCACCTATGCTGATGGCACTTTCCATGCTGGTCGTTTTTTTGGTACTGGCCGCGTTGTATGAAAGTTGGTCGATTCCGCTGTCGGTCATGCTGGTTGTTCCGCTTGGCTTGATTGGTGCCGTTCTCGCAGTGTTGCTACGGGATTTACCAAACGATGTCTTCTTTAAAGTCGGGCTGATCACGATCATTGGTTTGTCAGCCAAAAATGCGATTCTGATTGTTGAATTTGCCAAGCAACTGGTCGGGCAAGGCATGAGCCTGTCTGATGCAGCGCTGCAAGCGGCGAGATTACGCTTACGGCCTATTCTGATGACCTCACTGGCATTCGGTCTGGGCGTATTCCCGCTCGTTATTGCGACTGGTGCCAGTGCAGAGACTCAACACGCCATCAGTACCGGCGTACTCGGCGGCATGATCAGTGCGACTGTGCTGGCGATCTTTTTCACGCCCGTTTTCTTTGTGGTTGTACTGAGTACAGCGCAAAGAATAGCAAAGCGATTCCATAAAAAAACAGATGCTGACAAAACTGCCAGTTCTGCTCCTGTGATTGAAAGCTAATATGAAGTACATCATTTTTTCAGCATTAATTCTGATACTGTCCGCCTGCTCACTGACACCTGATCTGGTCAGGCCAGCCGCGCCGATACCGGATACCTACTCTACACAACAGCAAATGCAAGGCAAGAGCATCGCTGAAACCGGTTGGCGCCGTGTCTTTACAGACCCGCAATTGCAATATCTGATCCAACTCGCGTTGGAAGACAATCGTGATCTGCGCATCGCAAGTCTGAACGTAGAAGCTGTGCGTGCACAATTTCAGATACAGAATAGCGCTCGTTTGCCAACAATAGATGCCACTGCCGGGAGTATCCGCCAGCGTACCGCGATGACAGACAGTGCAGCAGCAAGCGTCAACACACAGCACACGGCGGGATTAGCGATCACTGCTTTCGAGCTGGATTTTTTTGGCCGCGTGAAATCATTAAGCGATGCGGCATTCGCGAGATATCTGGCCAGCGAACAAGGGCAACGTTCCGCGAAAATATCGCTGATCGGCGCTGTGGCTGATGCTTATTACGAAGATCTGCTGGCAAGGCAACAACTCGATCTGACGGAAAAAACCTTAGCCGACTGGCGCACGTCACTGAAACTCACACGTAGCTTAAAAACGGCGGGGCAAGTCAGTAATGCAGATGTGACAGTCGCCGAAGGGCAAGTCGCCAGCGCCGAGGCAGATTTATCGGAGCGGCAACGTCAGCTCAGCAAAACCCATAATGCATTGCGTTTGCTGACAGGCAGCGACTTTGTCCATAACAAGGCGATATCTGACCGTTTTAGCGATAGCGCTTTACCGCCACAGATACCCGCAGGCCTTCCTTCCGACCTGTTAAGCTTGCGCCCGGACATCTTACAGGCGGAACAAAATCTGATTGCAGCGAACGCCGACATAGGTAGTGCCAGAGCAGCTTTTTTTCCACGTATATCGCTGACGACCTCAGTCGGATACAGCAGCTCCTCGCTGAGCAATCTGTTTGGTGGCAATCAGCATGCATGGTCATTCGCACCGCAAATGACACAACCGATCTTTCAACATGGACGTCTGCGTTCGGAATTAAAGCTGGCCGAGATACGAAAATCATCCGCCGTTGCAGACTATGAACGCGCAATACAGACCGCATTCCGTGAGGTGGCAGACGCACTCGCGGGTCAAGCGACGTACGCAAGCCAGATCGAAGCGCAACAGCGTTTTTCCGACAGTGCCAGAAAAAATCTGGAGCTGACCCGTATCAGATATCACGCCGGACAAGACAGTCGATTGCAATTACTGGATGCGCAACGGACGCTGTACACGGCTCAACGGTCGTTATTGGAACTCCGTAAGCAAGAATACAGCAATACCGTTGCGCTTTATAAATCCCTGGGTGGTGGCGTACTGGACGAATAATGAATGCATTTGATACCACTATTCAGATAGGCGAACATCAATCTGTTCTGGTTGAAACCTCGCTCGTTACCTTGGCCGACTGTCTCTCAGGATTAAGTGGCACGGTGCGCTTCCGTGCAATGCTGAAGTTATATGGAAGGGCCGTCTTATGGTCAAACCTGACACATCAGTGGCTGCATTTATTGAATTCACAGCAGCTATACAGCGATCTTGTCAGCGTCAGGCCACGATTTATTCATAAGCCCTACCGTCCGTATATTTCGACACTATTGAATCACGATGCACGCTTTCAGGTTATACAGCAGCACTACGCATTTATCCTGGAACAAGGCTTACACGACATGATCAGGAAAAGCTCCAGAGAACCAGTTGATCTGGCGTGCTTCACAGGAAAAACGGGAAACACCTACGGCATACATTTACGCGCGATTGATCCTATGGAACGCGAGGGGGAACTCATACTGCAGTTATCACGAAATCAGGTATTGATTTACTCATGCGCATTCACTTTTTTCCGAGAAAGCGGATGCATGCATATTTATATTGGCTGCATACAAGGATCCCGCGAACAGAACACCGTGCAGTTGATCCGCAGCAGTACGCGCGATATCTATGGCATGCGTCCTAAAAATTTACTGATCAGGCTGGTTGAACAGGTGGGAATTCAATTCGGTTGCGATACCCTGCGCCTGGTTGCAAACACACACCGTGTTGTTCATCGATCGATTAAACAGGGAAAGGTATTGTCCGACTACGATGCCCTGTGGTCTGAGATTGGCGCGACAAAACGGAAAGACGGCGATTACGAACTGATTTGCAAAAAAATATTGCCGCCAGATCTGACGCTGGTCCAGTCAAAAAAGCGTTCGGAAATCAAAAAACGCCACGACAACATGGTATGCATCGTTTCGGCCATCAAACAAAACTTAACTCTCTTACGCAAAACAGCCATGGTGATGTTGCCGAACAATATCGGCTGAGTAGTACAATTCCGGAAATTCATCTGGAATAAATATGACACTATTTCCGATCATCAAACGTTGCTTACTGACTTGCGCGCTTGCGCTGTTAAGTGCCTGCTCCACTTTTCATCCTTGGCAAAATGAAGTCGCGAAATCAGGCTCTGCCGTGGCACAACGAGAAGACCTGCTGGCAAACCGCCCCTCTATCGTCGCGGCGGTGACCTTATCCGGTGGCGGTGCCCGCGCTGCCGCTTTTGGTCTTGGCGTGATGCGAGAATTGAAGGACACCAGTTTTCTGTGGGAAGGTAAAAGAACGACGATACTCGATAAGGTCGGTCTGATCAGTGGCGTTTCCGGCGGCAGTATTCTGGCAACCTACTACGCCGCTTTTGGCGACGAAACATTCACTCGCTTTGAGTCTGAGTTTTTGCTGTCAAATTTTGAAAAAGGTCTGATTCAGACTGTATTTTCTCCCAGACAGATGTATCAGCTCGGCTCGCCATGGTATGGCCGCAGTCATATTTTAGGTGAGCAGCTCGATCACCTGTACCGCGGTATGACTTTTGGCGATTTACAGAAGAAACAGCATGTTAATGAATTACTGGTCACCGCGACGGATCTGACAACGGGTGCGGGATTTGAATTCACACCGGAACAGTTTGCCTTGATTTGTTCCGATCTCGACAGTGTGCCGCTCTCTTTCGCCGTGGCATCCTCATCCGCAGTACCGATTGTGCTGACACCGCTGACCTTGCGCAATTACGCGAATAATTGTCCGGCACAGCCCGTCAACGCTTCCACTGAGAAAAAAAACGAGGATGAAGGCAATTACCGCTCACGCATACTGAAAGCCAACGAAGCCAGTTATAAAGACGCCGCAGCGCGTCCGTATTTGCACCTGGTCGATGGCGGGCTGACTGATAATCTGGGGGTAAGAGCAATGCTGGATCGCATCGTCGCGGATGGCTCAGTCCAGGAGAGCTTTCGTAAAGCCCCGCCCGGCTCGATACGACGCATGATTCTGATCTCGATTAATTCCGAGCGCGATTTAGGTGAAAAGATAGATCAGAGCGATAAAGTACCGACGACAGGACAAGTCGCAGACGCCTTGTTATTTGGCGTCGGTTCCCGTGATACCAAGATCACACTGGGAATGTTAAACGATGACGTTGCCCGCTGGAAGCGGGAAATTATCGAAAATCGAGGTAAAAAAGACAGCCCTTTTTCAGCCGATGCAGAATTGCATCTGATTAACGTCAGCCTGCGCGACATTAAAGATCGTCATTTGCGTCAGTCGCTGCTGCAAGTACCGACAGCATTCACGATTACGCCAGATTACGTCGAACAGCTACAAGCAGCCGGACGCGACGTGTTGCGGCAATCGCCGGAATTCCAACGCGCTCTGGAAAGCCTCAGACAATCTGAAGGCATACCGTGACAGCAATCATACTTGCTGCCTGCATTCTCACTGTTTCACTCGACGTTTTCACGCTACATTTAAGAGGCATAGCAAAATCACCATCAAAGCTCAGCAAATATCTATATATCAAAACAACATATAAGCAAATAAATACTAAGTAGTTTGGAATAGAGCTGAATTTCATTACGATCCCATGTACTTAATGTGGGGCGACATGAATTTAACTTATATATTTTCCGGTTTTGCAGTTGGCACACTCGTCGGACTGACAGGAGTCGGTGGCGGCTCGTTAATGACGCCTCTGCTGACCCTGTTGTTCGGCGTCTCCCCTACCGTTGCTGTGGGCACCGACCTGGCATTTGCCTCAATTACCAAGGCCACCGGCACATTTACCCACCGCTTGCGCGGCACCGTGGAATGGCGCGTTGTGCGCCTGCTGTGCTTAGGTGCCTTGCCTGCAGCGATCCTGGCTACCTTCGGCCTCAAGTATTTTGGCGGACTGAACAAAGAAATTGGCCAGGTCATCCGTTACTCTATCGCCGGCTCAGTATTATTGACTGTGATCGCTTTGCTATTCAAAAGTAAGATGCTGGCGTGGCTGAATGCGCATCCGGAAAAACAATTACATGGGCGCAAACTGGATGTCGCCACCATCTTTTCCGGTGCGCTGCTCGGCACGCTGGTCACCATTTCTTCCATCGGTGCAGGCGCCATCGGCGCAACCTTGTTGGTCATGCTGTATCCGCGAATGTCGTCAGCACATATTGCCGGTACAGATATCGCCTATGCCGTACCACTGACCGCAATTGCTGCGTTCGGACACTGGTGGCTGGGATCGATAGACTGGGCATTGCTGGGAGCATTGCTGATAGGCTCCCTCCCAGGCATCACCATAGGCTCGCTCGCAGCGCGGGCGGTGCCGGAAAAATTGTTACGTGGCATACTCGCGACAACGCTGACACTGGTTGCCGCCAAACTCATACTGTAATCAATCATTCAGACAGCGCGATCCAAAGCGTATTTTAAGGATAATAAAGATGTATCGTTACGACCAACACGATCACCAAATCATCAAAGAACGTATTGCGCAATATCGCGATCAGGTACGTCGCCGTCTCGCCAACGAATTGACAGAAGAAGAGTTCCTGCCTTTACGTTTACAAAATGGCCTATACCATCAGCGCCATGCGTACATGCTGCGTATTGCGGTTCCGTATGGCATGCTGTCTTCAGATCAGCTGCGCAAGTTTGCGTTTATCGCACGTAAATATGATCGTGGTTATGGCCACTTCACGACACGTCAGAACATTCAGTTCAACTGGATTAATCTGGAAGACTCGCCAGCTATTCTGGAAGAATTAGCGACCGTGGAAATGCACGCAATTCAAACTTCCGGTAACTGCATGCGCAATATCACGTCTGACGAGTTTTCCGGTGTGGCTGCGGATGAGCTGATTGATCCGCGCCCGTATGCAGAAATTCTGCGTCAATGGACGACGTTCCATCCGGAATTTGCTTACCTGCCGCGTAAATTCAAAATTGCGATTAATGGTGCCAAAGAAGATCGTGCAGCGATTGCGGTGCATGACATCGGCCTGACAGTGGTACAGAACGGTGTCGGTGAAATCGGCTTTAAAGTCATGGTCGGCGGCGGCATGGGCCGTACGCCTATCCTCGGCACCGTGATCCGTGATTTCCTGCCGTGGCAGCATGTGATGACGTATCTGGAAGCGATACTGCGTATTTACAATCAATACGGTCGCCGTGACAACAAATACAAAGCACGCATCAAGATACTGGTGAAAGCGATAGGCGCCGATGTCTTTGCACAGCAAGTGGAAGAAGAATGGGCGCAAATCAAAGATGGTCCGGCGACGCTGACCGAGGCGGAGTTCCGCCGTGTATCCTCTTATTTCACTGCGCCTGCCTACTCCAGCCTGCCGGCAAGCGATGCAGCTTACGAACAACATCAGGCAGATAACAAGGCCTTCGCTAACTGGGTCAACCGTAATGTAAAACCGCATAAAGTCGCCGGTTACGCGAGCGTTGTGCTGTCACTGAAAAAGCCCGGCGTTCCGCCCGGCGATGCGACGGCGGATCAGATGGACTTTGTGGCAGATCTGGCTGATCGTTACAGCTTTGGCGAACTGCGCGTCACGCATGAGCAAAATCTGGTGCTGGCAGACGTGCAGCAATCAGCGCTGTTTGATCTGTGGCAAGAGGCGAAAGCGCATGGTCTGGCAACACCGAATATTGGTCTGCTGACCGATATGATCTGCTGTCCGGGCGGCGATTTCTGCGCGCTGGCAAATGCGAAGTCGATTCCGATTGCGCTTGATATTACCGATCGTTTCAACGATCTGGATTACCTGCATGATATTGGTGATCTTGAATTGAATATGTCGGGTTGCATCAACGCCTGCGGCCATCACCATGTCGGTAATATCGGTATCCTCGGCGTCGATAAAGACGGTAGCGAGTGGTATCAGGTATCCATAGGTGGTGCGCAAGGCAATAATGCGGCAATCGGTAAAATCATCGGGCCTTCGTTCTCTGCCGGGCAAATGCCGGAAGTAATCGATCGCATCATTCAGGTGTATATCCGTGACCGCGTTGATAACGAGCGATTTATCGACACTGCGCAACGTCTGGGCATCACGCCATTCAAAGACTTTGTGTATGCGACACCGATCAAAACAACCGAACACTATGGTGAAGACGCTGGTTCGCCGGTGGCTTATTAAACTGCGATAGAAGAAAGTAGATGATGCAAGAAATTATCAAAGACAAAGCCATCGTTCAGGATGACTGGACAGTATTGCGGCTGGCAGAAAATGAGACACCGGATGCAGTCGATGTACCTGCAGGTAAAGTCATAGTACCGCTCAAAGTCTGGCTGTTACAACGAAACGTGCTCGAAAAGCGCGCAGATATTGGGGTATGGTTTTCCAGCGACGAACAGGCAAAAGATTTAGAGGGCGACATTGCCCGCTTCAGCCTGCTCGCGGTGGATTTCCCTAAATTCTCTGACGGGCGCGGTTATTCCATCGCTTATAACCTGCGTTCACGCTTTGGCTTTAACGGTGAATTGCGCGCCATCGGCGATGTGCTGCGGGACCAGTTGTTCTACATGCAGCGCGTGGGCTTCAATGCCTTTGCCGTACGTGCCGACAAAAATATCCATGACGCGATCAAAGGGCTGACCGATTTCTCTGAAAAATATCAGACTTCATGGGATGAGAAAAATCCCTTGTTCCGCCGTGCTGAACGTACCGGAGTTGCCAAATGAGTGATTTTGACGCACGTCTGGCCGCAACCAAAGCAACGCTGGAAGAAATTGCGGCAGAATTTACGCCGGCAGTTTTCGCATCGAGCCTGGCAGCAGAAGACATGGTGCTGACCGATCTCATTTTGCGCAATAATCTCAACATCGGTATATTTTCTCTGGAAACCGGTCGCCTGCACGCAGAAACACTGGGGATGCTGGATACGGTTAAAAATACTTACGGTACTGCGATCACGCTATTCAAGCCGGAGGCCGCAGCCGTTGACGCTTATGTCCAGCAACACGGCTTGAATGCATTTTATGACAGCGTGGAAATGCGCAAAGAATGCTGCCGTATTCGTAAAGTCGAACCGCTGAATCGTGCGCTTGCAGGAAACAAAGCCTGGGTAACCGGACAACGCCGTGCGCAGGCAGCCACCCGTACCGAACTCGCGGTACAGGAAGATGACATCGCACATGGCATGCAAAAATTCAACCCGCTGGCAGACTGGTCTGAAGAAGACGTCTGGCACTATATCCGCAGCAATCAGGTGCCGTACAATCCTTTGCATGACAAAGGTTATCCTTCGATCGGGTGCGAGCCTTGCACACGTGCAATACAGACGGGTGAAGATGTGCGCGCAGGTCGCTGGTGGTGGGAAAATCCTGAATCAAAAGAATGTGGTTTGCATGTCGTTGATGGCAAACTGATCCGCATAAAATCGGCAAGCTAAACAAGCAAACGAGCACGCGGGCTAAAACTGCAGACCCTGAGTTTACAAAGAAACGAGAAGTGATCATGAATACTGTCGTCGAACACCATTTTATTGATGCTGCGAGTAATCGTCATCTGGACTGGCTGGAATCTGAAGCCATCCACATCATGCGCGAAGTCGCTGCTGAATGCAGTAACCCTGCGCTTTTATTTTCAGGTGGCAAAGACTCCATCGTCTTACTGCGTCTGGCGGAAAAAGCATTCCGCCCGGGCAAATTTCCGTTTCCGCTGGTGCATATCGATACTGGCCATAACTTTCCTGAAGTGATCGCCTTTCGCGACAAACGCGTCGCTGAACTCGGCGAGCGGTTGATCGTTGGTTCGGTCGAAGAATCCATCAAGCGCGGCACCGTGCGTTTGCGCAATCCGGCAACTGATTCACGCAACGCGGCACAGGCAGTAACACTGCTGGAAACGATCGCTGAACATAAATTCGACGCCTGCATTGGTGGCGCACGCCGCGATGAAGAAAAAGCGCGTGCGAAAGAACGTATTTTTTCTTTCCGTGACGAATTCGGTCAATGGAATCCGAAAGCGCAGCGCCCTGAATTATGGGATTTGTATAACACCCGCGTACATCCGGGCGAAAACATGCGCGTCTTCCCGATTTCAAACTGGACCGAGCTCGACGTCTGGCAATACATCGCACGTGAAAAACTCGAACTGCCGCAAATATATTTCGCCCACGAACGCCAGGTCATCCCGCGCAATGGCTTGCTGGTGCCGCTGACCGATCTGACGCCGCCGCGTGAAGGTGAAACCGTAGAAACACAGATCGTGCGTTTCCGTACCGTCGGCGATATTTCCTGCACCTGCCCGGTCTCGTCCGATGCCGCGACAGTCGAAGCAATTATTGCGGAAACCGCGATCACACAAATTACCGAACGCGGCGCAACCCGCATGGATGACCAGACATCAGAAGCATCGATGGAAAAACGTAAAAAAGAAGGATATTTCTAATGAGTGCCGTTGAACAAATAAACGCCAATGTCAATAAAGAACGCGGCTTGTTACGTTTCATCACGGCAGGTTCAGTTGATGACGGTAAAAGTACTTTAATCGGTCGCCTGCTGTTTGACAGCAAAGGGATTTTTGCAGATCAGCTCGATGCAATTTCCCGCGCCAAACATAAGCGCACAGTGGGAGACACGATAGACCTTTCTTTGCTGACGGATGGCTTGGAAGCAGAACGCGAACAAGGCATTACGATTGATGTCGCCTACCGTTATTTCGCAACCCCTAAACGTAAATTCATCATCGCGGACACACCGGGTCACGAGCAATACACACGTAACATGGTGACAGGTGCATCGACGGCAGATGCCGTCATTATTCTGGTCGATGTCTCGAAAGTGAAGCTGAATGCGGATGGCAGCGTTGATCTGCTGGTGCAAACCAAACGCCATTCAACGATCGCCCATTTACTCAAGATTGAACATGTGATCGTTGCGGTCAATAAAATGGATCTGGTCAACTATGATCAGAGCGTCTATGACCGCATCGTCGCCGAATACAAGAAATTCGCAACACAGTTAGGGCTGACCGATATTCATGCAGTGCCTTTGTCCGCACTGGCAGGTGATAACGTAGTAACAGCGACCGATAAAATGCCCTGGTATCAGGGGCCAACACTGATTGACCTGCTGGAATCACTCAGCGTCTACGATGCCAGCCACGATGAACCGTTCCGTTTTCCAGTGCAACTGGTAGCACGTCACAACGGCCATGAAGCAAACGACTTCCGCGGTTATATGGGTCGCATAGAAGCAGGTAAAGTCAGCAAAGGCGATACACTGATCGTTCAGCCTGGCGGCCAGACTGGCACAGTCAAAGACATACTGACGCTGGATGGCTCACTGGATACCGCAGTTGTGGGCCAGTCGGTGACGATACTGTTGAATGAATATCTGGATATTTCCCGCGGCGACATGCTGGCCAGCGCGGATCGCCCGGCGACGCTATTAAAAACAGTTAAAGCAGATTTATGCTGGCTGTCAGAAGATGCACTGGATGTTCGTCGCAAATACTGGCTGAAACATACAACCCGGCAAGTTTCTGCCAGAGTGACTGCAGTCGATACGCTGCTCGACATCAATACACAGCAACGCCAACCGGCTGACAGTCTGAAACTGAACGATATTGCGACGGTCTCCATCAATGTTCAGCAAGCGTTGGCTGCCGATGCCTATGATGATTCACGTTCGACTGGCGCCTTCATTCTGATTGATGAAGTAACGCACCAGACAGTTGCGGCAGGCATGATTCGTCTGGAAGCTTGACGCTATGACTGCGCCATACGGTAAGGTCTATCTGATTGGTGCGGGACCGGGTGCCGCTGACCTGATCACGGTTCGCGGTGCACGCCTGCTGGCGAGCGCAGATGTCGTACTGTATGACGCTTTAGTCACCAGTGAAATGCTGGAACTATGCCAGCAAGCAGTCAAAATCCCCGTTGGCAAACGCAGTGGTCAGCGTTCAGCTGCACAGGAACACATCAATCAACAACTGGTTGAGTGTGCCAGTAAATACGCGCTGGTTGTACGCCTGAAAGGTGGTGATCCTATGCTGTTTGGACGTGCGGATGAAGAGCTGACGGCATTAGAATCAGCAGGAATTTCATACGACATTGTTCCGGGAATAACAACAGCGTTAGCCGCTGCAGCCAGCGTCCGGCAACCGCTGACCAAACGTGGAGTTGCACGCAGTGTCGCCTTATTCACCTCAAGCACGGCACCGGGAGAAACGGCAGATACCCGCATTCCCGAATGCGACACCTTGGTTCAGTATATGGGCGGCCGCGAGGCGATGCTGACCGCACAGCGTATGCTGGATGCAAATTTCCCAGCCAGTTTACCTGTCGTCATCGTTGAAAACTGCAGCCGGGAAAATGAGCGTCAACTGTCACTAAACCTTGGTGAGTTAGCCCTTGGATTGCCGGCCTGCAGTGGCCCTGTGCTGGTCATGATGGGAGAAGCCATGCGTCCCCGGAAACCTCTGCAATAAAGTCGCTAACCGCGATATGCCGGCAACGCCAGCCGTGTTGCTTATAGTTGCCTGAGGCAATAATCGCGGATCGCATTCAGCACGGTTTCATCCTCACCGACTGCTGTTGCCAACCTCAATTCAAGTGCAGGATATTCGCCGCGTAACTGATCCAGCAATACAGGCAAATCGCGTAAGACGTGACCGCCCTGCCCCAGAAAAATCGGTGTGACCGTGATATTGCGGATCCCTTCTTGTGTGAGGCGGCGCACAAGTTCAGGTAAAGCTGGTGACATGAATTCTAAAAAAGCCAGCTCCACACTAATATCCGGAGAGGCTTCCTGGGTCATTTTTTGTAAGCGCTGAAACGGACCAGCCCAGCGTGGATCGCGGGCGCCATGCGCGAATAGTACCAATGCCGACGTTTTACTCATCAGTTTCTTTCAACATAGCGCAAGCCTGCCAGCGCCAACCCTAAAAATAAAATACTCGGCACCAGCGCAGTCACGGCCGCAGGCCAAGTATTCAATAAACCGATATGTGAAAATAAGCTGTTAATCAGGTAAAACACCATGCCTATCATGATGCCACTGAAAATCTTCAGGCTGATCCCACCGCTGCGTACATGCAGATACGCAAATGGCAGCGCCAAGGCCATCATCACCAGTGTTGCAAACGGATAGGTCACTTTCTTCCAGAACGCAATTTCGTAGCGTTCACTATCTTGCTTATTGTCGTTCAAGTGCTGCGTATATGCAGCCAGATCGACCGCCGACATACGATCAGGATCGGCAAACAAGACAGAAAGTATGTCAGGTGTCACCTCAGAAACAACGTCGCGACTACTTAATGCCTGACTCTTAACGTTGGCAATATCTTCGGCAGATAAAGTTCTGGGAAATGAAGTCTCGATCACGTCAGACAAGCGCCAGACGTTCCTGCCCTGATACTCCGCACTTTTAGCAGTAACTTCACGGGCAAGATGAAAGTTTTTATCAAACTCAAACATCTTCACGTCTTTCAATTGGCGATTAGGCAGAATTTCTCGGACATTCAGAAAGCGCGAGCCGATCACTTCACCGCTCAGACCATTTTCACGAATCAGATCCTTGGTCCACAGGCCAGTTCTGAATTGCTGCGTTTCTGAAGCACCGATGGCCGTCAGTTTGATGCGCTCAGCTAGCTTGGTCGAATAAGGTGCGATCACCTCGCCAAACAAAAAGGTCAGCGCAACGAATACCAGGCCAATTTTGATTAATATCGTTCCTGCCATCACCGTTGACATACTCGCTGCACGCATGATGGTGAATTCAGAATTCGATGCAAACTGCGCCAGTACATAAATTGTTCCGATCAAAACTGCAATCGGCATAAATTCATAGATGTACCCGGGCATACCAAGAGTCACATACAAAAGTGCGTGTTGCAAACGATATCCACCTTTATTCACTGATGGCAATTCACTCATCAGATCAAAAAAGGAAAACAAGGCAAGCAAGGCAACCATCACAAACAACACGGCACGCACGATCTCTACCGAGAAATATTTTTGCAGGATTCTCATGCGACGCTTTCTTTCTCTTTGCTACGTAAACAAGCTTTACCTCTGGACCACAACACCAGAGGATGCCAGCTATGATTGACCTCGATACGCCAGAAGAACAACACAAATGTCATCATGATCGCAATCAGATGCACGGGCCACCAAGCAATAGAAAATTCGATACGCCCCTGCGACACCATCGCCTGAAAAATATTGACGACGTTCAGATAAATAATCACCACCAACAAGGCAACAATTAAATTTGCTGAGCGCCCCACACGAGGATTCACATACCCCAGAGGAATCGCTAATAACATCAAGGCCATACACATCAGCGGCAATGAAATCCGCCATAAAAATTCTGCTTTTTTATTCGCATCCGGCTTGTCAAGCAAGATGGTCAGCGGCATCGATTTTGCAGACTGATCACCGACAATAGTGCCGTTCTGACTGGAAACAAGGACGCCATATTTTTCGAACTGCATCATCTGAAAATCAGGTGCTGTAGGCAAACCATCGTAACGGCGTCCCTTACTCATCACCAGAAATTTATCGCCATATTTATCGATCTCTATCATGCCTTCTTTGGCGACAACCACACTCGATTTTCCATCGCGGACGGTATTGATAAAAATATTTTGCACCTTACTCAGATCACCTGCGACTTCTTCGACGAAAAACACACGATCCGAAGACGAGGATTCCTGAAACTTACCGGGCGAGACTTTGGCAATGTCCGAGCGTTTATCATAACGCTCACGAAACTCCACACTTTGCTGGTTCGCCCATGGCGTCACGATAAAACTGAGCAAGCCTGTCAATACTATCCACGGCATACCAAAACGTAAGACGGGGCCTATCCATTGGCGCAAACTCAGTCCTGAGGCAAACCAGACCACCATTTCAGAATCCTGATATGCCCTTGTCACTACCAACAGCACCGAGATAAACCCTGTCAGGATCAACAGAATCGGCATATTCATCAGCGACGTGAAGGCGATCAGGGCGAGTA
This sequence comes from Undibacterium sp. FT79W, assembly GCF_014284215.1. Classification (NCBI taxonomy): domain Bacteria; kingdom Pseudomonadati; phylum Pseudomonadota; class Betaproteobacteria; order Burkholderiales; family Oxalobacteraceae; genus Undibacterium; species Undibacterium sp. FT79W. Next base: position 28,750 of record NZ_JACOGB010000008.1, on the reverse strand, counting down.
CATCACCAGATGCAACTTTTCCACCGGCTGCTTGTCCGAGTATTTTGATGAGCATCACCGTAATCGTGATGACGAAGAGTGTTGCAAAGACGGCGCCTGCGGCACTGAGTAATTCGCGTCTGAGCGAGCGTTGAAAAATCATGGGAGGGATTATAATGCCTGTTTTACGAGACTTACCAAGAGGAGTAATAAGTGGACTTTAGCATAAAAACAATCGACGCAAAAAGTGCCTCAACTGCCTACAAGGCGGTGAAGACTGCCTGTATCGTCGTCGGCGTATTCGAAAATAAAAAACTGTCTGCCGCAGCTGCAAATCTGGACAAGCAAGGCGTCATCGCTGCAGCATTGAAATCCGGTGATATCAGCGGCAAACCGGGTTCCTCATTATTGCTCCGCAACGTTGCAGAAACGGCAGCGGAACGGGTGTTACTTGTTGGTCTCGGTGAAGCAGCCGATACTGTTTCAGAAAAAGCGTTTCAGCAAGCGGCGCAAGCTGCGGCTCGCAGTTTAGCAAACCTTGGTGCAAATGATGTCGTTATTGCGCTGCCGGAAGTAAAAGATCGTGATATTTCATGGTCTGTGCGCACAACCGTTCTGGCTTTCCGCGAAAGCACTTTCCGTACTGATGGATTGAAAAGCAAAAAAGACACGGCGACTACTGGCGTCAAAAAAATCGCGATTGCCGTCAATGCCACACAAGCTACAGCAGCCAAAACTGCATTATCACAAAGCGAAGCAATGGCAAACGGCATGGATCTGACCAAAGAACTGGGCAATCTTCCACCGAACATCTGCACACCGACCTATCTGGCGACGACAGCCAGAAAAATTGCGACCGATTATAAAATGGTCGCTGAGATTCTGGATCGCAAACAGATTCAGGCGCTCAAAATGGGTAGCTTCCTGTCGGTCACCAACGGCACGGTCGAGCCACCTAAATTTATAGTACTGAAACACAATGGCGGCAAAGTCAAAGACGCACCGGTTGTGCTGGTCGGTAAAGGCATCACGTTTGATTCTGGTGGTATTTCCCTGAAACCCGGCGCTGGCATGGATGAAATGAAATACGATATGGGCGGTTCTGCGTCCGTACTCGGCACGATGCGCGCCATTGGTGAGATGAACCTGAAACTGAATGTGATCGCGATTATCCCGACCTGTGAAAACATGCCTTCCGGTAGTGCCACCCGTCCTGGTGATATCGTCACGTCCATGTCTGGTCAGACGATTGAAATCCTGAATACCGATGCCGAAGGCCGTCTGATTTTATGTGATGCGCTGACTTATGCTGAGCGTTTCAAACCAGCGGCGGTAATTGACGTCGCCACACTGACTGGTGCCTGTGTTACTGCACTTGGTCACCATAATTCAGGCTTATTCACACGTCACGATGATGCGCATGACAAGCTGGCAGCAGAATTGCTGGCAGCCGGTAAGCAGACCGGAGATACCGCGTGGCGTATGCCGATTGAAGAGGCGTATAACGAGCAACTGAAATCAAATTTTGCCGATATGGCCAATATCGGTGGCCCGGCTGGTGGCAGCATTACAGCAGCCTGCTTCCTGGAGCGCTTCACCCGTAAATATACCTGGGCGCATCTGGACATCGCTGGTACGGCTTGGAAATCTGGCGCGGCAAAAGGTTCTACCGGACGTCCTGTGCCTTTACTCACAACGTTCCTGATCAATCGCGCAGCCTGATGAGATAATCACTCACTGTTTGCGTTCCGCTTGAAATACGGACAGGCCGTGCTCTGAATCCAATCCAGAGTACGGCTTTCTTTTTTATTTATATAAAGTGCCATGAAACTAACTACCTGGAATGTGAATTCCCTGAAAGTCAGATTACCTCAAGTCTTGCAATGGCTGGAGACCAATCCTGTCGATGTGCTGTGCATACAGGAAACCAAACTGACAGACGATAAGTTTCCGCAGGCAGAAATTGAAGCCGCCGGTTATCACGTTGCCTATACAGGGCAAAAGACGTATAACGGCGTGGCAATTTTATCCAGACATCCTATGTCGGATATACAGAAAAACAATCCTCAGTTTGAAGATGAGCAGCAAAGAATCATTGCAGCGACGATACAGGGCATGCGAATTATCTGCGCCTATGTGCCGAATGGTCAGGCGCTGGATTCGGATAAATTTCAGTACAAACTGAAATGGCTGGAGTCACTGAAAAACTGGGTGGGCGAAGAATTACAACGTTATCCTGAACTCGCTTTGCTCGGTGATTACAATATCGCCCCGGAAGATCGTGATGTACATGACCCGGCAGCGTGGGAAGGCATGAATCTGGTCTCACCAGAAGAACGTGCGGCACTACTAGCCTTGCTGGACTTAGGACTAACAGATAGTTTCAGACAATTTGATCAGCCGGAAAAATCATACAGCTGGTGGGACTATCGTGCGCTGGGATTCAGACTGAACAAAGGTTTACGCATCGACCATATTTTGTTATCAAAACCGCTGGCTCTGCGCTGCACTGCATGTGTCATCGACAGAATTCCGCGTAAATGGGAGCAACCATCCGATCATGCGCCAGTGGTTGCCACCCTTAGTTAATTAAGATAACTGTTTATTCGTCATAATCCAGCTTTGGGGTACGGGAATACGCAGCCCCCTTAGTCACTAATGCAGGGCGCACGGCAGCGTGGCTCTGCTCCATACGAAACGCGGACATCGCCGTTTTCAACAAATTTGCCTGCTCCTCAAGAGATCCGGCTGCCGCTGCCGCCTGTTCAACCAGTGCCGCATTTTGTTGCGTCGCTTCATCCATATTTGCCAGAGCCAGATTGACTTGCTGAATGCCATCGCTTTGCTCGGCGGATGCAGACGTAATTTCAGAGATAATCGCCGCAACCTGATCAACAGCAGAGACTATCCTGATCATCGATTCACCTGCTTTATCAACCAGTTCTGAGCCTTCGGTAACTTTACTGACCGAGTCGTCAATCAGGCTTTTTATTTCCTGCGCTGCTGCTGCGCTACGTTGGGCAAGCGTACGGACTTCGCTGGCGACTACGGCAAATCCACGCCCTTGTTCTCCCGCACGAGCGGCTTCCACCGCTGCATTCAGTGCCAGAATATTCGTTTGGAACGCAATCCCTTCAATCACGCTGATAATATCGACAATCTTGCGGGAGCTCTCGGAGATTCCCTGCATGGTAGTGACGACACGGCTGACAACTTCGCCCCCTTGCGTTGCGACATCGGATGCATTCACCGCCATGCGATTAGCTTCCCGCGCATTGTCGGCGTTATTTTTGACTGCGGCGGTTAATTCCTCCATGCTCGCTGAAGTTTCTTCGAGTGAAGATGCCTGTTGCTCAGTACGCCCGGATAAATCCATGTTACCAGTCGCTATTTCGGTCGCGCCGACAGTAATGGATTCGGTCGCCTTACGGACGTCAACCACCATGACGCGTAATTGCTCAAGAAAGCGGTTAAAAGCGTCCGCCGTTTGCGCAACCTCGTCTTCTCCCTCGACCTCAATTTTGCGACTCAGATCACCACCACCGGCGGCGATATCCGACATTGCATCACGCACGCGCTGCAAACCAGCCATCATGCGACCAACCAACCATGCTGATAGTGGCACCATTACGCCTAACAACACGGCAAGAACCCCCGCAGCAATCATCAGCAACTGATCTAATGAAGCGAGAGCTTTGTTCTTATCCACCACCAGCGCGAGGTACATATCGGAACCACTGATAGGCTGCAAGAACAAAAAGTTCGTTTTACCGGCAATCTCGACCTGCGTTGGGTCAGTTCTCTTCGACAGGCTGCTCAAATTATCCAGATTCAATTCGGCGGCAATATCTTTCGCTGGCTTTAACACTTTTGTCTGGTCAGCGTGTGCCAGAACCTGTCCCGACTTGTCCAGTAAAAACGCATAGCCATCGCCCGCCAGTTTAATGGTCAAAATCTGCTCAACAATTTTTGTCAGGAAAACGTCTGCTGCAACGACACCAGCCTCGCCGCCATTCACAGGTGCCGCAAATGAAATCATTAAACCCGGAGGATTAACTCCCATATAAGCAGATGTGACAATCGGTTTTTTTGCCTCCATCGCCGCTTTGTACCATGGACGCACCGTTGGATCGTAGCCAGCCGGAGGGGGATTCGCAGGGAAATTCGTAAATGTCTTATCGGGTTGCCCGAGATATACACTTAAAAAATTACCGCCACGGCTGACCATTTTTAAACTGGCCTGCAAATCGTTACCTTCCGACAAGCCTTTAGATAAACTATCGACCATCGAGGTGTTGACCTGAATCCAGTTACTCAGAACACCGTTGTAGCTGGAAGCGACGCTACGAATTTCATTACTCAGATCGTTCTCGATTTGCGCCTTCATTCTGAGGTAGCTGCCGATGGTCAGCACCGCGGTACACAACGTCACAAGCAAGGCAATGACGACAATAAGTCTGGTTTTAAGTGACTTCATCTGACGTACTCCATTCATGATCAAACAAGAAACAATATTTCGGATAGCAAACGGATCAGATAAATCCGCCACATAACTTGATTAATCTTACTCTTCAAGTATTTAAACGATTAGAATTTTCCAGAAGAAACTGTTGTTCGTATTGTCAAAGAATGTTAAGGCTCAGGGTCGTTAAAAAAGCTATCTCCCCGCAGAACTACTTACTCCACTTATTTTATGAACATTACTTCAACTGACAGGCTGGTCATCAGACTATTTGAGACAAGCGATGCCGCCTTCGTGCTGGAATTGCTCAACGATCCGAGCTGGATCAAAAATATTGGCGACCGCGGCATACGCAACCTCGATCAGGCCAGAGACTGGATATTGGCGAAACCTCTCGAAAGCCAGTCCAGATGTGGTTTTAGTTTTTATGTAGTGACACTTAAAGATTCACATGTCGCAATAGGCATCTGCGGCCTGATCAAACGCGAGACGCTGAAAGATGTTGATATCGGCTACGCATTTTTGCCTCGTTATAGCGGACAAGGCTATGCCATAGAAGCGGCAAGAGCGACGATGAGACACGCTGAGGAGGATTTAGGCTTAACAAAACTGGCTGCTATTACATCGCCAGATAATGTCAAATCAAATAGTTTGCTCAAAAAAATGGGATTCGTTTTAGAAGAAGTACTGGTACTTCCGGGGGAGGAACGAGAAACAAATTTATATGCTTATCGTTTCCCCGCTTTGGAATAACTACGTATTGACTTGCTGATTACAAAAAGCGATCCAGAATTTTCCGGCTGAGTTTATCAACACCGAACATATCGCGAATTAAAAACTGGATGCCATGGTTATCCGTAATCAACAACGACGTGCTACCGATACGACGAATATCTTCATCGCCTTTCAACACAAATGCAGTATCACCGCGGTCAGTACGAACCGTCCACGTACACGGTAAGGCAAAACTGGAGACATCCAGAATCTGTTGAATTTCAGGCATAAACTCACGCCCTTCAAGCTCCGCCAAAACCAGCGCTCTGGTGCTATCGGACAAATCAGATAACTGGTCTATCCACGCGACCTCGCGCCCATCCCCCATAACCATAGAAATGCTCATCAATGGTGACTGAATCGGAAATGCCCGCACTGGACTGACATCTTCAAATACCTCACCATCGCTGCTGGTCAGGATGAGTTTTCCAAAAGCGTTGCGTTGTAACTCGAATTTACTCGTAACCATGCTGATTATTCTTCCTCAACCAATTCTGCGTTTCTGGCCTGCGCCTGATACAAATCGTAGTAAGCCCCCTGCTTCGCCATTAATTCATCATGACTGCCGACTTCAACGACCTGTCCGCGATCCAGCACAACCAACCGGTCGGCTTTATGCAGAGTGGACAAACGATGGGCAATCGCGATGGTGGTACGCCCCTGCACCAGGTTATCAAGCGCTTTTTGTATTTCTTTTTCTGTTTGCGAATCAACGGACGATGTCGCTTCATCCATAATCAATATCCGTGGATCAATCAACAGCGCACGCGCGATCGAAATCCGTTGCCGTTCACCGCCAGATAAGCCCTGGCCACGTTCACCGACCATGGAGTCGTATCCTTGTGGCAAGCGTAATATGAATTCATGCGCATGAGCAGCTCTTGCAGCAGCGATAATCTCATCTCTCGTCGCATGAGGTTTGCCGTAAGCGATATTCTCTGCAATCGTGCCGAAGAACAAGAAAGGCTCTTGCAACACAAGACCGATATTGCGACGATAATCCGATACTGCAAAAGACCGGATATCGACGCCATCGAGCAAAATTGCGCCTTCGGAAACATCGTAAAACCGGCAAATCAGATTGACCAGCGTGCTCTTGCCTGAGCCACTGTGCCCTACCAGTCCTATCATTTCACCAGGCTTAATCGTTAAACTGATGCCTCGGTTAACGGCACGGTTTCCGTAGCGGAAACCGACTTCTCTTAACTCAATCTGCCCTTTAATTTCCTTCACTTTGACCGGCTGCTGCGGGTCAGGTACGCTCGATACATGGTCCAGAATGTCAAAAATACGCTTGGCTGCCGACGCTGATTTCTGAGTCACCGATACAATGCGGCTCATGGAATCAATACGCCCATAGAAGTTACTGATGAAAGCCACCGCTGCGACCAGCGCTCCAACCGTGATTTCTTCATGCGCGACCTGCCAGATCCCGAAAGCCCAGACCACCAGAATCCCCAGATCGGTCAGGAAAGAAACCGTCGGCGAAAACAGTGACCAGACTTTATTCAGACGGTCATTCACCGCCAGATTATGTTTATTCGCCTCGCGGAAACGACCAGCTTCACGCTGCTCTTGTGCGAAAGCTTTCACGACACGGATACCGGGGATAGTATCGGCCAGCACATTGGTCACTTCACCCCAGACCCGGTCTATCTTCTCGAAGCCGGTACGCAATTTATCCCGCACCAGATGGATCATCCAGGCGATAAATGGCAGCGGTAACAAAGTCACCAGCGCCAGCTTGGTATTAATCTGTAACAGCGCGACCGCAGTCATCACAAACATCAGCACATCAGTTGCGAAATCGAGTAAATGCAGCGACAGATATACACAGATACGATCACTCTCGCTACCAATACGTGACATCAGGTCGCCGGTGCGTTTGCCACCGAAATATTCGAGTGACAATTTCAACAAATGTTCATAAGTCGCGGTACGCAGGTCAGCGCCGATACGCTCTGACACCAGCGCAAGTATGTAAGTCTTGCCCCAGCTCAACAACCAGGCAATGACTGCCGATCCCAACAACCCGCCGATATACAGATACACCAGTTGAGGATCGACAAATTCTTTGTGCTGAAACGGAATCAGTACTTCATCCGTGAGCGGCTTGGTCAGGTAACGCGGAATCATGTGCGCCGCCGTTCCCAGCAGCATCAATGCGAAACCGATGAACAACTGCACACGGTAAGGATGGGCGAAACGCCAGAGACGCAACAAGGTCCAGGTTGAAGGAGGGGTATAGACCACCTTCGTACAGACTGGGCACTCTTCCTGATCCGGCTCCAACACCGCTTTACAGCTCGGGCAAATGTTTTGTTCCGCCCGGATCACAGGCTGACCAGTCAGAACGCTTTGCAATTGTTCATTGAAATGATCTAACAGCCGGATCGCATGCAGATTCTGTCCCAGCGTAAAGCGCCAGCTTGCCAGCAAACCTTGCCCATCCGTCAGTTGTAAATGCCCTACTCCGGCATGATCATGATGCGTGAGAGAAAGACCGGGTCTGTAATCCCAGCTTTGCCAGGTAGTCCCACCGGCCGGAAGTGTACGAATACCTTTATCGGTAACGACAATCAGACCTTTCACAAAGTGCAGCTTATTATCGAGGTCAACCTCAAAAGCACTTAAAACGTTTTCACTTTCAGTCATTTGCTTGCTCAGCTCATTTTGCCATTGCGGGGAAATCGACAAAACTGACTGCTCGGAACTGATTTTTGTTGTGGTCATTGTGAAGCAAACTCCGGCTCAAGAGCGTGTCCTGTAAGATAAAACAAGGACTGAATTTTTGAAAAAATCGATTACTTGAATCCGTTAGAGGCGCAAGCCGTATCACGGAAGCAGTAATTTACGGTATTCTATCGAAAGAAGAATAATCAGATGAAACTGATCAAGAGGATTAATGCTGTTTGCGCTAAAGCGCAAGTATATCAGTAAGACCGTCTTTCTATTCTGCTTTGTAATGAATAAATGAATACCGGCAAATTTCAGCAGGCGCATTTGTTTAAACTCAGCAAAAATTTTTCCTAATAAGAGAAAATGCTCTAAATTTGACAAGATCAGGTCTGTTGTTCCCGATCTATAAGAAATTACTTACATGACGACAAAGAAGAAAGACATCAGCATTCTCCGTGTAAATCATTTGCGCGGACCGAATATCTGGACTTACCGGCCAGTCATCGAAACCTGGCTTGATATCGGAGCACTCGAAGACACACCATCGAATATGTTGCCGGGTTTGTACGAGCGTTTAATAACATGGCTCCCCGGTTTAATTGAGCATCGCTGCGGTGTCGGTGAGCGCGGGGGGTTTCTGGAGCGTCTGCGTGAAGGTACCTGGTCTGGTCACATCCTTGAGCATGTCGTACTGGAATTGCAAAATCTTGCAGGAATGCGCACCGGCTTCGGACAAACCCGTTCAACAGGTGTGACCGGCGTCTACAAAATGGCATTCCGTACCCGCGAAGAACAAGTCGGCCGCACGGCACTGACCATCGCTCGTGATTTACTGATGGCCGCCATTGAGGATCAGCCATTTGATCTCGAAACACAGTTGGGTATTTTGCGTGACATGGTTGACGCACGCTGTCTCGGCCCAAGCACGGCCAGCATCGTCGATGCAGCAACGAATCGCGGCATTCCTTCGCTGCGCCTCACCGATGGCAATTTGGTACAACTCGGTCACGGCGCAGCACAACGCCGCATCTGGACGGCAGAAACTGACCGTACCAGCGCCATTGCCGAAAGTATCGCTTCTGATAAAGATCTGACGAAAACATTACTGAAAGCCTGCGGCGTCCCCGTTCCTGAAGGATGCATCGTCCGCAGTGCTGAAGAAGCATGGGAAGAAGCGCAGGATATCGGTCTGCCGGTCGTTGTGAAACCGTATGACGGCAATCACGGGCGCGGTGTCTCGTTGAATCTGATGACGCAAGCGGATGTGGAAGCGGCCTATCATCTCGCTGCACGTAAGGGCGACAGTAAAAGCGTGATTGTTGAGCGTTTCATCGCTGGCGACGAACATCGCGTATTAGTCGTGGGGAATAAAGTCGTTGCCGCTGGCAAGGGCGAATCGCTCTGGATCAGAGGTGACGGAAAATCCACCGTTCAGCAACTGGTTGATACCCAGATCAATACTGATCCACGCCGCGGAACAACCGAAGAATTCCCTCTGAATATCATTCAACCCGCCGTTGCTGCGGAAGTGATACTCGAACTCAAACGCCAGGGCATGGATGCCGATTCCGTGCCACAGGAAAATCAGAAAGTATTAATTCAGCTCAACGGTAACGTCGCACTGGATGTGACTGACATTATTCATCCCGATGTTGCTTATGCAGCCACACTCGCAGCACGCATCGTTGGACTGGATATCGCTGGTGTTGATCTGGTCACCGAAGATATCAGCCGCCCTCTGACAGAACAACGTGGCGCCATCATTGAAGTCAATGCCAGCCCGGGTTTGCTGGCACACATCAAACCGGCAAACGGTGAAGGACGTGATGTAGGTAAGGCGATTGTCGATCATCTGTTTGCGGAAGAAGAAACAGGTCGCATACAAATTGTCGGCGTCGCTGGCACACGCAATACCGATCTGATTTCGAGACTGATAGGCGGCTTACTGAACATCGCAGGCAAGGAAACTGGTGTCGCCAGTCGTCAGGGTTTATACCTGAACAAACGTCTGGTGACCGACGGCAATTGTGCGAATTGGGAAGCGGGTCAACGTTTGCTGATTAACCGTTCAGTTGAAGCGGCGGTGTTTGAAACGAATGCACGCGCCTTACTGACGGATGGGCTCGCTTACGACAAGTGCAGCGTCGGAATCGTCACCGATTTTGATGGTCACGAAGATCTCGGCGAATTTTATATCAATGATGCTGAGCAGATGCGCAAAATTATGCGTACGCAGGTTGATGTCGTGCTGCGCACCGGTACTGCCGTTCTGAATGCCGCAATACCTGAGGTAGCAGATCTGGCCGAGTTATGTGATGGCAAAGTTATTTTCTATGCACTCGATGAACATCTGGACACCCTCAAAGCGCATCGTGCAGCGGGTGAACGCGTCGTTTTCATACGCGACAATAATATTGTTCTGGCAAGTGGCGCCGAAGAAACCGCCCTGCTGCCGCTTTCATCACTGAAACCGACCAAAGCAGCGCAACCTGAAAGCATCATGGCCGCAGTTGCCGGTGCCTGGGCGCTGGATGTCAGTCCGGAACTCATCGGTGCCGGGCTCAGAACTTTTGATTCCAGCCCGAAAACCGTATATTGAAACAGGGATGCTGAACAATCCATCGCTCAATCAATTTCGCTAAATTTGCTTAAATAAAAATCACAGGTAGCAAGCAGCTTTTAAGGATGAAGATGTATCGCATCCGTCGACGCTACCTGATTAACTGCCCCTTTCAACAGGACTAAGTTTTATGGAAGTATCACGCATCCGTGCCCTGCGTGGCCCGAATCTCTGGAGCCATCATACGTCGGTAGAAGCGATCGTTGCCTGCAACGAAGCTGAATGTTCAATTGCAGAACTGGTCGGTTTTGAAGACCGTTTGCGTGCATTATTCCCCGAACTAAGCATTTTGCAACCGACAGGCTACAACGATGCGATCTCGATTGCGCATGTGTTTGAACTGACCACCCTGGGCTTACAGGCGCAAGCGGGATGCCCGGTTACATTCAGCCGCACGACGCAAACCCTGGAACAGGGAATTTTTCAGGTCGTTGTTGAATATTCCGAAGAAGTCGTTGGTCGCCTCGCACTCGAACTGTCAGAAAAGCTGATTAATGCCGCACTCAACAACACAACGTTTGATCTGCAAGCTGCGCTGGATCAGTTACGCGAACTCGATGAAGATGTGCGCCTCGGACCATCGACCGGCTCTATCGTCAACGCAGCCGTTGCCCGCAATATTCCCTATCGTCGTCTGACCGATGGCAGCCTGGTCGCATTTGGCTGGGGCTCACGCCAGCGGAAAATCCAGGCAGCGGAAATGGATGGCACCAGCGCCATTTCCGAAGCGATCGCACAAGATAAAGAATTAACCAAAAAACTGTTACACGCAGCCGGCGTACCTGTGCCGCTTGGCCGTTCCGTTGACGGCCCCGACGATGCATGGGCTGCCGCCCTGGAAATCGGCTTGCCTGTTGTGGTCAAACCTAAAGATGGTAATCAGGGTAAAGGCGTCACCGTCAACGTCACTACACGCGAACAATTGGTTGCTGGCTATCATGCAGCAACAGAGTTCCGCGACGACATCCTGGTTGAGCGCTTTTTACCGGGTAATGATTTCCGTCTGCTCGTCATCGGCAACAAGCTGGTCGCCGCTGCACGTCGCGACCCGCCGCAAGTGGTGGGCGACGGCAAACAATCGGTGCGTCAACTGGTCGAACAGGTGAATAAAGATCCACGTCGCGGCAGTGGTCACTCCACCTCGCTGACTAAAATCCGTTTTGATGATATCGCGCTCGCCAGTCTGGCAAAACAAGGTCTGGAAGCAGACTCTGTACCGCCAAAAGGCCAGCGCGTCGTCTTGCGTAACAACGCCAATCTCTCTACTGGTGGCGCCGCGACAGACGTGACCGATGATGTCCATCCGGAAGTCGCCGCACGCGCTGTCGCTGCCGCACAAATGATAGGTCTTGATATTTGCGGTGTTGATCTGGTGGCAGACAGCGTGTTAAAACCGATAGAACAGCAAAATGGCGGCATCGTCGAAGTCAATGCGGCACCGGGCTTGCGCATGCACATTTCCCCATCGTTTGGGAAAGGTCGCGCCGTTGGTGAAGCAATCATCAGCGCCATGTTTGCGGATGGAGAAGATGGTCGCATTCCTATCGTTGCCGTCACTGGTACAAATGGAAAAACCACCACAGTACGTCTGATCGCCCACCTGATGACTGCCAGCGGCTTACGCACTGGCATGACCAATACGGATGGCGTTTATATTGGTAATCGCCAGATTGATAGCGGCGACTGCAGCGGCCCTCGCAGCGCGCGCAATGTTTTGTCGCACCCGGAAGTGGATGCCGCAGTCTTCGAGACGGCCCGTGGCGGCGTTTTGCGCGAAGGTCTGGCCTACGATCGCTGTCAGGTTGCCGTCGTTACCAATATCGGCTCCGGCGATCATCTGGGTCTGAATTACATCACAACGGTGGAAGATCTGGCCGTTCTGAAACGCGTCATCGTCCAGAACGTGGCAGATAACGGTTATGCCGTTCTGAATGCGGCCGATCCTATCGTTGCCAGCATGGCGGCCAATTGCCCGTCGGCAGTGATTTTCTTTGCAGCCGACAGCCAGCATCCAGTGATGGCAGCGCACCGTGCGCAGGGTAAGCGCGTCGTGTATATAGAAAACGGCGAACTGATTGCTGCCGAAGGCAAATCCCGCCACAGCATACGGCTGGCCGACATCCCTATCACCCGCAATGGCAGCATCGGCTTTCAGGTCGAAAACGTCATGGCCTCAGTTGCTGCGGCATGGGCCGTCAATCTCGACTGGGATCACATCCGCACCGGTCTGAAAACCTTTGCGAATGAAGCGGATAATGCGCCGGGTCGTTTCAATGTGTTCCAATACCGCGGTGCTACCCTGATCGCAGATTACGGTCACAATCCGGATGCGATTCTGGCGCTGGTACGTGCAGTCGAAACCATGCCGGCCAAACGTCGCTCAGTCGTGATCAGCGGTGCCGGTGATCGCCGGGATCAGGACATCCGTCAGCAAACTGAAATTCTCGGCGAAGCTTTTGATGATGTCGTGCTGTATCAGGACCAGTGTCAGCGTGGTCGTGCTGATGGCGAAGTTGTCGCCCTGCTGCGCGAAGGTTTGAAAAACGCCTCAAAAACCAGCCGGGTTGATGAAATCCATGGCGAGTTTATCGCGATTGATCTGGCAATGGACAGGCTGGAAGAAGGCGATCTGTGTCTGATTCTGATCGATCAGGTAGAGGAAGCTCTGGCTCACATCGCCAAGCGGGTTGCGGAAGACTGATTCAGTCATTTCCGTCAACACACTAATGCCGGGTTGATCCCGGCATTTTTATTATTGGAACGTGAGATCTACTGCTCACTCACGCATCAGATTCCGAACACAATCTGCTGGCTGTCTATCGCGCGGATCGCCGGACCAAAGCTGCTGATATTTCCCAGCGTCGCATTGTGATGTGTGCGTATCTGCAAAGCACTCGCATGCGCTTTATCGTGAGTGGTATGCGCATCGGCAGCAATAATCACAGGATAACCAAGCGCCGCTGCCCGGCGGCTGGTGGTATCGACACAAAATTCGCTGGCATAACCACAAATGACGATTAACTCGGCTCCCCACTGCGCCAGCAAACTGCTCAGCTCGGTGCGTAAAAAGGAATCCGGCGTGGTCTTGCGCAAAATGGTGTCGCCGTCTTCCAGAATCAACCGCTGCTCCAGTTGCCAGTTGTCTGAGCCAAACGCCAGTTCGTCGTCTTCGGTCTCATGCTGAACGAAAACAACAGGGGTTCCCGCATGGCGTGCCCGGTCGGCAAGAATATTGATGCGATCAACAACCGCATCAGCTTCATATGGTCGCGGCTCGTGATCAAACAAACCGCGTTGCACGTCGATAATCAGCAAAATACATTTCATCGCGAACCTTTATGCAGGTGAAGCACTGATCTTAGCGCATAAAATGCCAGAAAAACATCCTGAACTGCCGGATCAGGCTCATCTTCATCTTGTGCGCGGTACAAAGATCGATGTGATTCGCTCACTGTGCAAGAACATCATTCGCAATACAGAAATACGGTAGCGCCATCCAACGATGGCGGATGGCAGAATCCGGCGTCAGGAGTAAAGAAGTGGCATCAGCAGCACCCATGGGGCAAAAATATACTGGGGGGGAGTATATTCAGATGCCCTTTATTTATAAGGAGATGAAGGCAAAAATGGCATTTTAAGGGGGGAGTATGTGCCTTGCGCCCAAAAAAAATACCGGGCTGACCGCACCCGGTGAATTTGCGCCGCTGCTAAACAGGCATCAAATTAAAAAACGAGCCATCTCTGGCTGCGATTCCCGCACACCTGCCAATGGCAGATTTTTATTGGTGGAAATATCCCCCTCCACCATCAGCGATGTGTACCGCAGACAACAAACGCGCAGAAAAGAGCTGAAATTATCGATATGACCGCGATATTCAATCAACTCATCATAGAGCCTGGTAATGAGTTGATTCGTGTTCATGCCATCGCGTTCAGCAATTTCCTGCAGGGTCAGCCAAAACAGTTTTTCGAGACGAATCGAAGTAACGACGCCGTGTAAGCGCAGCGAGCGCGCTTTGGATTCATACAAGCCAGGGTCGGCTTTGACAAAAATTTCACACATGATGCACCCCGCAAATCGCCAAGCAAACTTTCTGCTGACGATTATACGGGCAATGCCATTTTTATAAATGGATTTTTGTTCCCAGCAAAGCAAGGAATTGCGCAATCCATGCCGGATGCGCAGGCCAGGCTGGTGCCGTAACAAAATTTTTGTCGGTGATTGCATCGGTCACAGGGATTGCCGCATAAACGCCGCCAGCCAGCTCCACCTCTGGCTGACAGGCGGGATAGGCTGAACAGCGCACGCCATCCAACACCTTCGCCGCAGCCAGAATCTGCGTACCGTGGCAGACTGCGGCAACGGGTTTCTGTTGCTGTGCAAAATGGCGTGTAATTTCGATCACGCGCGGATTCAGGCGCAGATATTCCGGTGCCCTGCCGCCGGGAATCAACAAGGCATCGTAGTCATGCTCATTGATACTGGCAAAATCATGCGTCAGAATAAAACGATGCCCGGGTTTTTCTGTGTAGGTTTGCTGGCCTTCAAAATCATGAATCGCCGTCGCAACGTAGTCACCGGCTTTTTTATCCGGGCAAACGGCATGCACTTCGTGACCAACGGCGAGCAGTGCCTGAAATGGCACCATCACTTCGTAATCTTCAACAAAGTCCCCTACCAGCATAAGAATTTTTTTTGCAGCCATGATGTCTCCTGTTATCGGTTAAAAGCGGAAACTGATTGTTAAGCGGATTGATCGTCTGATGGTAATGACGGGATACTACATTTCGTCAAATTCGTCCGAGATTGCGTTCGGCAACAACTCCACCACTTACTGCGAAAGCGACTACGCACCTGTGATTGCAGCCGAGGCGGACGAACAACGTACGCCTGTCTTTTTTACGCCATAATCGTGCTTCGCAGATGAAGAAATCGGATATTTCAGCCTGCATATAGAAGACGCTGAACAATCTCGTATAAAATTCAACACAGCAACATGGTTTCATTTATTGGTGTTACGCCGACTGGCGCACATACGGAGAAGCAATGGCAGAAGCAGGGTTGTTATTTAAGAATCAGGTAAAACTGCTGGCACAGACCTTTTTCATCAAAGACAATAAAAAAGAACTTCTGCTCTGCGCGCATAAGTATGATTTCGACATACACTTTTTCGATCAGATGAGCGACTTTGTCACTGCCGTCGAAAATGCGAGCGATCAGGATTTATTTGTGATTGATCTCGACGTGCTCTACAACATGCAAAACGATATGCAGCAGCAGCGTCGTCAGACCATGTTCCTCAGCGATCTGTTGCAAAGACTGCCAGGCCACCATAACTATGTCTATCTGCAAACGGTCAGGCAAGGTGAACGCTTCTTACTACAACAAAAGCTGGTTGAAAGTAATTGCCTGGCCTACGCTGAAAAACCAATCAGCAATGAAGTGTTGGTCGATAAACTATTCAATCTTTTTGGCCGCCACAAACGCGGCGAAACCAATGTGATCGTTTATCTCGGCGAGATCGTGCCGCTCAACACACAGTTACTTGCCGAGCACAGCGTGCAGCTATTGCATTCGCAGGATGCACGCTCGTTACATGTCAAAGTCAAAGAAATGCAGCCTGACATCGTCATGATCGATCAATCGCATTTTTTGAATACAGAAGCACTGGTGCGGGTATTAAAAAAGAACATTGAATTCGATCAGAGTCGTGAAATCATCATGCTGCAACAAGAGGCGAATACCGTGCTCGCACGACACGCGCTCGACAGCGGCTTCGATGAAATCATACAAAAGACGGACAACGACGTACTGACCCGCCTGCTACTGAATCGTATCGATAAAATCCGCGCCAGCAAAGATCTGATCAGCCGCGACCGCGCAACGGGTCTGCTGAATAAAATCGGTTTGCAAAAGAAAGCGCAGGAATTGATACGCCGCGCCAATCGCGAAGGAAAGTGCCTCGCCTATGGCATTCTCGACATCGATAAATTCAAGCTCATCAACGATACCTGGGGACATTATTTCGGTGATATCGTCATTAAACGTTTATCGCTGGTACTTTCAGGATTGCTGGGCGAGCATGATTTGCTGAGCCGTTTCGGTGGCGAAGAATTCGTGGTGATATTCTGGGATTGCGATCGCGAACAAGGCAAACTAAAGCTGGACGCGATGCGCGAGGCGTTCAGCAACATCATTTTTGAAACCAGGCCGGGAGAAAATAAGCAATTCACGTTCAGCGGCGGCCTGTCCGATTTCCCTTGCTGCAAAACTGAAAACGATCTGTTCTTACAAGCCGATGCCGCACTGTATCAGGCAAAACAAGCCGGGCGTAATCAGGTTTGCCTGATGCAGGATTTACCAGAAGCCGGACATAAACGCTGGCAGTATTAAGTACATATCGCTTTGACTGCTGTGATTGCTGAGAATGGCACCCCGCCAGCCCGCAATAACGCAATAACGGAAACAGGTGATACGGCGGATTCCGTTCCGTATCACCTGCACCTAAGAAAATAGCTGCGCCTTATTCCATCTTCAGACGGGCACATTATCGCTGCCGCCGGCACCAAACAATTGCTGTTTCAAATGCGCGAGCTGATCGCGGACTTGTGCGGCTTTCTCGAACTCCAGATTTTTTGCGTGATCCAGCATCAGTTTTTCCAGACGTTTTATTTCACGACTGATCTGCTTCTCACTCATGACTTCGTATTTTGCCTGCTCCTGCGCCGCCACGAGATCATCTCTGGCTTCCTGCTGGTTATACACGCCATCGATAATGTCTTTAATCTGTTTGCGGATACCTGTCGGAGTAATATTATTTTCGAGGTTGAATGCCAGCTGCTTGTTGCGACGACGTTCGGTTTCGCCCATGGCGCGACGCATAGAATCTGTGATCTTATCGGCATACAGAATCGCTTTTCCATGCAGGTTACGCGCCGCACGACCAATCGTCTGAATCAGGCTGCGCTCAGAGCGCAGAAAGCCTTCTTTATCCGCATCCAGAATCGCCACCAATGAAACCTCAGGAATATCCAGCCCTTCACGCAGCAAGTTAATACCCACCAATACATCAAAGGTGCCCAGACGCAAATCACGGATAATCTCCACCCGCTCAACGGTATCAATATCGCTGTGCAAATAACGGACTTTAATGCCGTTCTCAGTTAAAAATTCCGTTAACTGTTCCGACATGCGTTTGGTCAGGGTCGTGACCAGCACCCGCTCATTTTTCTTCACGCGGTCGGTGATTTCGCCCATCAGATCGTCAACTTGCGTTAACGCTGGCCGCACTTCGATTTCGGGATCGACTAATCCTGTCGGACGGACGACCTGCTCCACCACCTGATCGGCATGCTGGTGCTCGTAATCTCCCGGTGTCGCAGATACAAACACGGTTTGCCGCATTTTGCTTTCAAATTCAGCGAACTTTAGCGGACGATTATCAAGTGCCGACGGCAAGCGGAAACCATAATCGACCAGATTGGTTTTTCGCGCCCGGTCACCGTTGTACATGCCATTCAATTGCCCGGTCAGCACATGCGACTCATCCAGAAACATCAACGCATCTGCCGGCAAATAATCGACCAGCGTCGGTGGCGGCTCGCCCGCTTTAGCGCCGCTCAAGTGGCGCGAATAATTTTCAATCCCTTTTGTGAAACCTATCTCCGCCATCATTTCCAGATCAAAGCGGGTACGTTGCTCGATACGCTGTTCTTCAATCAGCTTGTTTTCCCGACGGAAGAAATCCAGGCGTTCGCGCAACTCCTCTTTAATGGTTTCTATCGCCCGCAAAACCGTCTCGCGTGGTGTTACATAATGCGAACCCGGATATACGGTGAAACGAGGAATTTTCTGCTTAATACGACCCGTCAGTGGATCGAACAGCTGTAAGTTTTCGATTTCGTCGTCAAACATTTCCACACGAACCGCGAGTTCAGCGTGTTCAGCTGGGAAAATATCAATGGTGTCGCCGCGTACCCGGAAAGTACCGCGACCAAAATCAACTTCATTGCGCGAATACTGCATCTGTATCAGACGGGCAATGACATCACGCTGACTGACTTTGTCTCGGGCACGCAAAGTCAGAATCATTTTGTGATATTCGTTAGGATTACCGATACCATAAATGGCTGACACAGTTGCCACGATAATCACATCCCGACGCTCCATCAGTGATTTGGTGCACGATAAGCGCATCTGTTCGATATGCTCGTTAATCGCGGAATCTTTTTCAATGAACAGATCCCGTTGGGGTACATAGGCTTCAGGCTGATAGTAGTCGTAGTAAGACACAAAATACTCAACTGCATTGCGCGGAAAAAACTCTCTGAACTCACTGTATAACTGAGCAGCCAAGGTTTTATTCGGTGCAAATATAATCGCCGGACGGCCAGTTCTTGCGATGACATTTGCCATCGTGTACGTCTTACCTGAGCCCGTCACCCCCAGCAGAGTTTGAAAAAATAGTCCGTCATTGATGCCCTCCACCAACTGAGCAATAGCAGTTGGTTGATCACCAGCTGGCTGAAACAATTGATATAACTGATAAGGAGAGTCTGGAAACGATATAAACTTTGCTTCATCCAATTGATCAGATAAAGCGACTGAATTCACAGGTGCGACCGCCATGGTTCTATTACCTTTGTTAGAATATGAGGCTGATAGGATTTACGCAAAACAAACGTGAAAACGCGCTATCCACGCGTCAACTGATTAGTACCATCCATACTGATAACACTGTCTTGCTCAGCATACCTAGCCTGAACAATTTTACGTAAGCCCTATAACATTCGTATTTTTATCACTCCAACCATTACTGTCGGCAACGGCAGATAATTTTCCATATTATCATGACTGCTCCTACCTCTTCTCCTCTGTTCTCTGCCATCGAGATGGCACCTCGCGACCCGATACTGGGTATTACTGAAGCGTACAACGCGGATCAAAATCCAGCAAAAGTCAATCTTGGTGTTGGCGTTTACTACGACGACAATGGCAAGGTTCCTTTGCTCGAGTGTGTAAAAAAGGCTGAAGCGATTCTGATCGAGAAATATGCACCACGTACTTATTTACCGATTGAAGGGCTCGCAGCCTACGATAAAGCAGTGCAGGAATTAGTTTTTGGTGCTGACAGCGCAGTGGTTCTGGAAAAACGGGCTATCACAGCACAAGCCATTGGCGGTACAGGCGCATTGAAATTGGGCGCAGACTTTTTGCAACGCTTTGCACCTACATCACAAGTCTGGATCAGTGACCCTAGCTGGGAAAATCATCGCGCCCTGTTTGAATCCGCCGGCTTCAAAGTCAACAACTATCCCTACTATGACGCCAATACCCGCGGCGTCAATTTTGCAGGTATGTTAGATGCATTGAAAACCATGCCAGCCGGCTCTATCGTATTGCTGCACGCCTGCTGCCATAATCCAACCGGCGCAGACCTGACGGATGATCAATGGACACAAGTCATCGAAGTCGTCACCCAACGCGGTTTAATTCCATTCCTGGATATGGCATATCAAGGCTTCGGCGACGGCATAGAAGCTGATGGAAAAGTGGTACGCCGTTTTGCTGAAGCAGGCGGTGCATTATTTGTCTCTAACTCATTTTCCAAATCATTCTCGCTTTACGGTGAACGCGTTGGTGCGCTCAGTATTGCTGCATCCAGCGCAGATGAAGCGGCACGCATCATGTCGCAATTAAAACGCGTTATTCGTACAAACTATTCAAATCCACCATCACACGGCGGACAGGTTGTCGCAACAGTATTAGCCATGCCAGAATTACGCCAACTTTGGGAAGAAGAGTTGGCCGGCATGCGCGTCCGCATACGTGAAATGCGCCATGCTTTCGTTGCAAAACTAAAAGAAAAAGCGCCGACTCACAACTTTGATTTTGTTATTCAGCAGCGCGGTATGTTTTCTTACTCTGGTTTAACTAAGGAACAAGTTGGCAAACTCCGTGAGGGTAATTCCATTTATGCCGTTGACACCGGACGCATCTGTGTCGCGGCGTTGAATAGCAAAAACATCGATAACGTCATCGATGCTATCGCTAAGGTTTTGTGAGTTTGAATGGCTTGAGTCGTTGACAAGTTAAGGGGCAACGAATATAATCTTTGTCTCTGTTCCCTGATAGCTCAGTCGGTAGAGCGACGGACTGTTAATCCGCAGGTCCCTGGTTCGAGTCCAGGTCGGGGAGCCACAGAATTCGAAGTAAGCAGTGAACTTAATAACAAATCACTGTGCGTAAAAAGTTAAACGAAGATATAAAATTCTTCTATTCCCTGATAGCTCAGTCGGTAGAGCGACGGACTGTTAATCCGCAGGTCCCTGGTTCGAGTCCAGGTCGGGGAGCCAAATAAGTAGGAAAATAAAAAAGAGTTACTCGCTTATGCTTGTAACTCTTTTTTATTCTGCACACATTTCATATCCAGGAGTCGCTCTCTCTGGATATTGGATGGAAATATTCAGGCCTCACCTGCCGGATAGTGCAGGATTGCAGGATTGCCGGTTTAGGTACCTCTCCGGTTAAGGAAAAACGTACAACCACTCCCCTCTACCGACATCGAACATTTCCGATTGCTTAACCCGTAAGAATTGCAGCAGGTTTTTATATTCCTGATCGATCACTGAAATCTCTCACAAAAACCCTGCTCTCGGCTAAAAATCATTACCACGATATCAACTAATCTCCCGTAGCGTTATCCGCACAGGTTTTTAAATCGGTATCAGGATTGCAAATGCGCGCACGTCCTAAAAAATTCACTTTTACCCGCCGAGTTGCTGCTCCCAATTTGAATGAAATAGTCCCGGCTTGAGGCTGTTGGCTATTCGCATTTGTCCTGCTTCTACCATTGCCAGTATAAGAGATATAAGGAGATGTGCCGTCCGTGAACTGGCCTACCACCTCCATTTTTTGGGAAGTGGCATCATGGGTAAATATTGTCGTTTCCCCTGCATCCGGACGAGCATTTCCATTTGTGTCGACAAACACTGTCCACCCTGAAGTCCAGGCGACTCCATCATTTGCCGCAAGCGTTACTTGAGCGCCTCTTTTAATTGCTTCAGACCTCGTCATATTAACTGCAGAATAGAATTCCGTGGCCGTAGTTAATAATTTTTGGTTATCAATGAAAACACTAAAACTTGGTGCAGCAATTGCAATTAATATAGCGGCGATCGCAACTGTTACCATTAATTCGGCCAGAGAAAACCCGCCTCTTGCAGGAGTATATTTGAATGTCTTTTTCATTTTACCAACAGTCATCTTTTGTTCCATTTGCCCCGGTAAAACCTTTGACGCCTGTACTTGTTAATGTCAGATTTCCACAAACCGTATCTTTAAATTTACCATCGACATTCGTAGTACCTGGTGTGGCAGTCAATAAAACGCAATTTTGTATGGTATCTCCTGAACAAGCCGTAGCTTTAATTTCATAAGCGCTTTTACTAGAATTATCCCCCGAGAACCAATTAAACCTCATCTCATTCGCATCGCTGGATGCCTGGGAAAAGACAATATAACTATTATTTTGTGTATAAAAACGTTCTTCTTGTTGCATCAATTTCATGAGAGCCGATTTCCCCTCAGATCTTTTCGCTTTAGTTATGGAAGAAACATATGAAGAGTACGCTATCGTTGTTAATATCCCCATTATGGCAACGACAATCATTAGTTCTATTAAGGTAAAGCCTTTTATTCTGCTATTTTTCATATTACGCTCAATAATAAAAATTACTGTCCACTAGAAATTGCAGCTTTACGCATTTCGTCATAATTTTGCAATTCTCTCCAACTCAAACGCCCGGCACGTGTCACTGCATCAGGCGCTGCTGTACGTTTGCTGCCATTAGGTCCACTATCAACTTTAGTAATTGATGTGGTAATTTTACGGCTACCCGTCGCGTTTCTGTCTCCGGTAGTAGTTGATGTATAAATAATCACTGGCGATGTTAATAAACCAATCGTTGACAAAGTACCAGTCACATCTGAATTCAAGCCAGTTAGCACATCCACCATATATTCACGACCACCGCCGCCTGAGCAAGGATCGTTACTTGGAATTAAGGTATTAAAAAAGTAATAGTTACCAGCAATTGCACCGGGTAATGTGTGATGAATACGCTCACCGGTATTCTTCGAATCATAAAAATCAAAATACCAGCCTTTTTTTGTCCCTGTCGCCGTGCCGTAAGTAAACTTATCACCAGTTAAGGTCAATCCAGTTCCAGCCACAGCAGTCGTTCTCGGTGCCAATTCGCTACGCTCCGTAACCGTAACCGTAAACGTATCAGTAGGACAACTCGCATTCGAACGCGGACAAGGTCTATCAAGTATCGCGTAATAAGTATTCACTTGATAATTTACTGGTGTAACGTCAAAGGTTTCTAAATATTTTCCGGTACCAAACAGAAGGATATAACCGCCTCCAGGAGCAAATACGATCTGAGGCTGCACAGTAATTGGCTGTGTTTCACCTGTTGGAGTTTTTGCCGTGAACACAGGCGTAGTTATTGTTTTAGCCTTTGATAAATCTGTTCCAGTAAAATCAAACCGCCACATATTTCCTTGCAAATCACCGGCGTAAGCATAATTCACCCCGCCATCATTGCCATATGTCACGTTAGGGGCGCCCAAGCCGTTACGCTGAGTCGCATCTTTAATTGGAGTTAACAACTTGAAATAGTTTGAATTAATTGTCCAAGGATCCCCGGGATTTTTGTCTAACGAAAGTAAGAACAACGCACCCTGACCTGTCGCAGAGGGATTCGAATCGTAGTTATCATACCCACTGGAAACAACGACGAAATTAGAATAGGTAGGATTACTTGCAGTTCCTCCAGTACGGAATTTTGCAATCATTGGTGGTGAAAGCACATACCCCATATCGGCATCTATCTTATCTGTGAACTCCCAAAGAGCACCCAAGCCACCTGAAAAATTGGCTGGATTTGTGACGTCAAGAGCGAACACACCTTTATTCCCAGCACCAAATCCCGATATTAATAATGTTTTCCAGTTCCCTTTTACCTGAGCCTCTTTTACCGTTATACGACCATCAACAAATGCCTGATGACTATAATACGGGTCAGTGAGCTTGTTTAATTTTGAAATTAATGCATTAGGCACATAAGAAAACAACTCCGTACCATTGTCCGCATCAAATGCATGGAGCATGCCATCGTTTGAACCTACGTACACAGCTTTCTGCCGATTAACGTAGTTCTTATAAAAAGTACTATATCCTGTGCCGGTGATATTTTTTGAAGGTGCACCGTAATACACTGGTGCACTGTTAATAATATCCCCCAGTACACTATCGCGAACCCTGAACTTACCTGTCACGTTACCTGACGCATCTTTCGATTGCTCCTGACTACGGTCTCCACGTAAAAAATTAATTCTGTCTATTGCAAAATTATCTACTGTCCCAGTATGTGGATCTGTATTCAATGCAAGTAGATCCGCCGTACTAAACGCGCCCCCTGAAGATGAAAATGAGGTTAAAGACAAAGAACCATCCGCTGCAACTTTAGAAGTAAAAATATTACGATTCGCTGGTAAAGGATTTGGAGCAATCGAGGGTTTAGCAACTGGATCACCAGTCAGAATAATTCCTGCATCCCAGACCGGCGTTTGATTTGATCCAATTGCAGATATTTTATTCAGACTGCCTGACCACTTTTCTGCCTTAAACCCTGGGGCATAAACAAAAGGATTATCGCTCGCGTAGTTTGACGAAATACCTACACCAGCAAGATTCCCCCCGCTAGAAGCAACAGATTTAAAAATATTGTCGATCGCTGCCATCATCTTCTTTGGTTCACTGGCGAGAAAAAAATTGTCAGGATCAGTACCATTTCCGCTCGCCCACTCCTTATTATTATTAACAACCGTTTTGCCGTCCGAACCAAACGTCTTGAACGGATTTAAATCAAGGTTAAGATCATTAAAACCGCCATATTTTGCCGTCAGATAAAGCTGAGACAAACGCGGAGCAGTATTGCTTCTGGACGCATTATCAATAGAGCCATTCCCATTTTCGTCTACGTCAATAGTGAAGGTTTTGACGCGCACTGGCTTATCAAGACGAATATCGTTCGTGTGAGCCCAATAGGCTGTACCCGCCATATAGAACGTTCCGTTGCTAGACCCAGTATAAGCTGTCGCCATATTAGCCAAGGAAGTAGCCGGAGCCGAATTCCCAGATGAAGATGAAGACTCCAAGGCTGCAACTAGACCAGTCTGCGTTGCCACGTTAAAAGCTGGCCACTGTGTTGTTGCTGTATCTGCTGCACGTTTACTACGACTAGCTCCGGTTAAAGTTCCACCTGGAATATAAGTATCTTGGTGAGTATTGGCATCACCAATGGCAATAATATAATTTTTCTGGCATGAGGCTTCTACCGGGTCAACCCAAGTTGTCAGCACTTGAAAGTTATCCTGCTCCGTCGTTGACATTGATGAATAGGCATTCGATGTGGGCTGTCTTCCTTGCAAATATCGGATACTCTCATAATACAACTCGCTCAAAGGATCGTAGCCTTTGTAATTTCCAGTGCGTCCGAATTTATTCAGATAATTAATAACACCACTATTTCCGGAGGCGTCATTTTCTGAGTTTGCAGCAAAAATCCCGGTATTAGCATCCCATTCGGGGCGATCATTTACTTCTTCCGCAAAACCATTTGCGGCGCGATATTGCTTGCTACCAACGTACTTCAAAGGCGCACGTAACACCCCACCATAACGAGTATTCACGTTATTCATCAGATAACCAAAAGCACCATACCTTACGTTGTTCTGATTCCGTTGCATGTTTCCCACTGGTTTGTAGCTACCATTAGGATATTTGAGGCACAAATCTGTCCTCGTTGATGCTTCGTTTGCATCACATACCTGCACCCGAACAAGAAATTCACCTAAAGTTCTGTCGGTGCCAGAAATCAACTTTGAATCACTAGAAGATAAATTGGTAGGGTAGGTTCTGTTAGTTCCACAACTAGCTGTAGTAGTAGTATCGTTAAATAAAATTTTATTATCGCAATTCAAGATATACAGCGTCGTAACAGAATACGGTGTTACCTTATTTGGTGCGCTCTGAGTTGTAGATGCTTTAATTGATTTTTTTGTAAAATAACCTGAATTATAAAAACTGCTATATAGAAAAGCTCTTTGTAATATTGTCTGGGTGTCGCCATCGTAAATACGATCTCCACCAGTCAGGGAGAGCCGTAACATATCAATCGCAGAAGATGAGGCCCAATTCATAAAATTACCGCTGAACGAACTTCCGTCACACTCATAATTACTGTCTGCGTTTCCAGAAATTTGGAAAAAAGAATTGGGCGCATTTGCCAAAGTTGGTTGAGTATTCGACCAACTCGCTGTCTTTGAACTGCCAGTTGCGGTACCAGATGTATTTACTAAAGTAAAACTCTTAACCCCGCCATTTGTATAGCATTTCTTAGAATTAAAATAACCAAGATATTCGACGGTTTTATTGTAGTCGCTTGCATTGCCATAAGCCGCTTTTACTGTCGGAAACTCCACGGAAAGATCCAACAATAAATTTGGTCTTACACTCCCCCCCCCGGAATAAAGAGGTACGTTAGCCAGATTAACTACTGGCGGCGCGGCAACGACCAGAGTGCTAGCAAGCAAGGAACTGATTGAAACGACAGACTTAATTATTTTTTTCATATTAGCTCTCCGGCCAGAGTTTTAAAGTTAACTCTGGTTGTACAAATTTCATGACTTAACAGCTTTTCTGTAGAAAGACTGTAAAACCACCTTGGCATTTGGATTAGGACCAAAACCAATCGCGGTAATGCGGAAAATATATTTGGTTTGATCGTCAGCTTTGCCCCCAGCTTCAGTATCCTGAACCGCTTCAACAATGTAGCGTGGCAACCTAGCCGGAAATGCTCCTTTTTCAGTCGGCATAGTTTGACCAGTAAAACGGCCATATTTCACTGAGACAGAGCCAGCACTATCATCAGCAATATTGACAGTCATCCAAGTTGGTTGCTGCCCTTCTACGGCTGCAGCACACATACCCTGATAAAGATTACCGTCGCCAGATGCACATCCAGTCTCGAAAAAAAGATTAGATGTTGCGTCAAATAGATTGCTTCTTCCGTTGGCAAGAACGACTTGAGGATCAATATCCATTTCAGCGTCTTTTAGCGCTGCCTCAGCCGCATTTAATGCAATTTGGCGGTCGCGATCACTCCTTGATGCTTTTTCTCCTTGTAACGAAACCATTGCAAGAGAAATACTCAGCATCAACACAACAATCAACATCAGCAACGAGACAATCAGCGATGCCCCTCTTTGTCGTTTTAACAAAGAAAACTGAGATAAATTTACACCCGTCTGCGACATAATTTTTAATCTAAACATATTCGACTCAATTTGGAGAACGGCAAGTGTCACGGTCAGGATCAACGTCACAAACATTACGAACCTGAATCGTCGCGTTATATACTTTTCGTATTCGATTTCTCCTTG
This sequence comes from Undibacterium sp. FT79W, assembly GCF_014284215.1. Lineage (NCBI taxonomy): Bacteria > Pseudomonadati > Pseudomonadota > Betaproteobacteria > Burkholderiales > Oxalobacteraceae > Undibacterium > Undibacterium sp. FT79W. The sequence continues at coordinate 1,723 of NZ_JACOGB010000008.1, read as the reverse complement.
ATTCAGGTATATCTGCCTCCCTGATAGTGGTACCGTTATCAACTCCAGAGCTCGTGGATGCATAACTTGCGCCAAACAAGTCATAAGTTGTTTTAGCCTCGTCCTGACGTGAATTCTGAGCACCACTGACAAGCAAAGCAACTTTTATTTCTGTGATTTTTTTCCAAAAAGTTTTACGGTTCAAATCTTTGGCTTTTTCATCTGCAGTATTACCATCCAACACCAAAGCTGCATCTAAAGCATTCACAGCCGTCGCAGTTAAAAATTTATTTGCGGTACCATCCTTTGGATTGCTCGTGTCAACACCATACAGTACCTGAAATGATTCGACTCCTTTGACAAGCGACTGCGCACTCCATTTGCCAGAGTCGGAACTGTAATATTTACAAAATAGTTCAGGTTCGCCATTGGCATCGTTTGCCACGTAATAAATACTCCATCCACGATCCTGGCCTGCTGTATTTGATGAAACAGGTTCAGGAACTGAAAATCCTGCACAATTGCTGACAGATCCATCACCAGTACCGGTTTTTCCAGACCCAAAAAAACGAATAGCTAATAAGTCACTAAAATTCACAGAGTTACCGGTAGGAGAAGCAATATCATCCGATGTTGCGGATACGCTATTTGCATCCATACCTACGATATCAGCACTTGCAGTAGAAGGAGTAATTTTTGCAGAATTAACGAAATCATAATTTACATAGCCAGCCTGGCGGACCGAACGAGAAATGTTATCTAACGCAAAGCGCGTTGTGTCCTGCGTCTCCCTTCCCTCGGTTTGGCTAAGAAATAATTGCTTTGTAGAAATAACTAAGCCAGTTGCAGCTAATACTACGAGTAACCCAACAGTAATTGAAATCAGCAATTCAATCAAAGTTAAGCCATTCTGCTTCCCATTCGAAGAAGCTACCGAGGAATACTTAAGAGTATTTTTAAACATAACTATTTCACGTAAGATTCAACAGTCAGTGCAACACTTGGTGGTGTTGCACCATTACTAGTAACAAAACTTCCATCAGGATTTTTGCTCTTCCAGCCAATTTTTATTGTTAATCCCGCATTAGAGTCAGCGGTGCAGGTCCATGTAAGAGCTTTAGCGGAAGTATCGAACGGCGCCGAATCACGACAAACTAAAACTCTGCCACCTGGCAGTAGTTTTTTTACATTGACCAACCACTCGTAAATATCTGCTTTTGCCAAATCATTTGCATTGCAATTAGCTGATGAGCTATAACAAAGTGTAGGCGCGGTAGGATCAGAGTCAGAAGCAGAATCGTACTTAATATTAGCAAACACATTTGCTGAGTCAGATAACTTCATTTGAGCATCGCTTGATCGCATTTTATCTGCAAGCTCATTTGCCAATTCAACTGCAATAGTCTGATACCCGCTTTGTTGTGAAGTACGAACTGCTGCTAGCTGCAATCCGGCAGCCCCGATTACTCCGAGCGCCAACACAAAGACGGCGATGAGCACTTCGACTAAAGAGAAGCCTTTTGCTTGAGTAGAAATCATGATTCTTATAGTAAATTTTTACAGTATGTCATTTTAAGTCTTCCGGACTAAGAAGGCTTACCATTCATCCAGCCATAGTGACCGCTGGTCAGTAAGATCGAAGAGCAGAAGACGGCTGAATAAGGAGTGGTAATGGGAAGAGACGTCAGGATCAGAAATAAAGCCACCAGCGCCGAAACATGATAATCCTGCGCTAAAAGCAAAA